>NMUI01000028.1 GCA_002221445.1 Phenylobacterium zucineum | reverse complement strand
CTTATCGGAACGCACTCTAGGCAGCGATTTTGGTTTCGGGAAGCACGGTATCCCGCGCCTCGGGTGGTATAGCGTTGTAAAGGGTGGCGGGGGTGATGTTGAGGCGTTTGCGGGCGGCTTCAAGAGGCTCGGCCATCAGGCGTTCATAGTCTTCGCCCAGCAACCAGGTCGCCGCCTTGCCCCGCTGATACCCCTGCCAGATGGCTTTCGGATAGGGATAGCCCCCCTTGCGTGACCGGAGTGCAGCACCAATCGCAATCAAGGCCCAGCCGAGGCCCTTGGTCTGGGCATAGGAAAAAGCCACCAGACAGGCCTCACCGAGAGCATCACGGTGATAACCGCTGAGCACATGCCAAAGATCGTGGACATCGCGGTTTCGGCGTCCGAACCAAGCGTAAGGATGTTTGACCTCTATGTCATCGCCGACGGAACGGCTGACCTCGGCTAGGCCTTCGGCAGACAGGTTCTCCGAACGGACAAATTCCCGATAGGCCGCGCCGACGGTGCCAGGGGCGAAGCTGTCGAGCCAAGCCTCATTCATCAGCTTGGGTGCCAGTTCGACGGCTTCATAAGCCATACGCCCGCCGTCTGGAACGCTTAGCAGGCGGTCATAGCCTTTTTTGATCGTTTCACCATTCAGGGCGCGCATGATTTCGAACACGGCCGTGGTGTCTTCTTTATTGCTCAACAGACGGCGCAGAGCAGCCAGGGCCCTGCCCCACTCCAATTTTGGAGGCTGTATCGCCTTGGGCTTAAGGGCGGGCATGGAGATGATGTCGGCGGTCATGGGGGAGGACCTTCAATTCGTCGAAGCACAAAGATGACGTGAGCGTCATTTTTACGCAAGCGAAATTGCCTTTAGATTAAATGTCAAAATAAGCCTTGCCTTGTGATCGCAATTGGAGCGCGTGACTTTTCAATGCCCAGACTCCGCAAGCGTTCCATCCTTCTCGCCGGTCATGCAACCTCCGTGGCTCTGGAAACGGAGTTCTGGACTGTGCTTGAAGCCATGGCTAAGGCCGAAAACCTCAGCCTAGCCGGACTGATCGCACGGATTGATCAGGGGCGGGGAGAAACCCCTCTGGCATCAGCCTCTCGCCTCGCGGCCCTGGCCTTCGCCAGTAGACGATAAGCCGCGAGACGCGTTTCCTGCCACGCCCCCTTAAGCCGGGCGAGGTTTGTGCTACGAATGTTCCCATGCCTATGTCTGAATCACCCCTGCCCACGCCCCGTCTCAGCGATCTCGCTCGGGTTCGGGGTCCCGACTATCTGGTGGGATTGAACCCGGAGCAGCGCACGGCGGTTGAGGCGACCGAAGGGCCGGTCCTGGTCCTGGCGGGGGCTGGCACCGGTAAGACCCGGGTCCTGACCACCCGATTGGCGCACATTCTATCGACCGGCAAGGCCAAGCCCTGGGAGCTGCTGGTGGTGACCTTCACCAACAAGGCCGCACGGGAAATGCGTGAGCGGATCACCCACATCATCGGGCCGGAGGCCGAGGGCCTGAGATGGCTGGGGACCTTCCATTCCGTCGCCGCCCAGATCCTGCGGCGGCACGCCGAGCTGGTGGGCCTGAAGTCCAACTACACCATTCTTGATACCGATGATCAGGAGCGGCTGCTCAAACAGGTGATAGAGGCCGAGGGGATCGACCACAAGCGTTGGACCCCCAAGACCCTGGCCGGACTGATCGATCACTGGAAGAACCGAGGCTGGACCCCCGATAAGCTACCCCCGGCTGAGGGGGCTCAGTTTGCCAATAACAAAGGTCAGACCCTGTATCGGCTTTATCAGGACCGCCTGCGGGTGCTGAACGCCTGCGATTTCGGCGACCTGCTATTGCATAACCTGACCCTGTTCCTGACCCAGCCCGATGTCCTGGCCGAGTTTCACCGGCGGTTCCGTTATATCCTGGTGGACGAATACCAGGATACCAATGTGGCTCAGTATCTGTGGTTAAGGCTGTTGGGCCAAGCCAAACAGAATGTCTGTTGCGTGGGGATGATGACCAGTCGATCTATGGCTGGCGGGGCGCGGAGGTCGATAATATCCTCCGGTTCGAACGGGATTTCCCGGGGGCGAGGGTCATCCGACTGGAACGGAATTATCGTTCTACCAGCACATTCTGGCAGCAGCCTCAGGCCTGATCAGCGCCAACAAAGACCGCCTGGGCAAGACCCTCTGGACGGAACAGACTGGGGGCGAAAAAGTCATTGTCCGGGGGGTCTGGGATGGCGAGGCCGAGAGCCGCCTGATCGCCGATGAGATCGAGCGGGCCCACAAAGGAACCACAGAAAAGGCGGCGCGGAAATATCGCGACATGGCCATTCTGGTCCGCGCCTCCTTTCAGATGCGGGCTTTTGAAGAACGGTTCGTCCTACTGTCCATCCCCTATACGGTGGTGGGCGGGCCGCGCTTTTTCGAGCGGGCTGAGATCCGCGATGCTCACGCCTATCTGCGGCTTATCCAATCGCCCGACGACGATCTAGCCTTTGAACGCATCGTCAATACCCCCAAGCGGGGCATAGGCGAATCCTCGGTTCAGAAGCTGTTGCAAATCGCCCGACTAGGTGGCGTGTCGGTGATGACCGCAGCCCGCGACGCCGTGGCGACTGACGAACTGCCGGCTCGCACCCGGACCTCCCTGTCCAACTTCATCCGCGACCTGGATCGCTGGCGGGCTCAGGCTGAGACCGTGGCTCATGCCCGGCTGATGGAGCAGGTGCTGGAGGAGAGCGGCTATACCGACGCCCTGCGCCTAGACAAAACCCCAACAGCCCAGACCCGGCTGGAGAACTTGAAGGAACTGGTTCAGTCCATGGGGGCCTTCGACACCCTTCAGGCCTATCTTGAGCACGTTTCCCTGGTCATGGACATGGATCGCGGACCCCAGGCCGACGCCGTGCAGATCATGACCCTGCACTCGGCAAAAGGCCTGGAATTTCCTTTAGTCTTCCTACCGGGTTGGGAGGAAGGGGTCTTTCCTTCCCAGCGCAGTATGGACGAGAACGGCGAGAAGGGCCTCGAAGAAGAACGAAGGCTGGCCTATGTGGGCATAACCCGGGCCCGGGCGGAGGCGCGGATTTCCTTTGTTGCCAATCGTCAGGTCTATGGCCGATGGACCAGCCAACTGCCCAGCCGGTTCGTTGACGAACTACCCCCGGCCCATGTGGAAGCGGCGTCTGAGACTGGCTATTATGGCGGCGGCCCCGGAATGCAGCAGCACGGCAGCCTTTGGGATGAAACTCCCAGCTTCGGTTCCGGCTATGACTCACCCGGTTGGCGTCGCGCCCAGGCCAAGGACTATCGCGGCGGCCACCCGGGACGCCAGGCTGTCATCGAGGGGGAAGGCCGCTTGATTGCCGTTTCCGGCACAGACCATGTCAGTGCCTACGGTCGGGGAGATCGGGTCTTCCACCAGAAATTCGGATATGGCACCGTCAAGGCTGTAGAGGGCAACAAGCTCACCGTCACCTTCGACAAAGCAGGCGAGAAAAAGGTCATAGACAGCTTTCTGGAGAAAGCCTGATCTTGCTCATGCGATAAGGGTGCCCCAGAGTGAGAAAAATTCCTCGCACAGGACCGCAACATGCCCCAGATCACGGCCAATGGCATCGCCTTGGAATACGACATCCATGGCCCTGAGACTGGCGAGCCGATCCTGCTGATTATGGGTCTGGGGGCCCAGATGACCGCCTGGCCTCTGGATCTCATTCACGATCTGACGGCCCGGGGTTATCGGGTGGCCCGCTATGACAACCGCGATGTGGGCCTGTCTCACAAATTCGAGGCGCACGGCGCACCGGACATGACCGAGGTGTTCAAGGCCCTGATGTCAGGCCAAAAACCACCCGTGCCCTATTTCTTGTCCGACATGGCCGCCGACGCGGCGGGCATGATCGACGCCTTGGGCTTTGGCAAGGCGCACATTGTAGGGGCTTCCATGGGCGGCATGATTGCCCAGATGCTGGCCGCTGAACATCCACACAAGGTCCTGTCCCTCACCTCGATCATGTCCACCACCGGCAATCGCGATCTCCCGCCCGCCAAGCCCGAAGCTATGGCACGGCTGACCGATCGCGGCCCCGATCCCCGGGAAGATCTGGAAGCCTTCATCGAACACGGCTTGGCCGGAGCCCGGGTCATGGCCGGCAAGGGTAATCCCATAGACGAAGATGCCCAGCGCCAGATTATCCGGGATAATTTCCAGCGGTCCTTCTATCCGGTCGGCTTTCTGCGCCAATATGCCGCCATTGTCGGCAGCGGGGATCGCCGGGCTGCACTTGCGACGATCAAGGCGCCCACCGTGGTCATTCATGGGGCCGATGACCCCCTGGTTCCGGTGGAAGGTGGTCACGATACGGCGGCCGTGGTGCCGGGCGCTGAACTGCACGTTCTGCCCGGCATGGGTCACAACCTGCCCAAGGGTCTGATCTCTAAGATCGGCGACCTGATCGAAAGGGCCGTCGCCCGAGCAAAAGCTACCGCTTGACGAAAATCGCATCGCTTTTCGCCCGTCCTGCAACTACAGGGGGAGCATGAGTGATGACGCCTATCAGATTGTCTCCCGCGGGCCCCGAGCCGTGGCTGAAGCCGCCGCCGTGGCCATTGACGCCGATCCGGCCCTGGAAGCGGCCACCTATTCCATCCTCGAGGAAGACGAGGACAAGGACGTCTGGCGGATCGACGCCTTCCCCACGACGCCGGAAGAAGTCGAGGGCCTCAGCGCCCTGCTGGCCAAGTTCCCGCCCATGAAGACCGTGGTGGAGAAGCTGGCCGATGCCGATTGGCTGGCCATGGCCCTGTCGGGTCTACCCCCGGTGCGGGCCGGGCGGTTCTTCGTCTTCGGGGCTCACGACGGCGGCAAGGCCCCGCTCAATACGGTGAACCTACGGATCGAAGCGGGCGCGGCCTTCGGCACCGGTCATCACGGCACCACGGTGGGCTGCCTTCTGGCCTATCATGACCTGCTCAAGGCCAAGCGCTTCAAGCGCGTGCTGGATGTGGGCGCGGGAACCGGCGTCCTCGCCATCGCCGCCGCGCGCACCGGAACGCCCGTCGCCGTGGGCACAGACATCGACGCCCCCTCCGTCCGCATTGCCGGGGAGAACGCCCAGCTCAACAAGGCCAAGGCCAAGTTCCTGCCGGCCTCAGGCCTTGGTCATGCCGGCGTTCGGGCGAAGGCACCCTATGATCTGGTCTTCGCCAATATTCTGGCCCCGCCCCTGGTGGCGCTGAGCCAAGACATCAAGCTGGCCTTGAGGCCCGGCGGCCTGGCCATTCTGTCGGGTCTCTTAAGGTCGCAGGAGCGCCGGGTCCTGGCGGCCTATCGCTCCAAAGGCTTCACCCTGGTGCGCCGCATCCACCGCGACGCCTGGGTGACCCTGGTGATCCGCCGGCGTTAGGCGACCTTGCATCGCTAGCTAATGTAAACTAAGTTCAGTGAACTAAGTTTAGGAATGCGCGATGCAGACCATCAATATTCATGAAGCCAAGACCCACTTGTCCCGCCTTGTGGATCAGGCGGCGAAGGGAGAGTCCTTCGTCATCGCCAAAGCCGGCAAGCCTATGGTCATGGTCACAGCGCTAGACGCTCCAGAACCAAAGGTGCAAAGCCGCACTGGGTTTCTTTTAGGCCAGATTTGCGTGCCGCCCGACTTCGATCGCATGGGTGCAGAAGAGGTCGCCCAACTGTTCGGCGAGACGCCTTGAACCTCCTGCTGGATACGCATCTGCTTCTGTGGGCTGCCACTTCAGGGCTGCCCGCTAAGACCAAAACTCTTGTGACGGATACAGAGAACGCGGTCTATTTCAGCGCCGCCAGTATCTGGGAAGTCGCAATCAAGGCCAGTCTAGGCCGCGATGACTTTCAAGCTGATCCGCACATCTTGCGCAGAGGGCTGCTTGAAAACGGCTACCTTGAGGTACCGATCACGAGCGACCATGCTGCGGCGGTCTCGACACTACCAAACCTTCATAAGGATCCCTTCGACAGAATTTTGGTCGCTCAGGCCCAATGCGAAGGCTTGGTCCTGTTGACCGCCGACACGATGGTTGCTGCCTATCCTGGGCCGATCGAGTTCGTGTCAGGCTAAGGCCATCCGCAAGGTCTGAACCCCCTTCCAGAGGGTCAGGCGACCAAAGTCGGCCAGCTGATCCAGCCCCGATGTCACGGTCAGGAAGGGCGTTCCGGCCAGCTGACCGGCCTTGCTGGCGAACCGGACAGGGCCATAGGCCAGCAGCAGCTCGGTCTCACTGATCCCGCCGAGATAGAGCAGCATTTGGCCGGGCGCTGGGTAGCTTGTGGCGTTCTCAGCCGGAACTCCAAACTCAAAATCCCCCAAGGGTGCCCAGACCGCCTCCCCGCTCCAGCGCACATGCACCATTTGCGCCTCAAACGGCAGCCTGGCCAGGATGGCGGCGCAGGTCTTGGGGGCGGTCTCGGTTTCCAGGCGGCCGGTGAAGTCATAGGGGCCGAGGGTGAGGCGGAGGTGGGTCATGGGAGGGGCTCAATGGTGTCAGACCAAGTCTTACAAGGGGTCGATGGCACCTGGCTATGGGAATTGGGACGGAGACCTCAGGTGCACCGACTCCTAAATGTTCTATTTTTGTTCTTTTCAAAGCGCTCTATTTATGGTCAATTGCCACCAAGCTCGGCGCACCCCGAGGACAAGGCGTAGTGCCCCGTTTCATGCCGCCCGGAAGGAGAACTATTTTTGCCCCAACGACAGACCGATCCTTCACGCCTCAGTGGTGCAGAGCTTCAGCGGTGGTATCGTCGCTCGACTTCAGACATAGAGCAAGAACAGCGCTCGACTTCAGAGAACTCGCGACGCACTTTTTTAATCAGGATGGAGTTTCTGGTATTAGGCCACTCAAACTGGTGGCGGAAACTGTGTCCAGGCCCGACCCAGTTTTGGCCGACTCCCAAGTCTCATCGCCCACAGATTTCGCCAAAGATGCGCTGGAAGATTTTCAAAAAGGTCCGAAAATCCCGCGGCCAAACCTTGCGGAGTCCTTCATCCCGGTTGTGGGCCCGGCTTGGGAGGCCGCTGGCGACCTGCAGGATGGGAACTATGGCGGAGCAGCCTTTAATGCCGCCATGGCTGTGGGAGATGTACTTCCCATTGGCGCGGTAGCTAAGGGCGTAAAGGCGGCTCGCAAGGGCCTTAAAGTCTTAGACATGGGGTCGATGTCCGCCAAAAAGGCAGCGAGGGCGATGCGCAAGGCCGGCCTTGTAAAACCAGGGGAGGAAGTACACCATTCAGTCCACTTAAATGGCTCTAGTCGGATGGCTCCAGATTGGCGAAACAGCTATCCCCTCCTAAAGCCGCTAAGGAAGGATATTCACCGGCGCATACATTCGAGTTGGAAAGGTGCGCCACAATTCAATCCGGCCCTACGCCTCTGGCATGGAACAACGGACTGGCAGAAGACGGTTCCTGTCGCGATTGGCGCCTATACAACTGATGCGTGGGAGAACCTGAATCGGACTCTTAGCGGCCAAGAAGACCACATGCCACGGGCCGAGCGAAGATAAGAACTCTTGGATCTTGTGGAGGGCTTATGAATTTTGCGGGGGGAAACACGATGAATTCATGTGAAATGGAAATTACTTTTCCAGCTTTCGGTTTCACGCCGAGTGATGAACTCTATTATTTCTCGGGCATGGAAAATCTTACAAAGTGTGGCCCCCAGACATTAAAGCAGAATGTTTTTGTTGGCATGGAACTCATCGACAGCGACTACAATCGATGGCGCATATTGTCCGCCCAAGAGGTTGAGAAAAAGGAAATATTATTACGAAGATATTTCCATTAAAGTTTGGGAAGCGTCAAATTACATTAGATGTTGAACCCATGACTCAGGTTTCACTTGTTTATGTTCAATGGAGAACTTGTAAAAATCTCCAAATTTTTACCCTTGATTACTACTTTCAAAGAGAAAAGCTGCAATTTCTAGAAGAGATTAGTAAAGTTAGAAATTCCAAGTCAATTGCAGAAATTGCTGATATTTGCAATATAGAGAACTTGGAACATATTGATAATAACTAAGTATAGACTCCACAAAGCTAAGGATAACTTCTTAATTCATAGCACAACCGACCCTGCCCCCAATTCCTTCTGCCAGTGGGCCAGGCGCTCCTTCAACAGCCGGTCGAGGATGTAGGGGCTGACGTCCTTGACCTCCAGCACTTCAGCGACGGCATAGGCGAACCCTGCCTCGCTATGGGTCGCCCATGCGGCTTGCATAGCCTTATTGCGGTGGCTGCCCACGCGCAGTTGGAAAAGACCGAATTCCGGGCGGAGTCGAGATTGCGGCTGATCCCGACCCAGGTTTCGCCGGAGGCGGCGCAATCCACCCGGAAGATCCCCGGCTGGGTCTTGCGTTCCTTATAGGCCGCGGTGATTTCGCGTTTGCGCTGGTTTTCCATGATCCTGATCCGAACTGACGGAGGCGGGTTGTACCGGTTTTCCCGACCCCGTCAATTTATATCCGGGTGATATTAGCGGTTTGCGACGTGCCACGCCTCGGCCAGGACGCCATAGGCATAGGTGTCGCGCCAGGCACCCTTGATCTGTTTGTCCTGCCGAAAACGGCCCTCCCGCCGCAGGCCCAGCTTGCGCATGACACCCCAAGAACCGCGATTGCGAACGTCGCAGGTGGCGATGATCCGGTGCAGGCCCAGGATTTCAAACCCAACATTGATCAGGGCGTTCGCCGCCTCAAAGGTCAGGCCCCGACGCCAATAGTCCCTATGCAGGGTATAGCCAATCTCAGCTGTGCGGTTTTCGAGGTCGACCACCCACAGGCGGATGGCACCGATCACTTGGTCGCCGGTTTTCGTCGCCATGGCCAGGCTGACATCGGTTCGCGGCCAGCGGGTCTGGGCCTCCAGGCTCTTACCCAGGAAGAACCGGGTATCTTCCTCTGTGTTTGGCCCCCAGACCATATAGCGGGATACCTCGGGGATGCGGGCATAGGCGTGAACATCTGCCTCATCCTCCGGGCGGAACTCCCGAAGGCGCAATCGTTCGGTCTCAATGGGAAACCAGGGTTTTGGGTCAGTCATGGAAGCTCTCCGAGTTTTGAAATGTCGGGCGGGCTTCTTTTACGATCCCGTCCGTTGTGGGCGGGATCTGATCGTCTGGCTGTCCTTAAGGCGCGCGCCGACGAACGATCCCGGAGGGACCGTTGGAATTTGAGCAGGCCGGGGCTGCGATCGCGATCATGCCGTTAAAATGCCTGAAAATCGGTATCCCCACAAGCCGCGCCCCTTTGCGACCCCCAGCCGAAGGCCTTAGATGGGCGTCATGCGCCAGACCTTTACCGAATCTACCGATCCGTCCTTTGGACCTCGCCACCTGCCCCTGATCCGTCAGGCTATGGCCGCTCAGGGCCTCGACGGCTTTCTCGTGCCCCACGAGGACGAGCACCAGAATGAATACCTACCCGCCGCCAATGATCGCCTGGCCTGGGCCACGGGCTTCACCGGCTCGGCCGGGGCGGCGGTGATCTTAAAGGATAAGGCCGCCGTCTTTGTGGACGGCCGCTATACCCTCCAGGTCCGCGATCAGGTGGACCAATCGGTTTTCGAAATTCGCGACCTCGTGGAGGGCGGTGTGCCGCTTTATATCGAAAATGCCGTCAAGGCAGGTGAGATCGTGGGCTATGATCCACACCTGCACAGCCCTGATGCCCTGGTTCACCTCCGTAACGCCGCGACCAAGTCCGGTGCCGTGTTAAAGCCCGTCGAGATCAACCCTCTGGATCAGGCCTGGGGCGGTGATCGCCCGGCCCAGCCCCTGGCACCGGTGGTTCCTCAGCCTCTGGACTATGCGGGGGAGGACTCAGCCGACAAGCGTGCCCGGGTCGGTGCAGCCCTGGAACGCCTGGGTGCCGACGCTGCGGTCATTACCGCTCCAGCCTCCATCGCCTGGCTGTTTAACATTCGCGGCGGCGACGTGATCCGCTCGCCCCTACCCATCAGTCAGGCCGTGTTGAACAAGGACGGCACGGCGCGGCTGTTTCTGGAACCCGCCAAAGTCACCGAGACTCTGCCCGTCTGGTTGGGCAATCAGGTTTCCCTGGAAACCCCCGCCGATTTGGAACCCGCCCTGGCAGACCTCAAGGGTAAGCGCGTGCTGGTGGACCCGGCCCTGTCCTCGGCCTGGTATTTTGAAGCCTTGAACTCGGCGGGGGCCCAGGTTGTGCGCGGCGATGATCCCTGCGCCCTACCCCGGGCCTGCAAGAACGCCGTGGAGATTGCCGGAACCACAGAGGCCCACATCCGCGACGGCGTGGCCCTGGCCAAGTTCCTGCACTGGATCGACACCGAGGCCCAGGCCACCTTTCCCGATGAGATTGAGGTCGTCACCCGACTAGAGGCCTTCCGGGCCGAGAACGGGGCCATGAAGGACCTTTCCTTCGATACCATTGCCGGGGCGCTCTCCAACGCTGCCCTGCCCCATTACCGACCGACCGAGCGCCTGAATAAGAAGACCGCACCCGGCTCATTGCTGCTGGTGGATTCCGGTGCCCAGTATCTGGACGGCACCACCGACGTCACGCGCACCATGGCCATGGGCAAGCCCAGCCGGGAAATGTGCGAGCGCTTCACCCTGGTGCTCAAGGGCCACCTAGCCCTGGCGGCGGTGCGCTTCCCACCGGGCACCACAGGTTCGGCCCTGGATGCCCTAGCGCGTACGGCTCTGTGGTCCCAGGGGTTTGACTATGACCATGGCACAGGCCACGGGGTCGGGGTCTATCTAGGGGTCCATGAAGGCCCGCACCGGATCGCCAAGGCCCCCAATCTGGTGGCCCTTCGCCCGGGCATGATCGTCTCCAACGAGCCGGGCTATTACAGGGAGGGGGCTTACGGTATCCGGATCGAGAATCTGCAATATGTTACTGAGCCGGAAGACCTTCCTGGCGGCGAACGGAAAATGCTGGGCTTTAAGGCCCTGACCCTGGCCCCTATTGACCGCCGCCTGATCGCCGTCGACCTGCTGAGGGAGGATGAACGAGCCCAGTTGGACGCCTATCACGCCCGGGTGATCGCTGAGGTCGGACCGCGCTTAGACTCTGATCTTCGGGCCTGGCTGGAACGGGTCTGCGCCCCGATCGCTTGAGGGAGCTCAGCCAAGGCCCGCGATCCAGGCGGGCAGGTCAGAGATCGAGCGCAGTTCGCAGAAACGGGGATGATCCATGGGCAGATCCACCAGCTCATGCGCCCAGGTCAGAACATAGGGCACATGGGCCGCCCAGGCCCCGGCCTCCAGGGCGGGCAGTATGTCTGAGCGCGGCGAATTTCCACACATGAGCGCCTGTTCGGCACCGGTGCCATGCCGTGCGAATACCCGACGATAGGTCTCGGTGTCTTTTTCGCTGACAATCTCCACCGCCGCGAACAGATCGCCCAGACCAGACGCCGCCAGCTTCTGTTCCTGATGCAGGAGATCACCCTTGGTGATCAGGACAAGACGATAGGTCTTTGCGAGTTCGGCCAGGGCCTGATCCACCCCCGGGAGGGGTTCTACCGGCTCGCTCAGCATCTCCCGCCCTGCGGCCAGGATTTCCCGGATCACTGACGCTGGAGCCTCACCATGGGTCAGTTCCATGGCGGTCTCAATCATGGAGAGGGTAAACCCCTTCACCCCATAGCCATAAAGTCGCAGGTTCCGCCGTTCGACTTCCGACAGTTTGGCCTTGGTGGTCTCAGAATCGGTGATGTCGGCCAGCAGATCGCAAAACCGATCATGGGTCAGGCGGAAAAGGGTCTCATTGTGCCAAAGGGTGTCGTCGGCATCGAGACCGACCGTGGTGATACGCATAGCACGATCTTAGCGCGGTTTGGCACTGGAGGCAGCCCTATCGCGTCTTCAATACCCTTTCCGTCGATGCCGGATATTTGGCGAGCATGGCAGCGGGTCGAATGGGGCGCGGGCTGAAATTCCCGCTGCAATTGGGGCAGGCACCCCCCAGCTTGGTCTCGGCGCAATCGGCGCAGAAGGTACATTCAAAGGTGCAGATCCGGGCATCTGGACTGTCGGGTGGCAAATCCCGATCACAGCATTCGCAGTTAGGGCGCAGGGCGAGCATGACAACCTTCATCACGAGAATGCCCAAGCCTACCCGTCCCGCATTCGGCTGGGAATGCCGAAAACTCCTCGCTTTCCGCCATTATTCGCCAAATCCCTCACCTGGGACCACAGGATCAAGCCGAAGAAGTCGCGAGTCCTCGACCCCCGCCGTCCGGTGTTTGACCAATTCTCGGTATTCGGGATCGCGAACCATGGCAATGAAGGCACTAGGAGACGGGTACTCGGCAATGAAACAGATGTCCCAGGCTTCAGATTGCGGACCCGTGACCATCATTTGCGGCCTGCCAGCCCAAATCTGCCGACCCCCGACACGGTTAAAGATATGGGCCGTGGTTCGACCATAGGCGCGATAAGCCTCCAACCCCGTAATGCCTTTGCCGAAATCGGGGTGGTCTTCCGGGTAGGTCGCTAAGGCTTTGACCTTAACCAGGTTGAGCATGTGAATGGGTTGATCGCCGGCCAGATGTCGAAATTGCGCCCAGGCCTCGCGATCTGGATCAATATAGCGCATGATGGGTCTCCCAATGTTTCCCGCAGTTTTGATGGCACAGGTCGCGGGCCTTCGCGACTCATTGACCAGGGGGACGTGAAACTCTACCTACGCCGCCGTTTGCCCAGATGGTCTTATCCGAGCCCCGGGCGTCAACCAGGAGACCCCGACCATGAGCGAACTCTTGCCTGGGGTCACCGGAGTCCTGGTTCTGGTTGATGGAACCGTCCTTCAGGGCATAGGCGTGGGTGCTGAGGGGTCAGCCCTGGGCGAGGTGTGTTTCAACACAGCCATGACCGGCTATCAAGAAATCCTGACCGATCCGTCCTACATGGCGCAGATTATCGCCTTCACCTTCCCCCATGTGGGTAATGTGGGAACCAATTCAGAAGACCTGGAGCAGATGTCAGGGGGGGCAGATACCGCCGCGCGGGGTGCAATCTTCCGTGATCGTCCCACGACACCCGCCAATTGGCGTTCTGATTCCGATCTCGATAGCTGGATGAAACGTCGCGGAGTTGTGGGCCTGGCGGGGGTGGATACCCGCGCCTTAACACGGGTCATTCGGGAGACCGGTATGCCCCATGGGGTTATCGCCCATTCCCTTAAGGGTCAGTTCGACATCTCGGCCCTGAAGGCTCAAGCCGCCGCATGGTCTGGCTTGGAAGGCCTCGACCTCGCCAAGGACGCCACCTGCCGCCAAGCCTTTACCTATTCTGAGGGCCTCTATGCCTGGCCGAACGGCTATGCCAAGCCCAGTGCAACCGCCTTCAAGGTGGTGGTTGTGGACTATGGGGTGAAGCGTAACATTCTTCGGTCCCTGGTCTCGATTGGCGCGGAGGTCACGGTGGTTCCCGCCTCCGTATCGGCCGAAGAAATTCTGGCCCGTGAGCCCGACGGTGTGCTGCTATCCAACGGCCCCGGCGATCCGGCGGCTACTGGGATCTATGCGGTGCCGGAAATCAGGAAGCTGGTGGCCAGCGGTGTGCCGGTTTTCGGCATTTGCCTGGGGCATCAGATGCTGGCCCTGGCCTTGGGCGCGAAGACGATCAAGATGGAACAGGGTCACCATGGGGCCAACCATCCGGTAAAAGACTTGACCACCGGCAAGGTGGAGATCGTCTCCATGAACCACGGCTTTACGGTCGACCGCGACAGCTTGCCCGCTGGCGTGGAGGAAACCCACATTTCCCTGTTCGACGGCACCAATGCGGGGCTCGGTCTGACGGGTAAGCCGGTCTTCAGCGTCCAGCACCACCCGGAAGCTTCTCCTGGGCCCACAGATTCGCTTTATCTGTTCCGGCGCTTCGCTGACCTGATGACCGCCGCGAAGGCGATGGCCTAATCAGGCTTGGTTCGCCGTCAAAGCAACGGGGAGGTTGCCGGTAGCCCTCACCCCGGTCAGGGCCTGATCACAGGACCCTGTTACAGCAACGTAAGAATCCTAGAGTGCGTTCCGATAAGTGGGAACCGGTTATCGGATCGAAACGCACTCTA
>NMUI01000249.1 GCA_002221445.1 Phenylobacterium zucineum | reverse complement strand
TCGCCGAGTTTGAGAAGCCCGTCTTGTCGCTCGACAACCAGGAACAAATGTCGAGCCGATTCAGCTCGGCAGTTGACAACAGCCTGCGTCAAAGCGGCAAGAGCCAGGATGCGTGGGTCGCCCTGCGTGTCGCCTATCGGCGCGAACTTCTCCGCATAGCGATTTTCGACGTGTCACAGCCGAATCAAGAGGCAGCTCTGCCAGTCGTTGCAGCTGCTTTGAGCGACGCAGCCGGTGCGGCTCTTGATGCCGGCATCACTATCGCACGGCACGAACTGGCGAACAGCACGGAATTTGGCAACTACACGGCTCAAGAGCTCAAGGCAACGCGGTTGTCGGTCATCGCCATGGGCAAGTGCGGAGCGCGAGAACTCAACTACATCTCAGACGTTGACGTGATCTTTGCCGGCGACAGCGCAGACCCAGCGGTCGAAACGACTCGAGCACTCGACATCGCAACCAAGCTTGCCACTCGTATGATGCGAGCCATGGATGCCGTTGCCCCAGAGCCTGGACTCTGGCAGGTTGACCCAAACTTGCGTCCAGAAGGCAAATCAGGGGCCCTTGTTCGAACCGTCGAGTCGCACAAGGCGTACTACGAGCGATGGGCCGAGTCTTGGGAGTTCCAAGCACTGCTTAAGGCACGCCCGATTGCAGGCGATGCGGCGTTGGGTCAGGCTTATTTCGATGCCATGAATCCATTCGTCTGGCAGTCAGCGAGCCGCGAGAACTTCGTCGAAAGCGCGCAGAAGATGCGCGAGCGAGTTATGGGTCACATCCCATCGAACGAAGTCGATTGGGAGATCAAGCTTGGCCCCGGCGGTCTTCGCGATGTTGAGTTCACGGTTCAACTTCTGCAGCTCGTTCACGGACGCACCGACGAGTCCGTGCGCACGCAAGACACACTTACCTCGCTCCAGGCGTTGGCGGTCGCCGGCTACATCGGGCGCCAAGAGGCAGAAATATTCTCGGCGCACTATCGATTCTTGCGGCTTCTCGAGCACCGCATCCAACTGACTCAGTTGCGGCGCACGCACCTAATGCCTCAAGACGATGCAAAGCAGCGTGTTCTAGCGCGGTCCCTGGCTGTGGGATCCACGGCCGAGGCACTGCTAGACCGTTGGCAGGCGGTCAAGCTAGACGTTCGGTCTTTGCATCAGAAGTTGTTCTATCGACCGCTTCTGGGAGCGGTTGCCAAACTAGGGGATGGCGGCCTCGAGCTCACATCAGATCAGGCCCAAGACCGACTCAAGGCAATTGGATTCACCGATCCACGCGGCGCCCTCGCCCACATCGCGGCGCTGACCGGCGGACTATCGCGCCGAGCCGCCATCCAGCGACAGTTGCTTCCTGTATTGCTGCAGTGGTTCGCGGAAGGCACCGATCCCGATGCCGCTTTACTGGCGTTTAGGCGCCTATCTGAAGATCTGGGGGAGTCCCACTGGTATTTGCGCATGCTCCGCGACTCATCAGGCGCAGCGCAACGCATGACGACAGCCCTCTCGAACAGCAAACTTGTGCAAGACCTGCTCGAGAAGGTTCCAGAAGGCGCGGCCTGGTTCGAAGACTCCGAATCGCTTCAACCGACCTCCAGGACCGAACTCCTCGGCGAGATAGCGGCACTTGCCGAGCGTCATGAATCTTCGGAGCTGGTAGCTGCCACCGTGCGCTCAATCCGTCGGCGAGAGACGCTACGTTTGGCGCTTGGCGGCATCCTCGGTGACCTCACCATCGACCAGATTTACGAGGGTCTTACCGACCTAATGGAGGCATACCTGCAGGGCATGCTGCAGATTATCTATGACTTCGATGAGGGGCAAATCGCCGACAGGCCGGTTCCGCAGGTTCTGGACTTCTGCATCATTGCCATGGGTCGCTTCGGTGGAGCTGAGCTCGGATTCGGTTCAGATGCCGACGTGATGTTCGTCTATGAAAAGAGTGACCAGGTCAACGGAGATTACGCGCAAAAGGTGGCCGAGCGAGTGATTGCCGAACTGAAGCGCCTGACGTTAGACCCGACCCTAGAGTTCGAGCTTGACTCGGATTTGCGCCCTGAGGGCAAAAACGGGGCAGTGGTGCGGTCGCTCGAGTCTTACGCTGCTTATTACGAGCGTTGGGCCGATCATTGGGAAGCGCAGGCGCTAACCCGTGCTCGCGTCGTCGCAGGTTCTGTGCAACTGGCCGCCAAGTTCACAGAACTCATCAATGTTTATCGCTATCCCAAGCGTATGTCTGCCGAGGCATTGGCGGAGATTCGCCGCATCAAGCGCGTGTTGAGACCGAGCGACTGCCGATGGGTGCCGATCCGCGCCGCCACTTGAAGCTCGGGCGTGGCTCGCTCAGCGACGTCGAGTGGCTAGTGCAGGTGTATCAAATGAAGTACGGCGCCGAACACGAAACGATTAGGAGCCCACGCACACTCCCAGCGCTCGAGGCTGCCGTAGAAGCCAAGTTGCTCGAGGCCCATGACGCCCGCGTGCTTGCAGAAGCATGGACTCTTGCCTCTCGGGCCCGCTCAGCTCTGGTGCTTTGGGCAAACAAGCGTTCCGATGTGCTTCCGACCGATCGTCGCCAACTCGAAGGCATGGCGCGCATCCTGGAATACCCCCGTGGATCCGCTGGTCAGCTCGAAGAGGACTATCTGGCGTTTACCAGACGTGCGAGAACAGTGTTCGAGCGTCTCTTCTACGCGCCGAATTAGGCACCGTCAACAAG
>NMUI01000248.1 GCA_002221445.1 Phenylobacterium zucineum | reverse complement strand
GCCCCCCAACCCGAAGCCATTCATCTTTGCTTGGTCACTTTGGCAACGACGACATCAAGCCAAAGCAACTCTCTGCCACTACAAACGACGGGAAAATCTGCAACTGTAGTACTAGTGCGAGATCTGATTCAATCAGATCGGGTAGCGCTATAGAAAGTCTTGACCGGCGCCCCCTCGCGGAGGCACCGGCCGAGATCTGCTTATTTCGCCGCCGCCTTAGCCGCCGCAGCGTCGGCTTGAGCGTTGTGGGCTTCCTTCAGGATATAGGCCCTCAGGTCCTCCACATCGGCTGCATTCAGGAAGCGGGCGAAGCTCGCCATGCCGTTGGCCTTACGGGCCCCGTCGAGCACCACGGATTTGAAGTTCTCAGCGGTGGTGATCATCTGCGACTTACGCAGGTCGGGCAGGAAGGCACCCGAAGCGCTCGGTCCGTGACAGACTTGGCAGTTCTCGTGATATAGGGCGAAGCCCTTGTCGGCATTGCCGGGCGCCGAGATCTTGGCAAGGTCCAGATCGGGAACTACTGGGATGTCATAGGCCTTGGCCTGGGCGGTTCCGCCCAGCTTGAAGACCATCAGACGACCCGGCAGGCGTGGTTTATTGCCCAGCAAGACCGAGGCTGAAACCGGACCGCCGCCGCCATAACCGACCATCACCGCGACGTATTGCTCGCCGTCGATTTCATAGGTTGAAGGCGCTGCAATCACGCCGTTTACAGTCTCATAGCTCCACAGCTTCTTGCCGTTGGCGGCGTCATAGGCGACGAACTGACCCTCGCCGGCACCCTGGAAGACGAGGCCTCCCGCTGTCGACATAATGCCGGCGTTCCAGAAATAGGGATGCTCTACGGTCCAGCGGGCCTTTTGCGCCACCGGGTCCCAGGCGATCAGCTCGCCCTTGAACATGGACTTCATGCCCGCGAGAACCGCCTTGTCGGTGGGCAGAGCGTTGGCCAGGAAGTCGGTGCCGACATTCCAGGTCCCCGGGCGATACTTGAAGTCTTTGATATTTGTGTAGGCGAAGGGCGAGGCCTGGGCCGGGATATAGACGAGGCCCTCCTTCGGGTTGAAGGCCATGGGGTGCCAGTTATGGGCACCCAAGGGGCCTGGCAGCTGCATGGAGGGCTTGTCCGCATAACGGGCGCCGGGGGTTTCGATGGGGCGACCGGTCTTCATGTCGACGCCGGTGGTCCAGGTCTGAGGCACAAAGCCCTTGGCCGAGATCAGCTGGCCGGTGGCGCGATCGAGCACGTAGAAGAAGCCGTTCTTAGGCGCCTGCATGGCCACCTTGCGCAGCTTGCCGTCAATGGTCAGGTCCGCCAGCATGATGTGCTGGGTGGCCGTATAGTCCCAGCTCTCACCCGGGGTGGTCTGATAGTGCCAGACGTATTCGCCAGTGTCGGGTTTGAGGGCCAGGATAGAGGAGACGAACAGGGTGTCACCCTTGCCCTGAGATCGTTTCAGATGGTTCCAGGGCGACCCATTGCCGACCCCCAGATAGACGATGTCGAGATCGGGGTCATAGGCCATGGAGTCCCAGATGGTCGCGCCGCCGCCGGTCTTCTTCCAGACATCGCCGAACCAGGTGCCATTGACCTTTTCGGCCAGGATCTTGTCAGAGACTTCGCCGTCCGCCTTACCCTCGGGGTTCGGGGCCGTATAGAAGCGCCAGACCTTCTTGCCGGTGGCGGCGTCATAGGCCGTCACATAGCCGCGCACGCCATATTCAGCGCCGCCATTGCCGATCAGCACCTTGTCCTTGATGATCCGCGGAGCACCTGTGATGGTATAGGGCTTGGTGGTGTCCGTGGTCTGCACCGACCAGACTGGCTTGCCGGTTGCCGCGTCCAGGGCGATCAGGCGACCGTCGAGAACCCCCACATAGACCTTGCCCTTCCAGACCGCGACCCCGCGATTGACCACGTCGCAGCAGGCGTCAAAGCCCTTGGAGCCATCGATCTTGGGATCGAAGGACCATTTCAGCACGCCGGTCTTGGCGTCGAAGGCATAGACCTTGGACCAGGCGGTGGTGGTGTAGAGCACACCGTCAATCATCACCGGCGTGGCTTCCTGCCCCCGATCCGTATCGAACTCGTGGTACCAGGCCAGGCCCAGCTTGCTGACATTGCTGATGTCGATCTTGGTCAGCGGGCTAAACCTCTGCTCGTCATAGGTCCGGCCGACCGACAGCCATTCGCCGTTCTTGCCGGCCGCGGCGATGCGCGCGCCGTCGACATTGCCCGCCGATTTGCCGCCGACCTGGCCACAGGCGGCCAGCACCAAAGTTACAGCCAGCGCGATGGATAACTTGCCGAATTTCATGGGCCCCTCCCTGGGTGATCGACATGGCGATCTTGCCGCCAATATGCCTGGACGCTGCATTAGGGCAAGCCATGACCCAGCGTCACGGTCGCTCCGAGTCTACAGCTTTCGGTGAATTTCGAAAATTCGCTACGTTAAGACCTCAATCATGACTCCGAAACTCTGTCTTTACCCAAGCCCTGTATCAAATTGCGACACAAAGACCCTCATTCCAGAGGCCTCCTCGGCAGATAAAGTCGGGTATCGGTGAGTATTTGATATGACCAAAACGATCCTAGTGGTCGATGATGACCCCACACAACGACGCCTATTGCAGGCGGTCCTTGAGCGCGATGGCTTTGCGGTGGTCCAGGCTGCGGGGGGCGACTCTGCCATCGGACACCTGACCTCCGGCGGGGCGTGTGATGTGATTCTGCTGGATTTGATCATGCCCGGAATGTCCGGTCAGGACACCCTGAAAGAAATCCGTGCCCGGGGCTTTAATCAGCCCGTGATCGTCGTCACAGCATCTGGGGGTATTGATACGGTGGTGGCCGCCATGCAGGCCGGTGCCAATGACTTCTTCGTCAAACCCGCCTCCCCCGAACGTATCAATGTTTCGATCCGCAATGCCCTGTCCATGGGGGCCCTTAAGGGCGAGGTCGAGCGTTTGAAAAAACATGTTGGAGGTAAGGCCACCTTCGCTGACCTAGTGGGCTCGTCCCCGGCCATGCAAATGGTCAAAAGGATGGGTGAGCGGGCGGCTAAATCGTCCATCCCGATCCTGATCACCGGGGAAAGCGGCGTCGGTAAGGAAGTCATTGCCCGGGCCGTCCACGGCTCGTCTGAGCGCAGCGGCAAGCCTTTTGTGGCGGTCAACTGTGGGGCCATCCCGGAAAACCTGGTGGAATCCATCCTGTTCGGCCACGAAAAGGGCAGCTTCACCGGGGCCACCGACAAACATCTGGGCAAGTTTCAGGAAGCCAATGGCGGCACGCTCTTCCTCGACGAAGTGGGCGAACTGCCTTTGGACATCCAGGTCAAACTTCTGCGCGCCCTCCAGGAAAGCGAAATCGACCCTGTGGGCTCCAAGCGCGCCGTCAAGGTTGATGTTCGCATTGTCTCGGCCACAAATCGCGACCTGACCCAGGCGGTGAGCGAGGGCCGGTTCCGGGAGGACCTGTTCTATCGCCTGAACGTCTTCCCCATTGAGGCCCCGGCCCTGCGCGAACGCCGTGAGGATGTGCCGGCCCTAGTGGAAACCTTCATCCGCCGGTTCAATATCGAGGAGGGTAAGGCCGTGGTCGGGGCTTCGGCGGAGACCCTGGCCCTGCTGGCCGCCTTTGACTGGCCGGGCAATGTTCGTCAGCTTGAAAATGCCGTCTATCGCGCCATCATCTTGGCCGATGCACCCTACCTCCAGCCCTATGACTTCCCCGCGATTTCAGGGATCGCAGCACCGCCGCCGGAATTGGCGTCCGAGCAGCCTAAAATGGCTCCGCAAAGTCTTGGGGAGCTTATCGCAGACCTACCTAAGGGTAGCCCGGTGCAGTTTCTCGATGCCCGGGGTCATCTGCGGACCCTGGAGGAAATTGAGCGCGACCTGATCCAATTGGCCATAGAGACCTATGCCGGTCATATGAGTGAAGTCGCCCGCCGCCTCGGTATCGGTCGCTCTACCCTTTATCGTAAGGTCCGTGAACAGGGGCTGGAGCCCCTTCTGAACGGTGTTATTGAGGGTGGAACCGAAGGTCGTATCCAACAGTCAGCTTAAGGACGGCGGGGGTTAAACCTTACCCTTATCCGTTCCTGCCTCGGGCTTAAACCTCAGGCGCGGGGGGTGTTTGCGCTCGCCCTTAGCCTTGGTGGTGATCTCTTTCAGCTTTACATGCTGCATGATCGACAAGACTTGGCCTGCACCACCTTTTTCAGGGTCTCCGAAGGCACGGCCATAGGTCTTGAGCCGGTCCTCGACTGAACCCAGGAATTCACCTTCCCAGTCCGAAAGCTTAACACCGCTGCGGACCGCCTGACGACGGGCGCGCTTGAGGGCATTCAAGGCGGCGCGTTTGGCTGCCGCCTTGGGATCCGGTGGTCCGCGTTTCAAATTTCTCCCATGGCGGCCAGATAAAGGTCGAGAATCGCCTCTTCCTCCATGCGCTTGGCGCGGTCTTGCTTTCGGATACGCACCACCTTGCGCAGGATCTTGACGTCAAAGCCGTTGCCCTTGGCCTCGGCGAAGACCTCCTTGATCTGTTCGGCGATCTCGGATTTTTCCTGTTCGAGGCGCTCAATGCGCTCAACAATACTCTTCAGTTGGCCCTGGGCCGCCTGGTTTAGAACGTCGGAATGGGCGGCGTCATCAGCCATGGGAAATAGCCTCTCACAGGAAGGAAGTTACGGAAAGCCGCGGAACCTAGATCGCAAGTCAGCCAAGGGAAAGCCGGTTGCACGAAAACCTGTGAGTCCCTTGGTCGGGTGTCGCAACAGCCGGGCGCGGTTCTCAGCGAAACTGATGCCGAGGTCATGGGCGATGTGCCAGTCCGTGGTGCAGACAGACGACAAAAACCGGTCGCAATGAACCGGGTCTGGAAAAATCTTGTCGTAAAGCGCGCGGGGATTCCACCGCACCATCACATTGCCGATGTCCCAGAGAACCGCCTTGGGCATCCCTAGGTCTCCGGCCCGGATTGATTAGCCCTGCCGAGCCTTAAAGCGCGGGTTGGTCTTGTTGATCACATAGACCCGGCCCTTGCGGCGCACGAGCTTGCAATCGCGGTGACGCGTCTTGAGGGTTTTGAGCGAGCTTCTGACCTTCATAACACTATCTTCTTGGGCGCGGGACGTCGGCGTCCGGGTTGCGATTGAGGCGGCGCATATACGGGTTGCAGGGTTGCGAGTCAATGAACGCCGTCGATCGGTAGTGTCTCAGTTTGAATTTTGATGGGCGCAGCGGTTTGCGCCAGCCGCTTCATTGCCCTATGCTTAGCGGAAAGCATGGAGGCTGTATGACTTTCGCGGATTATCTAGCCAAGCGACAAGCGAGGGACAATCCCCAAGGTGATTTCGTGAGAGACGCGCGTGAGGATGCCAGAATGGCCGACATGCACACATGGCCGCAGCTTCAGGCATATCTCTACTCGAAACGAGCTTGCCACGAGGCAATCGAGGCCGGTCGCCTTGTTTGGCGTAGCTATCAGCAGTTCAGGAAGTCTCGCAATGCCTAAAGGCCCGCGTGGAGAGAAGCGCCCCGCCGATGCCATCGGCCTTGCTGTCATGATCGGCAAGATCGCGACCGGCGAAGCAGAGGACACGCGCGAGGATGTGAAGAGCGCTGCCGCCCAGCTGGGGAGCTTGGGCGGCAAAAAGCGCGCGGCGACTATGACGCCGGAGCGGCGTGCTGAGATCGCCCGAAAGGCGGCAGAAAAAAGATGGGGTAGGTGCGATTAGGACTTGCGCCATGTCCCAATTTCTGCTCTCAAATGAGAGCGAAAAACGGGACATGCCATGACTGAGCCTGCAATTTACATCGAACCGATCTACCGCGACACCGAGCTTGCCGCGATGGATTTGGAAATCGACGGCCTTCGCTGGGCTGTCGGGCAGGCCCACCAGGTCGCAGCGTACATCAACCGCAACGACGTAAAGGGCTGGCGGCTGATCGCGATGCACAATGCTGCGGTTCGCGCGCTGCGCGAACGCTTCAGCGGACCGCACTGGGAACGCGAGGATACCGAGAACCAGGAAGGCATCCGCAATCCGAAGCGGGGCCTGCGGATCATCGCGACCAATTTCGATGAACTGGCGGGCGTGCCTGACAAGAACGTGACCCCGACGAATCTGCGACCGAAGGGCCATGCTTCGTCGCGAAAGGCGCGCTGTAACCAGACGGGCTGGCTTCCCGGTCTCGACCTGCCCGAGCCGGTGAGTCAGGAATGGCAAACTTGGGTGCTCGGGTTCTACTCCGACGATGACGGCATTGGTGCCGAACTGTCCCTTCCGCTGGAATTCAGGGGCAACAAGTTTTCGAAGTTGGTGAAGCGGATCATCATTATCCCGCGCGGCGATGGTATGCCGGTTGAACCGAAGCGCCAGCCCGTCACGCCAATCGAAGAAGTCGATATTCCAGTCCAGCGCCGAGGGTAACCATGCTCAATCCTGACCGCGTGGAGTTGGTCCGAAAGCGCTTCGGACTGACGAAATCTGGATTTGCCGATGCTCTCGGTGTGGACCGCCGCACAATCCAGCGTTTCGAGGCTGGCGAATATGACCTGCCGGACGCCTGTTTGGATAGGCTGTGCAAGTTCTCTGGTTTTGCGCGGGATTTTTTTTCGCGACCATCGCCAGAATTCCCCAATCCCGATTGCGTTAGTTTCCGGTCATTGCGTTCGCTGACTGCGAGTAAGCGCGATGCCGCCATCGCCGCCGGGGCTCTAGCTTTCGAGTTCGATGATTGGGTGGCGGACGAATACGATCGCCCCGCACATGACTTAACTCAAGCCGATGATGCGTCGCCATCCGCTGCTGCCGCCCAGCTTCGTGCTCACTGGGGTATGGGGCTTCGCCCGATTGGCAACGTGGTCAACTTGCTTGAGGCGCACGGCATAAGGGTTTTCTCACTAGTCGAGGAAACTCGACACTTGGACGCGTATTCCCTCTGGCGGAACGACAAACCTTATATATTCTTGAATACGACAAAGACTGCCGAACGCAGTCGGTACGACGCGTGCCACGAGCTGGGGCATCTTGTCATGCACCGCCACAAAGGCTCGACCCATCCATCCGCCGAGGATGAGGCGAATGAATTTGCGTCTGCCTTCCTTATGCCGCCCGAGGATTTGTTGGCAGAGACGTCCTGGGGAATGACGCTGACAGACTTGATTAAAAGCAAAAAGCGTTGGGGCGTTTCAGTATCAGCTCTGAATAGATCACTTTATAAGATTGGCCGACTTTCGGATTGGTCATACCGTGGAAATTATATTGCGCTCAACAAACACTTGAAGGAGTTGCGAGATCGAGGGTTAGCGATTGATGAGCCAGAAACGATGCCTCGCGAGACTTCGCAAATTTGGGCGAAGATTTTTCGGGATCTTTGGTCGCGAGGATTGCCCTTGGCAAGGGTCGCGAAGCTGCTCGACGTGCCAGAAAAACAGTTAAACGACCTTCTTTTCGGCATTGCCGCGGCCCCGCAGATGCCAGACCGACCCCGATTTTCAGCCTAACCATTTTGCTTGACGCTATGCATGAAAGTTCATATAAAAATGGGCATGAACAAGCTCGCCCTTGCAAAACGCGTCCAAATCCTCGCCATGCCCTGCGAGGGTTCTTCCATGCGCGCGATCAGCCGCATTGCAGACGTGTCGATCAACACGGTTGCGAAGCTGCTGGTTGAGGCTGGGGAAGCCTGTCTTGCCATCCATGATGAACACGTTCGCAGCGTGAAGGCGAGCCGTATCCAGTGCGATGAAATCTGGTCGTTCTGCTACGCCAAGGCGAAGAACGTCCCGACTGCAAAGGCTGCACCCGATGGGGCTGGCGATGTGTGGACCTGGACGGCACTGGACGCTGATACCAAGCTGATGGTCGCTTATTTCGTCGGGGATCGCGGCGCCGAAAGCGCAATGATCCTGATGGACGATTTGCGCGCCCGTCTCGCCAACCGCGTCCAGCTCACCACCGATGGCCACAAGGCCTATCTGGAAGCCGTGGAAGGCGCGTTTGGCGCTGATGTAGACTATGCCCAGCTTGTGAAGCTGTACGGCTCAATCGGCGGCAATGGCCCCGAAAAGCGCTACAGCCCTGCGGAATGCACTGGCGCGAAGAAGGTTCGCCGCGAAGGCAATCCCGACATTGCCCATGTCAGCACGTCGCATGTCGAGCGCATGAACCTGTCGATCCGAATGCAGAACCGCCGTTTCACCCGGTTGACCAATGCTTTCAGCAAGAAGCTGGACAACCATATCCATGCGCTGGCGCTGTACTTCGCGTTCTACAACTTCTGCCGCATTCACAAGTCGCTGCGCGTTACCCCTGCCATGGCGGCGGGGATCACTGATCGGCTGTGGACGCTAGAGGATATTGTGGCGAAGATGGACGCGATGGCACCGGCCCCGGCGAAGCGCGGTCCTTACAAGAAGCGTGTCGCGGAAAATTCAAACTGAGACACTACCCGTCGATCACCAAGTGTTTTCGGCCTTTTGATTGAGCCCGCCCGTCAGGATGGCTAGGCTGTCCCCATGGATCGCCGCACATTTGTCGCCCTGTTACTCGCTGGATGCGCCGATCCATCAACGGATCTGACGCCCAAGGTCGCGCCATTTCCCGCTCAGCCGACCCCGGCGGAGCCAGAGCCTATTGGTCAGGTGACCACCTCGGGCGATGCCGACTTTGACGCCTGGGCCAGCGGATTTTACATGCGGGCCATTCAAATGGGCCTGCCGGCCGATCTCTTGGATCGCGAGCTTCGCGGTCTTCAGCCTGATCAGCGGGTCACCAGCCTGGACACCCGACAGCCTGAATTCGCCAAGCCGTTCAGCGACTATATCAAAGGGGTCGTTACGGAGGATCGCGTCGCGATCGGCCAGCGAAAGCGCGCTGAGCTTCTTCCCCTGCTCGGACCGATCGAACAGACCTATGGCGTCGCCTCCGACGTTCTGCTGGGGGTCTGGGCCATGGAAACCGGCTTTGGTGCCACCCTGGGGGGCTTTGACGTCATCCGATCCATGGCCACCCTGGCCGCCCAAGGGCGACGGCGGCAATTTGCTGAGGATCAGCTGATGGCGGCCTTGCGCATCATCGGGTCTGGGGAGTTCCCTCGTTCGCGGCTGGTCGGATCTTGGGCCGGCGCCATGGGACAGACCCAGTTCATTCCTACGTCTTTTCTATCGACAGCGGTGGACGGTGATGGGGACGGCAAGCGGGACATTTGGGGGTCTGCCCCCGACGCCCTGGCGTCAGCGGCCAATCTCTTGGCCAAGGGCGGATGGAACCGGGGCGAGAGCTGGGCCCGCGAGGTCCTGGCCCCAAAGGATTTTGACTTTAGTCTGACGGAAGGCCCCCGGGAGACGCCGGACTGGTGGGCGCGTCTTGGCCTGCACCCGGCAGACGGACAAGGCTGGAGTGCCCCGATCAGGCGGCGAAGGCCATGCTGGCCGCGCCGACCGGGGCGAGCGGCCCCCTATTCCTGCTCTTCCCGAACCATTTCGCAATTCGAACCTACAATAACGCCACCACCTATGCCCTGGCGGTGGGACTTTTGGCCGACCGTTTCGCCGGAGGGGGGCGGCTCTATACCCCATGGCCCGTGGAAACGCCCCTCGCCCTTGCCGACCGGATGTTGGCACAACAGGCCCTGGCGGCTCAGGACTTTGATCCGGGTGCCCAGGACGGGGTTATTGGCATTAACACCCGCAGCGCCTTGCGAGCTTGGCAGAAGTCTAAGGGCCTGATCGCCGACGGTTACCTATCGACCGCCATGCTGGACCGGCTCAAGGCCAGCATTCTTGTTCCCTGATTATGACCTCAGCCCGTCCCCTCGTCGCTTTTTTCTAAGGTTGCGCAATTGGTGTCTGCCTGACTGGTGGGCTTGGGGTCCGCCGACCGCAATTGGGCATTGCGCAGGGTGTAGACCAGCATGGAGGCCAGCAGGGCGACGTTCAGCAGGAAGGGCGCCGGATGCACCCGCTCATAAAGCCAGACAAAAACGGGGCCAGGACCACATTCACCCCATTGACCGCAGCAATGGCCCCAGCCGCCCGGGCTTGTTCGCCCATATCAACCGCCAGGGACGCCCCCGCAGTAAAGCCGGGGCGGGCAAATCCGAAACCCAGACTGGAAAGGGCATAGCCCACAACCACGGTCCAATAGTCCGGCGAGAAGGCGACAATCAGATTACCTGCGGCTGCCGTCACAACCCCCCACCTCAATAACTGACGCGGGGTCATTTCGAACATGCGGATCAGCCCCCATTGGGCCAGCAGACCGGCCACCGCACCGAACATCATAGCCACCGCGATAAAGCCCTGGGCCTGGGTGGGAGATAGCTTAAGCTTGTCAATAATCAGAAATCCAAGGGTCTGACCCTGGGCCGTCTGACATACGGCGACAATAAACCCGTAGATCAGAAATGGGATCAGGCGGGGGTCTTGCCACATCGGCTTGACCTTCACCCCATCGACGATCTTGGGTGGCGGAGTCCAGGCCGGACGGAACCGGCTTTCGGGAAGATAGCGCCAGACAATGAACAACATGGCGGCCGCAATCAGGGAAAAGCCAGCCATCGGGCCCGCAAGGCCGATCAGAGGCAGCACAAAAAGCGGGGCTATAAACGGCCCAATCACCGTCCCCAAACCGAGGCCCCGGCCAAACTGGACATGGACTGGGTCCTTTGCTCCAGGGGGGTATGCTCGGCCACATAAGCCTGGGTTGCCGGGTTAGAGGCGGCTCCGAACAAGCCGAACAGGGCCCGCGCCAGGAGGAAACACCCGAAGATCACCAGGGGCGGGGCCAAGTGTTTCAGGCCGCAGGCCACCACCACGGCACACACTGCCATGGACACCATAAAGCCTGAAAGGCCCACCATCATCAACGGCTTACGGCCGTACTTGTCCGAAGCCCGCGCCCAGTAGGGGGAGGAAAAGGCCCAAAGCAGGGCTGAGAGCGAAAAGATCGCCGCGACCATCGGATCAGGAATACCGATGGACCGTCCGATGGCCGGCAGGACCGAGATCATACCGGTATTGCCCATGGCCGTGGCGAGGGACACGCCGAAGATAATGGCGAAGGTAGACCGGGGCAGGCCCGTCAGCTGGGGTTTGGTCTCAGACACCCGAAAAGCAGATAATCGGTGTCGGCGCGCGCGCAAACCCCGAAATCGTTACAGGGCATTAAGCATTAATGTCGATGGTGCGGAAAGTTTTCGACGGGACGGACCCTCTGCATGTTTCAGATTATCGGCATCGTCTTGCTGTTCGGCTTGGTGTTCGGCAGCTACATCATGTCCGGCGGCAATATGGGCGTCATCATCGAGGCCGCCCCGCACGAGCTTATGGCCATCCTCGGGGCCGGTGTCGCCAGCTTCCTGATTTCCAACTCCATGACCGTGATCAAGGGCTGCGCTGGCGGTATGGGTAAGATTTTCGGCGGTCCAAAGTGGAAGGCCAGTGACTATCGCGACCTGCTGTCCCTCCTGTTTCTGCTAACCAAGACCATGAAGTCCAAGGGCGTCATCGCCCTGGAAAGCCACATCGAAAACCCGCACGATTCCTCCATCTTTTCGCGTTATCCGAAGATTATGAAGGATCACTTCGCCACGGATTTCATCTGCGACACCCTGCGGATGATGACCATGAACCTGGAAGATCCGCATCAGGTGGAGGACGCCATGGAGAAGCAGCTGGAAAAGCATCACCATGAAGCCCTGCACCCGGCCCACGCCATTCAGACCCTGGCCGACGCTCTTCCAGCCCTCGGCATTGTCGCCGCCGTTCTGGGGGTTATCAAGACCATGGGTGCCATTTCCGAGCCCCCAGAGGTCCTGGGTGAAATGATTGGCGGGGCCCTGGTCGGCACCTTCCTTGGCGTGTTCCTGGCCTATGGTCTAGTGGCCCCCTTTGCGACCCGTCTGAACGGCGTTGTGGAAGAAGATGGGGCCTTTTATCGCATCATCCAGTCCGTTCTGGTGGCGCACCTACACGGCAATGCCGCTCAGATCTCGGTGGAAATCGGTCGCGGCAGTGTGCCGTCTTCGGTCCAGCCCAGCTTTGCCGAGCTGGAACAGGCCCTTTCGGAAATCCCGGCGGAAGGCTAAACGCTTTCGTTAGGCGTTATCGTCTAGAGTGCGTTCCGATAA
>NMUI01000247.1 GCA_002221445.1 Phenylobacterium zucineum | reverse complement strand
TTGAAATAGTCGCCGAACGAGAAATTCCCGAGCATCTCAAAGAAGGTATGATGCCGGGCCGTATAGCCCACATTGTCCAGGTCGTTATGCTTGCCGCCCGCGCGCACGGATTTCTGCGACGACGCCGCACGAGGTGCGGGCGGAGGTTCAGCCCTAGTGAAATAGTTCTTGAACGGCACCATCCCGGCATTGACGAACAGCAGCGTCGGGTCGTTCTGCGGCACCAGGGGTGCGGACGGAATAATCAGGTGATCGTGAGCTTCGAAATAACCCAGGAAGGACGACCGGATCTCTTGAAGGCTGGGCATGGGACTTGGACACTTGCAGACGGTGTCGCGCCAAGGCGCGGGAGGCGACCGTTTACGAAACTTGCCGCCCGCTCAAAAGGGAAAAACGCTAAAAAGGCTATCGGGTATCGAAACTTCCCATTCATAGACTTGGAATTGGATCGATTTTACCGAACCTGCCCTAACCGCCCCTGCCCATAAACAGGGGCGGAAGGATCCAAATTTTAGTCAATATCATCCTCAGCGGTCGGCCCGACCAAAAGCTCTTCCTCAATGACTTCCTTGGCGCCCCGGACCTGGGCCTCAATCTGATCGGCGATATCGCGATTGTTTTCAGGAACTCACGGACATTATCACGCCCCTGACCGATCCGCTGGCTGTTCCAGGAGAACCAGGAGCCGGATTTCTCAATCACACCTGCCTTGACGCCCAGGTCGATGATCTCACCCAGCTTAGAAATGCCTTCGCCATACATGATGTCGAATTCGACTTCCCGGAAGGGTGGGGCCACCTTGTTCTTCACAACCTTGACCCGGACATTATTGCCGACGATCTCATCGCGCATCTTGACCGAGCCGGTGCGACGGATGTCCAGGCGGACCGAGGCGTAAAATTTCAGGGCGTTACCGCCTGTCGTTGTTTCCGGACTGCCATACATCACCCCGATCTTCATACGGATTTGATTGATGAAGATGATCATAGTCTTGGTCTTGCTGACCGAGGCCGTCAGCTTACGCAGGGCCTGACTCATCAGACGGGCCTGAAGTCCTGGCAGGCTGTCGCCCATCTCACCTTCGATTTCGGCCCGGGGGGTCAGGGCCGCCACGGAGTCGATGACGATGATGTCAATGGCATTAGACCGCACCAGGGTGTCGGTGATTTCTAGGGCCTGCTCGCCCGTGTCGGGCTGCGACACGAGCAGTTCATCCAGATTGACCCCCAGCTTGTGGGCATAGGTAGGATCGAGCGCATGTTCGGCATCAATAAAGGCCGCCGTCCCGCCTGATTTCTGGACCTCGGCCACCACATGCAGGGCAAGCGTGGTCTTGCCAGAGCTTTCCGGGCCGTAGATTTCGATGATGCGCCCCTTGGGCAGTCCACCGATCCCGAGCGCCAGATCCAGCCCGAGAGACCCCGTAGAGACCGCCTCGACCTCCATCGCGGTCTTGTCACCCAGCTTCATCACCGAGCCCTTGCCGAAGGCCCGATCAATCTGTGACAGCGCTGCCTCCAGGGCACGCTGCTTATCGCCATCTTCTTTTGCCACGAGCTTTAACGCCGATTGGTTCGCCATGATTGGGCTTCCTCTATCCCATGATTCCGCGTGTCCGACCGGCAAAGCATCACCAGCCCGTCGCTGAATTGTTCGTACCTTGTTTGTTCCAGGTTCGCAACACGTTCTATTTTATTTATACGTCCGAATTTGTCGCATACCTGAAAGCGCAACCAATTCGATGTCCAGAGGGTCGCTTTCCGATGTGCTGAATGGATTGAGGTCACACAGGCTTGCCACGCCCGACACGCAGGCTGGGGTTAGCCATAATAGCCATCAACTTTCGACCTTGGTGTTTCGCTATCTTGGACGGCGGTGTTCAAAGCCGATGAGATTCAGGCAGTGGGCGCTCGATCTGAGTCCGCAAGCACGGCCTCAATGCTTTCAAACAGATTGGCAACTTCAATCGGCTTGGCCACAACACCGTCCATGCCCGCCGCAATATAGGCCTCGATTTGATGAGTCATGGCGTTGGCTGTTAGGGCAAGGATCGGCGTCGAGCCTCGTTCTGTTTCACGTTCCCGACGACGAATTTCCTGCGCGGCGGTCACCCCGTCCATCACAGGCATCTGGACATCCATAAGGATCAGATCCCAATGATCAGCCTCCCAGGCCTCTAGGGCTGCAACACCGTCGGCAACCACCACAGGAACCAACCCTGCCTGTTCGAGTAAGGTACGAAGTACGAGTTGATTAACACCGTTGTCCTCGGCGACCAGAATACGCAGTTCACGGTTAGCCACAGGGGCGGTGTTGGTCTTCTGGACACTGTCATCTTCAGATCTGGGTATGCGCGGCAAGGGCAGGGTCACCGTAAACGCACTGCCCTGCCCCGGACGGCTCTCGACGGTAATATCACCGTCCATCGCCGTGGTGAGCTGACGGCAAATCGCCAAGCCTAGGCCCGTGCCGCCGAACCGTCGGGTTATGGTGGAATCGGCTTGGACAAATTTTTCAAATAGATGGTTCAAGTTTTCAGGCTCAATCCCGAGACCTGTGTCACAAACCTGAAAACTCATCGTCGTCCCATTGTACCCCAACCTTAAGGACACCGATCCGTTATCGGTAAACTTGACCGCGTTGGAGAGCAGGTTGGACAGGACCTGACCGATACGCAGGGGATCGCCGCGATAAACGCCATTAATCTCATCGGGACAATCAAGCTCGAAAACCAATCCCTTGCGTTCGAGGGTACTGCGGACGGAAGCCACTGCCGAAGCGACCACATCGGCGAGTTCAAAGTCTGTAATTTCGAGTTCAAGTTTATCAGCTTCGATTTTTGACAAATCGAGGATATCATTGAGGATATTGAGCAAGGCCTCCCCGGATTCGATAATGACTTTCAATCGGTCACGTTGAACCTTGGGTAAGGGATCGTGCTCCATCACCTGCGCCATACCGAGCACTCCATTCAAGGGTGTTCGAATTTCATGGCTGACCACGGCTAGAAATTGTCCCTTGGCCTCAGAGGCCGCCTCGGCTCGGACCATGGCTTCTCGAAGCATAGCCACCTGTCGGCGATCACGTCGAATAACAAGGGCCGGGGCCACCACCAGCACCAGGATCAGGAGCATCAGGGGTGGGGCAACACTTAAAGCCAGATTCTGAACAGGCCGACCATATTGCCAAACCAGGCGCGAAATCGTGCGGCCGGACGGATCTCTGATGTCTGCAGATCCCTTTTGGGACAGTCGGTTATCGAAGGGCGGTGCGTCCAGTTTCAGGTCCTGGAGCAGATAGTGTTTTGCAAACCAATCCAGAAAAGCTCGATCCAAAGGCATTACACCGACGACGATGGCTGATCGGGAATGTAAGGGAACGGAGGTTCCAAGATCGGGCCGGATCAATGTCGCCGAAGCCAGGATCGGACCTTCAGACGTCATCCCGAACACTGACCGTTCAACGGTCTTGAAATTCATCTGTCCTTTGATCGCTGGGGCAAGATAGGGCCCGAGCATGGCTTCGCGACGGCGGACGTCGGCCACCAGACCCGCAATGGTTGCCCTGGCTGGTTGGCCGATCTCAGGTTTGCCGGGGACAGCATTTCGCCAGGACCCGAGCACCTGATCTCGCCAATCGAAAACATAGGTTTCTTTCAAACCACAGGTATTGGCCATGAACTGGCCCACATTCGAGTCAGCCCAGGCTTGGTTGAAATGATTGTCAAGATTGCGGACCGCCTCGTCCCAAACCGAATTTGGGAAAATACAGGCACGCACGCTGGCGACTTTGATAGCCAAACCGTTGGCGACCAGGGTTTCACCGTGATGGCGGGTGTCCAAGTCGATCCGACGGGCAGCCCCCACCACCACGCCGGTGAGGGCGAGAATAGCAATCACAGAAATGACAGCAATCGTCAGGCTGGCAGACTTCGCCAACCTCGAACCAATCCATCCGGCATCAATGTTAACTGGAGTCAAATTATGAGCCCTGATTTTCCGCCGTCGATCAGAACCCGATCTGCCGATTAAGCCTTGGTCAGACGCCGAGAATAACGCCCAGAATTTGAGATTTCATGAAGTCAGGGGTTATTGGCCGTGTCCTATCCCATCAACATCCGCAACAAGACAGCGGCAGATCGCCACACCCCGAGGCGGCTCAGTTATCCACCCCCGCCACAACAACGCGATAACGCTTGCGAAGGCCGGCCAGAAAATCGGCATTGGCGTGCTTTCGGGCTTCGGCAGCATAGGCGTCATTTACCTGATCCCTCACCTGGTCGAAGCTCGGAACTGATCTTGGCTTGCGGCTCTCGATCCTGATGAGATGCCAGCCATAGGGACTCTGCACAGGCCCGAACCAGGCCCCCACGGGATTGACCTCCAACGCTCTTGCGAACTCAGGTCCATAATCACGGAGCAGGTCGTCCATACCGACGCCGCCATAGACCAGGGGCAGGACAAAAGGATCACCTGATCCGGGCTCGTGCCCGGCGGCGGCGGCCAGTGCGACTCTTGCCCGTGTCGGCGAACCGGCACGGTCACCGCTGAACACCACCTGCCGAAACGCCACCTGGGTGGGAACGGCATATTGATCCTTCGTCCGGTTATAAAGCGTCTTGAGCTCAGCATCCGTGGGCTTAGGCAGGCTGGTCGTATCCTCGCTTGCAAAGGCCATCTTCTCTGCAAGGCGACGGCGGATGATCATGTCGTTCTTGTCCATGCCGAGCCGGAGGGCCTCCCGCGCCAGGAGTTCTTCATCCACCCGCTCGGCGATGATGGCCTTCACCTCGGCCCGGGTGGGCGGCCTTTGCATCTGCAATTGCCAATAACTGACCAACTGTTCCAGCTCGCCGCTGTCCAGTTGCACCACCGGTCGCCGTGACTCCTTCAGCGCCGTAACCGAAAGGAATAAGATCGCCCCGACCACCAGAAAATGGGTCAAGGGTTCGCGAATAATACGCCGCCAGAGGGCGGGCTTAACCTCTAGGTTCATACCAAATCGGCGAGGACCAGGCCCGCTCTATAATCGTTTCGGCCAAGCGTGGATTGGGTGGGGTTCCATTGCGAATGGCGTCCCAAGTTGACCACCGACACGAAGGATTTTCCAGGACCCGGACATAGTAGAAAGCGCGCTGTTTGGGGTTGAACTCCGGGTCCCGCCACAGCGTCCGCAGCTCAACATCGCCCTTAAATCGTTCGGTGGCACAGGTGGTTATATCGACCTTAGCCCCATTGTCGGGACAGCGCCAAGTTGCGCGGTTGAGCGGCAGATTGTCTGAGCAGGCCACGTCGAAGACCTTTTCTTTCGCCACGCCATTTTCGACCCAGCCCTTCACGATCTGGGCCCGTTGCAAATAGCCCGAATTCGGGTCGCGCACGCCCCAAACCAGGAATTTCGGCACCTGGCCAGCCTTAGCCGCCGGTAGATCGCCCCCCATGGGCACCCCCTTGGCATAGGCCTGTCGAGTCACATCACCCTTTTGCGCCAGGTCATCTGAATAGGCATAGCTGGCGAAGAACCTGACACGGATTCTCGGACCCGATGTGGCAAAGGTCTCCTTACGGCGCAGGGCCGCATAGATCGCCTCGCGACTGTTTTCCTCCGCCCAGACACCTGCCAAGCCTGAGGCACCCCAGGATTGGAATCGGGCACCCCGCGAGTCCGGATCAAATTTCACACCCTCCCAGGTCTTTGCACCCCCGGGCGGAACCGAGTTACGGTTGACCGGTGTGCTGTCGGTCGACGTCTTGCTGAAATAATTCCGCTCCTCTACGGACCCAGGTGCTGCATTGTGGGTGTCGCTGGACCCGATGAAACCGAACTTGAATGGGTTAAACCCGCGCTTATCCTGCATGACGATGCCGTCCTTCAGGGCTTCCCGTACATAGCCGCCTTTGAACTGCGTAATGGGTTTATTGGTCCCGATATAACTTTCCATAATTTCGAAGTTCGCCCATTCGTCATTAGGCGCGAGGGAGGGGTGGACTTCGGAGGTCCCCTTGATCTGGGTGATTTCGGCCAGAGGCTCGTTTCGGCGGCGAAGATCGGCATAGACCTTATCCATGGGCGCACCGCTACGCTTTGTCGGCTCGAACATCAGGCCATCACTGCCATTGGAATTGTGCGGAATGGCAAGAGATTCAATGCCCCGACCGCGCCAACTGTCCATGGTGCGCCACAGGTCTTCAGGATCAGCTGAGTCCCTCGCGGAATAAGGAAGGCCTGGGACCGTCGCGCTCTTGAAAATGACATTGCGGTGGAGGTTCCGCCCCTGGGGAGCCGAAGTAAATTCATAGCCCACAAAGGTCGTGAACTTGCCGGGCTGGTAATTGTGAGCAGCAGCATCCTGGATCTCCTTCCAAGCGCGACCGGCTATGCCCTTATCGCTGAACTCAGCTGGCATCGTCATGTCCTGGCTGGCCTGAACAATCCGGGCAAACGCTTTACCAATTTCCTGGATGTCCGTGCTGAACAGGCCGGAAACAATCGGTAGTTTCGACAGGGGCGACCCTGGGACTGCCGCCTCCCGCATGGCCCCGATATACTCTGAGTGATCCGTGACGGCGACAAAGTCCAATGGTCCGCCAGCGAGGCGGATGTTGAATCCGGCCGCGTGGCCGATGGTGTCACCCTTGGCAAACCTGTAGGCATCCTCAGGAGATGCCCGGACGTTGAAGATGTAAGCGTCGAAGGACAGCTTTGTATGAACGTGCAGATCCCCGAAATAGGCGTTTCGATCCGGATTGTATCCGGGAAGATGGGCCGCGGGTTTGGCTGCGGCGGCGGGTCGATAAACCTTGGCCTGTTCGCCGGGTGCGGCGGTTCCCGCAGCCATGGCCAGCACCAAGGCGCTGGACGCCCAAAACAACGCCTTAAGGTTCATTTTGTCCCTCCCCAGGGTCGCTAAGACTCGCGCAGAGCCTGAAGCCACCAGACGATCATCATTGCCCGCACGGCCAAGCCCTGTCAAAACCCTTGGCATGGGGAAGGTCAATGGTTTTCAGCGACTGTGGGCAGCAGCATTGGCTTGCACCATAGGGCTCGTCATCTCCGCATCCGCCCTGGCCCATGAAGTCCGCCCAGCCCTGGTCCAGATTACACAGACGGCACCGGGAGACTATCTGGTCACCTGGAAACAGCCGGTCGTCGGCGACATGGCGGTTCGCCTGGCCCCTCACCTGTCGAGTGGCGTCCTAGATAGGACCGCCACCACCGAAGAGATCACCTCCGCTTTTCGTATCCGCACCTGGAAAATCGCAAACGGCAAGCCCCTTGACGGCCAGGTCCTGACGATTGAGGGGCTGAAAGAGACGGTCACCGACGTGCTTGTTCGGATCACGCCGTCGGGCGGCAACGAGATTAACACTGTTCTCCACCCCTCCGACCCGGCCTTCAGGATCAGCCTGTCGGGTCCGGCGGGCTTGGCTGTTCCGGCCTATCTTCGCCTGGGGGTAGAGCACATTCTGACCGGCTTCGATCATCTGATGTTCGTCCTGGGCCTGCTCCTGCTGATCGGAACCCGGTGGCGGATCATCAAGGCGGTTACCGCCTTCACCGTGGCGCACTCGATGACCTTGGCGCTCGCCGCGCTGGGCATAGTTAGGTTTCCGACCGCCGTCATCGAGGCCCTGGTGGCCCTAAGCATCGTTTTCGTCGCCAGCGAATTGCTCAATGAGAACGACACCCTGACCCGGCGCAAACCTTGGCTGATCGCCTTCGTTTTCGGCCTGCTACACGGCTTAGCCTTCGCCGGTGCCCTTTCAAATATCGGATTGCCCCCGCACGCCACGCCCATGGCCCTATTCCTATTCAATGTCGGTGTCGAAATCGGTCAGCTGGCCTTTATCTTGGCCGCAGTCGCTGTGATCGTCGCCCTGCGCACCATCCGTAAACAGCTCAGCTTTGACACAAGCGCCTTTGCGCGCCTGGCCCCCGCCTATGCCATCGGCGGATGCGCCGCCTATTGGCTCATCGAACGGGTTATCGCGGCCCTGGCCTAAGGCGGCCATAACAACCTCACGCCTTAGAGCCTGTTCCCTTTAG
>NMUI01000246.1 GCA_002221445.1 Phenylobacterium zucineum | reverse complement strand
GTGCAGTTGGGTTACCTGGAGCCGATTCAAGATCGCAGCGACAGGCAGGGCTGAATCTAGAGTGCGTTCCGATAAGTGGGAACCTGTTATCGGATCGAAACGCACTCTAACATCTTGAATGAGAGCCGGGGATCGCCTCGCTTGGCCGGTCGGGTCGGGTCGTGTTAAGTTTTGCCGATGATCGCAAACCATACCCCCTCGATGGACTTCGCCCTAGGCGAGACCGCAGATGCCATTCGCGACACCACGGCGCGCTTTGCGGCGGATCGTATCGCCCCCCTTGCCGCCGAGATTGATCAGACCAATGCCTTCCCCCGACATCTTTGGCCGGAAATGGGGGCTTTAGGTCTGCACGGGATTACGGTTGAGGAAGAGTTTGGTGGCCTGGGATTGGGCTATCTTGAGCATGTAGTGGCTATGGAAGAGGTGTCCCGCGCCTCAGCCGCCATCGGTCTCAGCTATGGAGCCCACTCCAACCTGTGCGTCAATCAGCTGCGAAGGTGGGGGTCGGATGATCAGAAGCGGCGCTATCTGCCGGGTTTGATTTCTGGGGACCATGTGGGGTCACTGGCCATGAGCGAGGCGGGCTCTGGCTCAGACGTCGTCTCTATGCGGCTGAAGGCGGAACGCCGGGGTGATCGCTTCGTCCTCAACGGTACCAAGTTCTGGATCACCAATGCCCCCCATGCCGACGTGCTCGTGGTCTATGCCAAGACCTCGCCGGAGGAGTCCGGGAAGGCCATCACCGCCTTCCTGGTAGAGAGGGGTTTCAAGGGCTTTTCGGTCAGCCGGAAGCTGGACAAGATGGGTATGCGCGGCTCGGACACCGCAGAGCTGGTATTTGAAGACTGCGAAATTCCTGACGACAACGTCATGGGTCCGTTGAACGGCGGGGTCGGCGTGCTGATGAGCGGCCTCGACTATGAGCGCGCTGTCCTGGCGGCGGGACCTCTTGGGATTATGCAGGCCTGCCTCGACGTGGTCCTGCCCTATGTGCGGGACCGCAAGCAGTTCGGCAAACCCATAGGGTCCTTCCAGCTTATGCAGGGCAAGGTAGCTGATATGTATGTGGCGCTCAATTCCGCCCGGGCCTATGTTTATGCCGTCGCCCGGGCGTGTGACGCAGGGATGACCACACGGTTCGATGCCGCAGGGGCCATCCTTATGGCGTCTGAGAATGCTGTTAAGGTGGCCGCTGAAGCTATCCAGGCCCTGGGTGGCGCGGGCTATACCAAGGACTATCCGGTTGAGCGGTTCCTGCGGGATGCCAAACTCTACGATATTGGGGCCGGGACCAATGAAATCCGCCGCTATTTGATCGGCCGCGAGCTGATCGGGGTTTGAGGTGAACAGATCCAGGGCCATCGGCCTTGAACCCGGATATGCGAAAGGCCGTCCTGTCGCCAGAACGGCCTTTCCATAGTCGGACCGCAGAGCGGCTCGCGACCCCTTACCATTCAATGGTTTAGGCGCGGACCCCGTAAGCGGAGGTCCAGGTCACGATTTCGGCCTTGCGGCTTTCACTATGAGACACTGGGTCACCTCCTTTCAGTTGTTGGAACAAGGCCTTCATAAACGCACGGATTCGCGGCTCTGCAAATAGTTGTTTGCCGATCAGGTTTGGGGGTGCAGGCTTGGCCTGCGGCGAAGGTCGATGACCGGTTTGGTAAGTTTGGTCAGGGCCTCCTTCATGGTCAGATAACCCGCACTGACGGCCGGATCATAGGCGGTCCAGTCGCGAATTTCGACGCCAGCCACCTCCGGCAGGATCAGTAGGTCGGTCGCCTCTCGGGAGGCGGCGAGGTCCCGACCCGAGGACACTGTCGCAGCACGCATGAGCAGAGAGACAATGGGAGGGCCCCTCCGCCACTGCCCTGACAAAATCCACCGCCAGATAGAGGCCGGTCGTGCCACATCGTCAGCGGTAATAGAGCGGCCGCGGGTAACATCGACTCCGACAATGGGGCCAAGTTGCAGGGCGCGCATAATATCGGCCGGATAGTTCTTCAGCACCGCGCCGTCGACCAGAACATTATTGTCAAGGGTGGCTGGCGGTAGAATGCCGGGCAGGGAGATGGTGGCGCGCAGGGCATCTCGCAGCAAGCCGCGCTTATGCACGTGATAGGTCCCAGTGGTCAGGTTGGAGGACACACAGAAAAACGGTAGCCAGAGGTCAGCAATCTGTACCTCCCCAAAATGTTCTTGCAGGCGCACATGAACTTTCTCACCGAGGGTCATGGCTAGGATCGGGAAAGCGATGTCGTCCAGAGGGCTTGAATTGACGAAGGCGGCCTTGATCCTTTGGTCCATTTCTTCGGTGTCCCAGGCCATGGCGACCCCGGCAGCGATCACCCCGCCCATGGATGCTCCGCAGACGAAATCTATGGGAACGCCTTGTTCCCGCAGCGCGCGGATGGCCCCGATATGGGCATAGGCCCTGGCCCCACCACCGGAAAGAACCAAGCCCACAGATTGACCGGTGAGAATGCGGGCGATCCTGGCAAAATCATCGCTGCCCTCGCGACGAAGGTGGAATAGCCGGGAGGGCATGGCCGCATCCATCCAGGCTTCGGACCCCTTGGGCCATTTGATGCCGCGTTTCTGAACCAGGATCAGGTCAACGAGGTTCTGGGCCTGTAAGGGATTGCCAGCCTGCATCAGACCATCCCGGGGTGGTTGTGTATCCCCCCGACCGACCCGAAAGAGCCGATCAACCTGACGACCGACCCCCTGACGCCAGGTCACGTCTTCGGCTTCCGCCGTATAAAGCACGAAATCGTAGTCGCGTTCGACATTGGAGAACCACTCGGTCGGCGCATGTTGGGCTTCGACACCGATGACGGTCACCGTATAACCAAGTTTGCCGATCTCCCGAGCCATGCGATCCACCAAGGGACGGAGGGTGACCGGTTCGCCGAGGGTCACAAACCCGTACACTGACGGAATGCCTGTTGGGTGCTTGGTGGCAGCCTGGCGGCTGCGCATGATCATCAGCCGCGCCAACTCAGTCATGATCGCCGGACTGGAATCACAGGCGGCAAAGAAAACGTCCCTGGGCAGGGCGAAAATTTCGGAATCGCGGAGGGCTACCACATTGCCGCTGTGCGGAACCCCGGCAATGAGGCTCATCTCCCCGGCGGGCTCGCCCGGTCGAATAACCCCCAGGAATTGCGGCTCCAGACCTTCATCCCGGCGAAAAGCCCCGAGGCGACCCGCACGCAGGAAGTAGAGCAGATCAGAAGGATCACCACTCTGGAACAGGGTGGCCCCGCCGGGAAGCGAAAACCAAGTTGCTTCCCCAATTACCCGCTCATCCTCAAACAGACGGGCAAGGGCCGAGTTCGTCGGAATATCTGGTAAGGTGACCACGATGCAGGATGCTAGCTTGCATCGCCGTGCGGCGCTATGCCTTGCATATGCCAGTCCTGAAATCTGCCCTCGACACATCCGGCCCGACCTTCAAGGCCAATACTGCACTCAATCGACGTCTCGCTGAGACCCTAAGTCAGCGCACCATAGAGATCGCCCTGGGCGGTCCAGAAGAGAGCCGCCGACGCCATACGGCGCGCAATAAGCTCCTGCCCCGGGATCGGGTTATGCGCCTGCTTGACCCCGGATCGCCCTTTCTGGAAACCGCGGCCCTGGCGGGCTTTGGACTATATGACAATGAAGCACCCGGATCGGGATTGATCACCGGCATTGGCCGGGTGAGCGGTCGTGAGGTCATGATTGTGGCCAATGACGCCACGGTTAAGGGCGGGGCCTATTTCCCGATGACGGTGAAGAAGCATCTGCGGGCGCAGGAAGTGGCGCTGCAGAACCGACTGCCCTGCATTTATCTGGTGGATTCGGGCGGGGCCAACCTGCCGCATCAGGCGGAGGTCTTCCCGGACCGGGATCATTTCGGACGAATCTTTTTCAACCAGGCACAGATGAGCGCTCAGGGTCTAGCCCAGATCGCCTGCGTCATGGGTTCCTGCACGGCGGGGGGGCCTATGTTCCGGCCATGAGCGATGAGACCGTCATTGTTCGTGGGGCTGGCGAGGAGAGCCAGGGCACCATCTTTCTCGGCGGTCCCCCCTTGGTAAAGGCAGCAACCGGCGAGGTGATTTCCGCCACAGAGCTGGGTGGGGCCGACATCCACGGCCGGACATCAGGGGTTGCAGACCATGTGGCGGCGGATGATGACCACGCCCTGCAGATCGTCCGTGATATTGTCGCTAATCTGAATATCCGTAAGCCCGATCGTGTGGTTCTCGCCGACCCCCGACCCCCTCTCTATGATCCGGAGGAGCTTTATGGGGTCATACCGTCCGATGTCCGGGCCCCCTATGATGTCCGAGAGGTGATTGCCCGCCTCGTGGACGGGTCGGAGTTTGACGAGTTTAAGGCGCTCTACGGAACCACTCTGGTCACCGGATTTGCGCGAATCTGGGGACAGCCCGTGGCCATACTGGCTAATAATGGCGTGCTGTTTTCCGAGAGTGCCCTCAAGGGCGCGCACTTCATCGAGCTGGCTTGCAGACGGGGTATACCCCTGGTCTTCCTGCAGAATATTTCGGGCTTTATGGTCGGGGGCAAATATGAGGCGGGTGGTATCGCCAAGGATGGGGCTAAGCTGGTGACGGCCGTGGCTTGCGCCGGGGTCCCGAAGTTCACCGTCCTGATCGGCGGCTCTTTTGGGGCCGGCAATTATGGCATGTGCGGTCGCGCCTATTCACCGCGATTCCTATGGACCTGGCCCAATAGTCGGATCAGCGTCATGGGCGGCGAGCAAGCCGCCGGCGTCCTGGCGACCATTCGCAGAGATGGCCTGGAAGCCCGGGGCGACCAGTGGTCTGCGGTTGACGAAGAGGCCTTCAAGGCTCCGATCCGCGAACGCTATGAGGTGGAGGGCGATCCCTATTTTGCGACCGCCAGACTTTGGGATGACGGGATTATTGATCCGGCTCAGACCCGTGATGTGCTGGGCCTGTCCATTTCTGCGGCGCTAAACGCCCCGATCGAGGAAACCAAGTTCGGTATATTCCGGATGTAGCGCCCCAGCTTGGCGAATTTGCGCAAGAACAAAGGCGTGATGGCCCGTCGTGATAGACTGAGCTTAAGACTGAAACCCGAAGGATGATCCTATGACCAATCCCATCGCTGATCCCATGGTCGAGGGCGCAGACAGCAATGACGTGTCCGGTCTGGTTCGAATCGAGGCCACCGAGACCGGGGCTGTGACCGTGACCTTACGTAGGCCGGAGGCCCGCAATGCCTTTAATGCTGAACTCATTGAGGCTCTGCGTGAGGGGTTCACGACCCTCCAGGGCGCTGAAGGGGTTCGGGTGGTGTTTTTGCGCGGGGAGGGCGGAACCTTCTGCGCGGGGGCTGATCTGGAATGGATGAAGGCGGCGGCGCAGCGCACCGAAGCCGACAATCACGATGATGCTTTCCGCATGGCCCTGATGCTGAAGGCCCTGTGGGATATTCCGGCTCTGACGGTTGCCCTGGTTGACGGTGGTGCCTTTGGCGGCGGTGCGGGCCTGGCAGCGGCCTGCGACATGGCGGTATCCACACAGACCGCCAAGTTCAGCTTTTCCGAGGTCCGGCTCGGCCTGATCGCCGCCACCATCAGCCCCTATGTTATCGACGCCGTAGGGGCTCGTGCCGCTCGGGGTCTGTTCGCCACCGGTCGGGTGTTTGACGCTGCTTTTGCCGAGAAAATCGGCCTAGTGACAGAATGCGTGGCCGATAGCCAGGCGTTGCTTCTGGCGCGAGACCGAATTTCCAATGAGATGCAGTCGGCGGCGCCAGGAGCTGTTGCGGAGTCGAAAGCCCTGGTTCGCGAGGTGGCTCACAAGATTCTCGATCGCGGCCTGATGGAGGACACCGCTCGTCGGATCGCCCGCGCCCGGGTCAGCGATGAAGGTCAGGAAGGGGTTCGCGCCTTCCTCGAAAAACGCAAACCTGTCTGGGCGCAGGCATAACACCGATTTGGGGTGAATTTCCGCCACGGGCACGGTTATGCTGTTCGAGGGTTGAGCAGTCGGGGCTTGGGTGTGGAGACGGAAATTCAAGATCTCGCCGCGGCAGATCTCGCCGCGGTTGAAGTCGGTCGAGCCTTGCGTCACAGCTTGCCGCTGGGAACCCCCTGCGCCAACTGTGATACACCGATCCAGGGGGCGTGGTGCCATGGGTGCGGACAACAAGCTGTCGCCACCCACCGGTCAATCCTGCATTTGATCAGTGAGGCTTTTGAGGGCCTCACGCATATGGACGGTCGGGTATGGACGACCCTGCGCCGTCTTGCGATTCAACCGGGGCGACTCACCCGGGACTATCTGGACGGTAAGCGGGCATCGCAAATTCCACCGTTCAGACTCTATCTTGTAGTCCTGCTGATCCTGTTCATGACCGGATCGGTTATGACCCTGGTAAACCCGCAAAACAGCTATAAGTTTTTCCGCAATGACGCCAAACCCGGCGATGTCCATTTCGAAACCAAACTCGACGACGGCAAACCGGAGTCCAGGCTCGTGCTCTGGTTCGAGCACAGGATAGAGGCTGCGGCTCGGGATCCTGAAAAGTTGGAAACGGCGATGGAGCATTGGAGCCATCAGTTTGCTATTTTATTCGTTCTGGTGGCGGCCCCTCTACTGACCTTGGCGTTTGCGTTCCAGCGTCGGTTTTATGTCTTTGATCACCTGATTTTTCCATGCACTCCCTGGCTTTTCAGGGGATGTTGATGTCGGTTGTTCTCGTGGTCGGCGGGTGGAGTAAGGACGCAGCCCTCCTGTTTTGTCTGGCACCGGTTCACTTATTTGCTCATATGCGGGGCGTCTATCAGACGGGTATCATCGGAACCTTGGCGCGCATGGTCTTCCTGTTCGTGGGCTCGTGTATCGGTTTCGGTATTCTGATGGTGGGCTTGGTGATTGTCGGTTTGGCCCAGGTGCATTGATCTCATGTTCAAGTCTGTTCTTGTAGCCAATCGCGGGGAAATCGCCCGGCGCATCTTTCGCACCGCGCGTCGGATGGGGATTGCTACAGTGGCCGTCTATTCCGAGGCCGATGCCCAGAGCGCCCATGTGCGCGAGGCGGATCATGCCATCCTGATCGGACCGCCAGCCGCCCGGGACAGCTATTTGCGGGCCGATGCGGTTCTGGCCGCCGCTCAGGACTCCGGGGCTGAAGCCATTCATCCAGGCTATGGCTTTCTTTCGGAAAATGCAGACTTTGCCGAAGCGGTGCTGGCCGCTGGCCTTATTTGGATCGGCCCACCGGCGAAAGTTATCAGTGCCATGGGGCGCAAGGATGCGGCGAAAGCCCTGATGATCAAGGCCGGGGTTCCGGTGACCCCCGGTTATCTTGGCGAAGATCAGGACGCTGAAAACTTGCAAGCTGAGGCCGCCAGGATCGGTTACCCCCTCCTGATCAAGGCCGTTGCGGGCGGTGGTGGTAAGGGTATGCGTCGGGTTGAGACCGCTGACGGGTTTTTATCGGCCTTGACCTCATGTCGCCGGGAGGCGGCAGCCGGGTTCGGCGATGATCGGGTGCTGATCGAAAAATATATCTCCACACCGCGCCACATCGAGGTCCAGGTGTTTGGCGATCAGGCGGGCCGGGTGGTTCACCTGTTTGAGCGCGACTGTTCGTTGCAGAGGCGGCACCAGAAGGTCATTGAAGAGGCTCCGGCACCGGGCATGACCTTGGCGGTACGGGAAGCGGTGACGACGGCGGCCGTCAGGGCGGCGCAGGCGGTCGGCTATGTGGGGGCCGGGACCATTGAGTTCATCGCCGATGCCGGCGAAGGATTAAGGGCCGACCGGATCTGGTTCATGGAAATGAACACGCGTTTGCAGGTCGAACATCCGGTCACGGAAGCGGTGACCGGCGTGGATCTCGTGGAATGGCAATTTCGGGTCGCGGCGGGGGAGAGGCTGCCCCTGACCCAGGATGAAATTAAACTGTCGGGTCACGCCATTGAGGCACGGCTTTATGCCGAAAATCCGGCGAGCGGATTTCTGCCCTCCATTGGCACTCTGGAGCATTTCCAGCTGCCGGACGGCGTTCGGGTGGATAGCGCGGTGGAAGAGGGTGACGAGGTCTCTCCCTTCTATGATCCGATGATAGCCAAGTTGATTGCTCATGCCCAGACCCGGGAAGGCGCATCTGATCTGTTGGCAGAGGCTTGTGCTTCGGTAGAAATTTGGCCGGTCAAAGCCAATGCGGGCTTCCTGGCCCGATGCCTTGATCATCCGGACTTTATTGCCGGTAAGGTCGATACCGGGTTCATCGAGAACAGGCTCGCTGATCTGGCGCAAAGGCCGGCACCTTCCGCCGCGCTGCAAACCCTGGCGGCGGCGGCGCTGATGGCATCAGATCAAGGAGAGATCAATGACCCTTGGTCGGCGTTGACCGGCTTTCGTCTGAACGCACCTCCCCCTTCCGAACTTCGGATTTATGTGGATGGCGAGCCCTTTGACGCCCCAATGTCCGACGAGGACTTCGAAGCCGACCTCCTGGTCTTAAATGACGCAAGCGTGCTGTTTGAAGGCGGTGAGGCCTTTGCCGTCTCAAGCCGACCCCCTGTTCGCGATCCGGCAAGCTTGGCAGCGGGAAACGGGGAGATTCGCTCCCCCATGCCAGGCAAGGTGGTGTCCGTCAGCGCAAACCTTGGAGACAAGGTCTTGAAGGGCCAAGTCATTCTGGTTCTGGAGGCCATGAAGATGGAGCACACCCTCATCGCGCCCTTCGACGGTATTATCGAAGCCCTTGCCGTCTCGACCGGTGATCAGGTCAGCGAGGGTGTCGCCCTGGCGCGGTTGAAAGCCGATATTGCATGACCCTTCACATGATCCGCCTCTGTGTCGGGTGCGATACGATTGAGGACCTGATCGCGTGGCACGCTGATCGCGCCGGTCCATGGACCCTGCATACACGCATGACGCCCAAACGCGCTGATGACCTGCTGGATGGTGGATCACTTTATCGGATATTCAAGGGCATGATCCTGTGCCGTCAGCCCATACGCGCCATCAACCGAGTCGGTGAGGGGGTAACCGCGCGCTGCGAACTGGAACTAGCCCCTGAGATCATCAAGGTCGCACCGACCCCTCGCCGCCCATTTCAGGGTTGGCGGTATCTGGACCCGAAAGACGCACCTCCTGATCTTTTGACGGGCGACGGCGGTGAAATACCAGATGATCTAGCCCGCCAATTGCGAGACGTCGGGGCTTGGTAACGGGCCTATCTTTGGGGATTCGGCTTCGTCCACAGGCTGGTGATACCCCTTGCGTTGACGCGACGGCGGACCTGAGCACAGGGTTAAAACGATTGTTGCCCGGCATAATTCGGGCATTGAGCGGAGCAAATTCTTTATGGCCCAGCCCAAGGTCATCGTCATTGGCAACGAAAAAGGCGGGGCGGGTAAGTCGACCCTGGCTATCCATCTCGCGGCGGGTCTGCTCCACGGAGGGGCCACGGTGTCGATCCTGGACCTGGATATTCGTCAGCAGTCTCTCGGTCATTTTTTTTCGAACCGGCGCGCCTGGTTGGCAGCCAACGGCCAGACCGCGCCCATGCCTCGGGAGCATCCGTTCGACGTCAGGTTGGCTGTTGAGCCTGAAGATGTGGTGCTCGCTCGGTTTGAGGCGGCACTTGAGGAGGCTTCGACCTCCGACTTCACGCTTATTGATACACCAGGGTCTGATACGGCGTTAAGCCGCGCGGCGCACGGCCGGGCTGATCTCATCGTCACGCCGATGAATGACAGTTTCGTTGATTTCGACACTCTGGGCGTTGTCGATCCGGTGACCCTGGAGTTGAAACGTCCCAGTCTCTATTCAGAGACAGTTTGGAATAGTCGCAAGCAGCGGGCAATGGAGTCGGGACAATCTATTGATTGGGTGGTGTTGCGCAACAGACTGGCCCCTACCGAAGCCCGCAACCGACGGCGCGTGGATGAACGGGTTCAGGCCCTGTCCAGGCGGGTCGGATTCCGCATCGGACCTGGTCTGCGTGATCGGGTGATTTATCGGGAATTGTTCCCTTTCGGCCTGACTGTGGCGGACTTGTCGCCGTCCATCAAACCCGTGGCCATGGGCTTACAGCACGTCGCGGCTAGACAGGAATTGCGCGCTTTGATGGCCGCTCTGAACCTGCCCCAGGATGCCGGGGCCAAGGTCGCCGCAGATTGATCTATTTTCTCATCGGGATTTTAGTTTCAGGTGGCCTCTGGTGGATAAGTCGGTCGGGACCAAAACTGAAGCGGCGGGAATGGCGTCTGGTTTCAGGCGGTCTGGCCCTTGGGGCCTTTTCTGCGAGCGCCTATGAGGCCATGCGCGGCGGGTGGTCTCCGGCGATCATCCTGTTCCTGCTGGGGCTTTGGCTTGCCTCGACCACCCGGGCTTCTGCCGCGCCGGTTGAGCCGCCGGTGGCTTCAAGTCTGGACGATACTGAGGCTCGCAAACTGCTGGGTGTCGGCCCGGAAGCTGGGCGGAGGGAAATACTCGAGGCCTATGCTCGCCTGATCAAGTTGGCGCATCCCGACAAAGGGGGAACCCATGGCCTAGCGGCGCAGATCAACGCCGCCCGCGACCGACTGCTCCGCAAGGCGAGTCAGGTCAGCTGAGAGTCGGTGCGGGGTAAAGCTTTCAGGCAAGGCCGCCGATTGGCCTTCGCTCGGGTCCACCACCATGCAGGCCTGACGTTCTCTTTTAAGGGACTTGCAAGCTAGGTGGGCCGTGACCTCGTCAAACCCTTTAAATTGCGCCTTCCAGTGGTTACCGCCCCCATTGTCGACCCGCGGCAAGGTCGCTCGGACCAAGGCGGAAAACCGCCGACGGATCGCCTCGACCTGAATTTCCGCCAGCTTTCTTGAGTTAAAGGCTCCCACCTGGATCGCCCAGGGACCTTTGCCTTCCAACTTGGCTTCTATGCGCGGCGACACATGCAAGGCGGTCGTCTTCGGATCGACCAGCTGAAATTTCGCAAGACGTGTCGGGACCGGGGCAGAGGTGAAGACCACCCTCTCAGGCGTATCCGTCACAACCGTCGAGGGCTTAGCGTAAACAGTCACAGGCGGTGGTTCAAACAGGTTCTGCGCCACCATGATTTTTTCGCCCCTGTCCCGGCGGGTCATGATGTCGAAACCGGTCAGCATCAGGCGCTCCGCCGTCTGGTCCCGAAGGGCGTTTGAGGGTCCGCCCAGGACAACGGTCACAATTCTGCGGTTATCCCGAACAGCCGAGACTGCGAGATTGTAGCCCGAGGCGTTGGTAAAACCGGTCTTCAGACCATCGACACCCTGCATTCGACCCAGCAGACCATTATGATTGTTCATAGTCGTGCCGCGGAAGGTAAAACGCTGCTGACTAAACAAGCGATAGTATTGCGGATAGTCGCGCATGACGGCCCGGGACAGAATGGCAATATCCCGTGCCGTGGAAACTTGGCGGCTATCGGGCAGGCCCGAAGCGTTCACAAAATTGGTATTCGTCATGCCAAGATCCTGCGCTTTCAGGGTCATCATGGCCGCGAATCGGCTTTCGGTTCCGCCGAGAGTCTCAGCCAGGGCCACGGCAATATCGTTGGCGGATTTTATAGCCAGGGCCTGCATAGCCTCAGAAACCGTCAGACGGTCTCCAACCGGCAGGCCCAGCTTGGTTGGGCCTTGCGCTGCTGCGTGGGGAGAGATGGCCACCTCATCGTCCAGCTTGAGTTGTCCCGTCGAAAGGGCCTCAAAGGTAAGATAGAGCGTCATGACTTTGGTGATCGAGGCCGGATACCGAAGGCTGTCAGCGCGTTTGGCGTACAGCACCTCTCCGTTGGCAGCGTCCACAACAATAGCGGCGTATTGCGGGCGAATCGTCGGTGTCTGCAGAAAGGCGCTTTCCGCGCACGCTTTCGGCACCACACCGGCCGCCGCAAGCGCGAGTCCAAATCCGATTGCAGCCAAAAGGCGGCGGGCGTGCTCGATCATGAGGGGCGTCCGTCGAATGATATGCCATCGGCAGGAATGCCGACCGTCAAAACCTGTATATGACAGGATTAGCCTTGCGCCATGGTAAACAAAGTTTGACTAGGTGGGGTTTGTTTCCTTTTTACCTTGCTCAATTGGGTGGCACCGAAAAATGCTGCATCGCACAAAAGTCTCCTTGACTGCTGCGGTGCAGCATGAGAACCAGCAGTGGTTTTAACGCGAAAATTTCGCCACCCGTCTCTCACTCGGCTCTATTGCCGTCTTGTCCCACACCTCGGAGAACTCCAATGGCTGCTGCGCAATCTGCCAAGTCCACCGTCGAGCAAATCACCACTGCCGGTAATTCGGCCTTCAAGGATGCCGTTGATAAGTCCCTGACGGCGCTAAATGAGGTCAACGCTCACTCTAAGAAGAACCTGGAAGCGGTCATCGCATCGGTCACCGCTGCCGCTAAAGGGGCTGAAGCCCTGACCACCGAAACCCTGGCCTACTCCAAGACCGCCGTTGAAACCCAGGTCGCTGCCGCCAAATCATTGTCTGGGGTGAAGAGCGTGCAGGAACTGTTTGAACTGCAGTCCGGCTTCGCCAAGTCGGCCATGGAATCTTACATGGCTCAAATGGGCAAGGTCTCCGCGATCCTCACCGCCTCGATGAAGGACACGGTCAAGCCGATCAACGAACGGGTCACCGCCACGGTCGAGGCTTTCCAGGCCGCCCGCTAAAGTCAGACGTCGCGGCGAAAGCGAAAGCTGGGGCCCGGAACCGAAAGGTTTCGGGCCCTTTTTATTTGGGCCCCGAGGGGTCTAAAAGGCGCTTTGAACTCGGACAAGGGTTCGCTTTCCCAAATCCGCAGAACCGGTCTAAAATGGGTTCATGTCAAACCGTCAAGACCGCCTGTCCGCCGCCGGGATCATCCTTCCCCAGCCCATCGCCCCCGTCGCTAACTATGTGCCGTTCGTGCGCACCGGGAACCTCGTCCACATATCCGGCCAAGTGTCAGTGGATGCATCCGGAGGCCTTAAAGGTACAGTCGGGGTCGATCTTGACCTTGAGACCGCGCGATCGGCAGCGCGGCTTTGTGGCATCAATCTCCTGGCTCAGATGAAGGCCGCCTGCGACGGGGATCTGGAACGGGTGGTTAGGGTGATTAAGTTGGGCGGCTTTGTTCAGGCTGGTCCTGAATTTTTTGACATCCCTCAGGTCGTCAACGGCGCTTCCGATATTATGGTTTTGGCCTTCGGCGATGCTGGGAAGCACGCCCGCTCGGCGGTTGGCGTCTATCGGCTGCCGCTGAATTTTGCTGTGGAGGTCGAGGCTGTGGTGGAGGTCGAGTGAAGACGCAGTTCGGTCAAGCCTGGGATCTTCTGTTTGATCCGCCCATCGCGCATCGCGGCCTTTGGAATGCGGATGGAGCCCCGGAAAATTCCTTGGCGGCTTTCCAGCTGGCTTGCGAGGCGGGCTATAGCATTGAACTGGATGTCCATCTGTCGGCGGACGGCGAAGCCGTTGTGCATCATGACTACAGCCTCAGGCGCATGACCGGGCTTGAGGGTAAGATTGCGGATTACACGGCCGATGATCTCGGCAGGATGAAGCTCAAAGATACTGAGGAGGTCATTCCGACCCTTCTGGAAACCCTGGCCCTGATCGGCCATCGCGCCATGGTCCATGTGGAGCTGAAAACCCCTTTTGGTCAGGTCGGCCCCCTGGAGCAGCGGGTCCATGACATCCTGATCGACCACAATGGTCCTGTCTGTGTGATCGGGTTTAACCCCTACAGTCATGCCTGGTTTGCGGAGCGGTTCCCCGGTGTTCTACGGGGGCTCGACAGCTGGTCCTGGTCGGATGAACAACCCCACTTGTCGAAAGAGCAGCGTCGGGCCTTTGCCCGTCTGGAGCATGTGACCATCGCCTGCCCGCACTTTCTGGCCATGAGCACTGATACGGTTAGCGACCCCAAGGTAGCAGCTTATCGTGAGAAAGGTATGCCGGTTGTGACCTGGACCGTTCGGGACCCGGCAGTCTGGGAAACGGTTAAACCCCATTGCGATAACTTCATCTTTGAGGGTTTCAAGGCGTGAATCTGAAGCCGACGGTGAAGGTCAGCCGTCGAGTCGCCGAAATCGGTCGGGAAGCGTGGGATGCCTGCGCGCTCAATCCAGATTATGCGGCCAATCCCTTCGTTATGTTTGACTTCCTTGACTCGGTTGAAGTGTCAGGGTGCGCTGTGGAGCGTCAGGGCTGGGGTTCGCAGCATCTGTCGCTGGAGGATGAGGCCGGAGACGTGGCGGCGGTCATGCCGCTCTATCTGAAGTCACACAGCCAGGGTGAATACATATTCGATCATGCCTGGGCCGACGCCTATGAGCGGGCCGGAGGTCGTTATTATCCTAAGCTGTTGTGCGCGGCCCCATTTACCCCGGCGACCGGGCCTAGGCTCTTGGTCCGCCCCGACATTGAACGGGAAGCGGCCTGGGACCTGCTGCTCGGGGGGGCAACCCGATTGTGCGAGCAATACGGAGCCTCATCTCTGCATATAAACTTCCCAACGGATGCGGAATGGTCCTGGTTGGGGACGCAGGGACTGGCCATGCGGGAGGGGCAACAATACCATTGGTATAATCAAGGCTATCCCGACTTTGACGCCTTTCTTGAACAGCTATCATCGGGGCGTCGTAAGACCATCCGGCGGGAGCGGCGAGATGCCTTGGCTGAGGTCGAGGTGGTGGCCCTGACGGGCGCTGACCTTAAGGAAGAACACTGGGATGCCTTTTACGCCTTTTATATGGATACCGGATCGCGCAAATGGGGGCATCCTTATCTGAATAGGGCTTTCTTTTCAGAGCTGGGGTCGCGGATGGCCGACCGGGTCCTGCTGCTAATGGCCCGTCGCCAGGACCGGTGGGTGGCCGGGGCCCTGAATTTGATTGGTGATGACTGCCTATACGGTCGCAACTGGGGATGTCTTGAGGACATTCCCTTCCTGCACTTCGAGCTCTGCTATTATCAGGCCATCGACTGGGCTATCGAGCGTGGACTCGCCCGGGTTGAAGCTGGCGCACAGGGACAACATAAGATTGCGCGGGGGTATTTGCCCACCCCAGTGCGTTCGGCACACTATATCGCCGATCCCAGGCTGAGAGGCCCTGTCGAGGAGTTTGTTCGACGGGAACGGGCGGCGGTGGAGGGCGAGATGGAATGGCTTGCTGAGGAATACTCACCCTTCAGGAAGGGGCGATAGAGTCATGATCTTATGGAGGTTTAGATGAGCCTGGATGGTCAGTACGATCCTTCAAACATTTTGCAAAATCCTGCGCGGTGAAATGCCCAGCGCCAAGGTCTATGAAAACGATCATGTCTACGCCTTTATGGATGTCTTTCCCCAAACCCGAGGTCACACCCTGGTGATCCCGAAATCGTCCCGAGCCCGCAACTTCCTTGAGGAGTCGCCAAGCCAGTTGGGTGCCCTGATGCAGGGTGTGCAAACGGTGGCCAGGGCCGTGCGGGCGGCGCTGAATCCCGATGGGTTGGTGATTACCCAGTTCAATGGATCTGCGGCGGGACAAACCGTATTCCATCTGCATTTTCATATTATTCCCAGATGGGAAGGGCAGGCCGTCGGTCGCCACGCCGAGGGTGGGATGGCAGATTCAAACACATTGCGTGCCTTGGCCGCTGAGATTGCGGCAAAGATCGAATCCGTCGAGCCCGCGCCGCATTAGGCATGGTTTCGCAAGGGGGTTATATAGATGTATGACCCTAGGTTACTTCTCGGAAGATGATCAACGGGGTTACGGCAAATGCGGTTGCGGGTCGCCCCAGCGCGGTGCGGATGAGGGGTGACAATAGTTGCATCATCAAGCCGACGCCGCTGGTGATCAGACCGGCAGGCACGGTTTGAGCGACCTGGGCGAGATGTTTTTGCAGTTCAGTCTCGCCGATATCTGGCTGCCCGCTAAGAATTCCGAGCATCGCCCATTCACCCGGAATCCCGCTCCCGTGGGTCAAAACGAGTTCGGATGATGGCGTGACCATGAACTCATTGCGCAGGACCGCCCAGGTCGTTTCGCCATTTACACCACTTACGGTGGCGTGAACCGTATGGGGCAATATCCCCATTAGTTCCAAGGCGATATCCGCATCCGCAGGCATCGGGTTTCGAGCTGGCTGCTGTCTGCCTTGGCTTCTGCGTTCGTGACGGTTGTTGCCCTGCGGGTTCGCAGCTTGCGTATTATCTCCCGCTCGAACGGCTTGCTGTACGGCGCTTAGTACCCAAGCGTCCTTGAACATGGTGAGATCGAGCATCATCAAGCGACCTCGGACCAGCACGAATTGTCCTAGGGCTGCCTCACTGATTTCCGTTTGGATGAGTTTCCGCTCTGTAAGAAAATCGAGGAGTGTGAGGGCATTTGTCCAGAATGGATCATAGGCCCGCTCCATCGAATGTGAGCCGGCTTCACCAGGCCCGATCTCGAATTCCAAATTGCCGCCTCCGAGGATCGGCGCTTGCGCACCGACCCCGAATTTCTTGCTGCGCTTTGCTCCCTTGGTGACGCCTTCCCCTTGGGTAAGGCCCGTCAGAAGTCCGTTGGCGTCGAATTGGGAGAGGAATGAACCGACACGTCGGCTATCATGATAGAGGAAGTCAAAGACGGAATCGTGCTCGGCTTCGCCTTGCTCCCCTAGCGATACTGTCATGGCGTTCTTCGACATAGCGACGCACCCCCTCGTCATCCCGCTTCACCGATTCGGAGACGGTTTCAACCTCCTTCGGATCGGTTTGGATAAAGCGTTCAAGGGCTTCGTCAAAGCCGAGATCGAAAAGATCCATTGAAGGTTTCCGTTTCTTGGAGGTCACGCAATCAATGCCTTGTATGTCAGGCTTGGCCGATCAGACGCCATGAGCAATTCGTTCACGCGGAAGCTGTCCTCTTCGTCACGGCGGTTGAAACGCCATGTCATCTCGTCTAGGTAGCGGCTCAGGTGCTTGGGGCTGACGAAGTGGTGGATGCCGATGATCTGGCGCTTGAGCAGCGCCCAAACACTTTCGATGCCGTTAGTATGGATGCAGAAGTCACGGACGTATTCGCCTGCCGAGTGGTTGATGGCGTGGTGATAGTAACGGCCCTGAAGCCCGACAAATGAGGGATGTTCATCGGTCATGATCGTCGAGACCGGCTCAACGTGCGCAGTGATGATCCCCTGCACGGTCTTTGCGCGCTGGTCATCTGTGTGCATCGTGCGGAGATCGCCGTCACAGTCGAGCATACCGAACACAACTGCCTTTCCTTTGCCGCCCTGCGTGCCGCCCTTGCGGTCGCGGGCGTGCTTGTTCTTCTCCTTGCCGCCGACGAACGTCTCATCGGCCTCAACAACGCCGTCCAGCGGTGCATTGAAAGACTCAGTTGTCGCTGCCGCGCGAAGACGATGAAGCATGAACCACGCAGTCTTCTGCGTCACGTCGATATCACGCGCGAGCGTCGTGCTCGCGATACCCTTCTTGTGCGACGTGATCAGCCAGATGGCCATGAACCACTTCTGCATGGGTATCTTGGTATCCTGAAAGATAGTTCCAACCTTGATCGAGAAGCGGCGACGGCAATCGCCGCACTTATGGGTCCGACCATCTGAAAAATGATGAATGAGGCGAACGGAGCCGCAGAGCGGGCAGAATTCGCCGTTGCGCCAGCGTATCGCGGTGAAGTGGTCAATCGCTGCTTGCTCGTCCGAAATGGCCTTCAGGAGGTCAAACAGGCTTTTGAATTGCGCGGTCTTGCTCATGGGATTTTACTAGCATGACTTCCGATTTGGGTCAATCATGTATATAGAACCCTTTTGCAAGGTCAGGGGGCCATGTGACCCGTCCGGGGCGCAAAGCCATGACCGGGTCGCTCCGTCTCCCCCTGCGATTATCGCAAAGGACGATCCAATCTCTCGGTGAGAGTCAGAAGGTCAGCCCAGGCCATTTTTTGGCGGCAGGTTGCCTCAAAAGGAAGGCCGGATGCAGGGTTGCCAGAGCCGGAATTTCCATCTTCCCGTCCGCGCTGCGCCATTCAATCCACCGCCCCCGTAAGGCCAGTATGCCCTCCTCACGCTTTAGCATGGATTTGGAGGAGGGACCGCCTACACACAAAAGCATACGGGGATTGACCAGGGCGATGGCTCTTTCGACGAAGGGAAGGCATACGGCCTGCTCGTCGGGGGTCGGATTGCGGTTGCCGGCGGTCGCCAGAATACGGAATTGGTGATGAAAACCCGGTCGGTCAAACCGGCGGCGGCGAACATCTTATCTAAAAGTTGGCCGGCTCGCCCGACGAAAGGCAGGCCCCGCTGATCCTCTTCCTGTCCAGGCCCCTCGCCGACGACAAAGACCGGGGCATCTGCCGCGCCACGACTGAAAACCGTGCGTTTTGCCCCCTGAAACTTGAGCGGGCAGCCGTCAAATTCCTCAATGGCCGTCTTGAGATCGTCCAGGGTTTGACAGGCTTGTGCAGCTTCCTGCGCGCGCGCCACCTCGGCTGTCGTAGTTCGCGCCTGAGTGGGGTGCTGACTAGGTTTGGCGGTGACCTGGGCCGGTGCCGGACGGAGCAGGGGCACTGCCCCTGCCGCAATCCGATCAACCGGGACATCGACGAGAATGGAATCGATCCCCGCCTCAGCCCAGAAGGCGAGTAAGCTCTCAGCGACGGGGTCGAGCGGTCTCATTGACATCCGAAAATTGATTTTGGCGGCATTGGTGCTTGACCACCCTTGTGCAAGCTATTGATAAGTCTCCCAAGAGATGAAGACCAGCCGCTCTGTGAGGCGGATGCAAGGGGAGCTTTAGAACCATGAGTCAAGCCGCCGACGCCGTTGAACGCGAAGCAATGGAATATGATGTGGTCATTGTGGGGGCGGGGCCTTCAGGTCTGGCCGCCGCCATTCGGCTGAAACAGCTGGCCGAGGCTGCCGGAACAGAGATTTCTGTGGCGGTTCTCGAAAAGGGCTCGGAAGTCGGCGCGCACATACTTTCCGGCGCGGTCATTGACCCGAGCGGCATTCAAGACCTGCTGCCGGATTGGAAGGAACTCGGGGTCCCGCTTGAAACCAAGGTCAGCCGCGACAAATTCGTCATGCTGGGTCCGCAGGGGTCCCTGGACATCAGCTTCCTGCCTTTCCCGAAATGGATGCTGAACCACGGTAATTACATTGCCAGCCTTGGTAATGTCTGCCGCTGGCTGGGTGCTCATGCCGAGGGCCTTGGGGTTGAAATCTATCCCGGCATGGCGGCGTCAGAACTTGTCTATGACGACAAGGGTGCGGTGAAGGGCGTTGTCGCTGGCGTGTTCGGCATAGGCAAGGACGGCGAGCCTGGTCCTGACTATCAGCCCGGCATCGAACTTCGTGCGAAATATACCTTTATCGGTGAAGGCGTCCGGGGATCACTTTCCAAGCAAATTCAGGCCAAATTCGGTCTGACGGATGGGCGTGAGCCACAGAAGTTCGGCATAGGAATCAAGGAGCTCTGGCAGGTGCCAGACGCCAATTTTGAACCCGGCCTGACCCAGCACACCTCGGTTGGCCCCTGGATAACGCCACCGGCGGCGGTAGTTTCATGTACCATTTCGGGGACAATTATGTGTCCATCGGCTTTGTGGTTCACCTGAACTATAAGAACCCCTGGATTTCGCCCTTTGATGAATTTCAACGGTTCAAGACCCATCCGTCCATTCGCGGTTATCTGGAGGGCGGCAAGCGGATCGCCTACGGTGCCCGGGCGATTACCGAAGGTGGGTCGCAGTCCTTGCCGCAACTGTACTTCCCGGGCGGCGTCCTGCTGGGATGCTCGGCGGGTATGGTCAATGTGCCGCGGATCAAGGGTAGTCATAATGCCGTCAAGAGCGGCGTTTTAGCGGCGGAGGCGGCATTCGAGGCGATTTCAGCCGGTCGCGGCGGCGATGAACTGGTCTCCTATGAAACGGCATATCAGACATCATCTATTGCTAAAGAGCTTTGGAATGTTCGGAACTTTAAGCCCCTGTGGTCCAAGTTCGGTACGATTCCGGGGTTGGTGCTTGGAGGTTTGGACGCAACGATTGCCACCTTATTGGGGGGCTGGTCGCCCTGGGGCACCCTCAAGCACGGCAAGTCTGACTCGGCCTCGACCGGCTTGGCCAAGGATCACAAGCAAATCGCCTATCCGAAGCCGGACGGGGTTCTGTCCTTCGATAAGTTGTCCTCAGTGTTCCTCTCGGCGACAAACCATGATGAGAACCAGCCGGCGCATTTGAAACTCACGGACCCCTCCATCCCGATCTCGGTGAACCTGCCCAAATATGGCGAACCTGCGCGGTTGTTCTGTCCGGCCGGGGTTTATGAAGTGCTCTATGACGAGCAGGGTGAGAATCCGAAGTTCCAGATCAATTTCCAGAACTGCGTCCACTGCAAGACCTGCGACATCAAGGACCCGTCACAGAATATCAATTGGACGACGCCTCAGGGCGGCGATGGCCCGAACTATCCCAACATGTAACCGGATCACGCAAAGGCGGGTTGCGGCCCAGGCGGTATTCATGAGACTCAGCCTCATGACTCACTTTCATATTTCAGCCGGACTTGCCCTAGCTGCCGTTTTGAGCGGTTGCGCAACCGCGGCACCGCCTGTCGCGGTCCAGGCTCAGATTTCGTCCTATGGTCTGTTTCTGGCGGGCAAGGGGGCATTGGCCGAGGGGCAAAATCGTGATGCCGTTGAGTTCTTCAGCCGCGCCAAGGACTTAGCTGACGATAGCGAAGGTCTTGTGGGAGAACAGCTTTTTGCGTCGTCTCTTCTGGCCGGGGATGTCACCCGTGCCGCCTCAGTTGTGCCTCTGAGTCACAACAACGATGGTCAGAATTTCGGGATTGTGGTTCAGGGGGTCGAGGCGCTCGCCAAGGGGGACATCAAGGTCGGACGAGCCTTGCTTTCACCGGCCCGCACACCGTATCCCCACAAGCTTCTGGCAGTTCTATTGTCACCCTGGGCAGCGGCCATGGCGGGCGACGCACAGGCCTCCGTGGTCCGACCGCGATCGGTGGGCGACAAGATCGTGGACTATTTCGGCCTGCTTGGTCAGGCCCGCCTTTACGAACGTGCGCGTCGGTATGATGAAGCCGAAACTGATTTTAAGCTTTTGGCGGGAGGTGACGACCCTTCGGTCGTATCTGTGCTCGCCTATGGGGGGTTTCTGGAGCGCCGGGGGCGGCAGTCCGATGCGCGGGCCCTCTACGACAGGGCCTTGGCGCTAAATCCTTTGGACTCACAGTTAGAAGCGGCCCAGGCCCGGGTCAGGGCGGGTGTGGGACGGCCCCCGGCGGCGCTGACCTTGAAACAAGGCGCGGCGGAGGCGGTGATGGGCCCTGCCATTGCAATCGCGGCGGCCAAGCAGAACCAGATGGCCCTGGCCTATCTGCGCCTGGCGCTGAGGTTGGACCCCGGCTTGAATACAGCCTGGATATTGGTCGGGGATCTGTTGCAGGACTCCGGTGATCGGGAAGGCGCAAGACAGGCCTACGCCATGCCAAAACCGGGGTCGCCGGAGTATCAGTCTGCCCAGTCGAAACTTGCTTGGTCCTATCAGGCGGCTAAGGATCCCACCACCGCCCTGAACCTAGCCCGTGCCCTGGCGGCCACGGGGGATCCGAGCGCTAAATTGAATCTGGCTGATCTATTGCGCGCAAACGAGAAGTACGCGGAATCGGCTCAGATCCTGACCGATATTATGGGATCTGCGCCGAATTGGCGGTTGCTGTTTGCCCGAGGTGTTGCACTTGATCGGGCAGGTCGCTGGGCAGAGGGAGAAGCTGACCTGCAGGCAGCCCTCAAATTACAGCCCGAGTCCGCCGAAATTCTGAATTATCTGGGATATTCCTGGATTGATCAGGGACAACACCTGGAGGCGGCCTTGGACATGGTTCAGAAGGCCGTGGGGCAAAACCCGCGATCAGGTGCCATGGTTGATAGCTTGGGATGGGCCTATTTTCGATTGGGCGACTTCAAAAAAGCCGTAGAAACCCTTGAGAATGCCATTGAGCTTGAAGCCGGTGATCCGGATATTAACAACCACTTGGGCGATGCCTATTGGCGGGTCGGGCGCAGGGACGAAGCCGTGTTCCAATGGCACCGGGTTCTAACTTTGGAGCCAGACGCGAAAATGAAGATCGAGGTTGAGAAAAAGCTGTCATCAGGGCTGACAGACATCGCCGTATCTTCCACGCCCAAGGGCGACGACTAGGTCGAACGGGGTGTCAGAAACCTTTCAAGCTCCGGCCAAGCTGAACTTATTTTTACACGTTGGATCACCGGTGGGAGACGGATTCCATCCCCTATGCAGCGCCATGGTCTTTGCTGATTTTGGGGATTTGGTTTCTATTGGATCCGAACCGGGACTGAGCGTATCGGGTCCGTTTGCGCCTGACCTTGAGGGCGGGGGGGAGAATCTGGTGAGCAAGGCGATGTTCGCCTTGGTTGGTCATCTGCCAAATTCCGTCGGGTTGCATCTTGAGAAACGATTGCCGGTGGCGGCCGGTTTGGGGGGAGGATCGAGCGACGCGGGCGCGACCCTGCGGCTCCTGCGGGCTGTGTTTGCCCCCCAGATCACAGACGATGACCTGGAGAAAATCGCCGCCGGTTTGGGTTCAGATGGGGCGGCCTGCCTCCGGGCGAGACCGGTCTTGGCGCAGGGACGGGGAGAGCGGCTTTCCCCCTTGCCGAAACTGCCTGAACTCTATGGCGTCATGGTCAATCCGCGCATTGGGGTCTCCACCGCAGACGTCTACCGACGCTTCGACGAAATGGCGGGCTTTGGGGAGGTTTCGCCTCCGGATCTACCTCAGGATTTCCAGAGCCCGGAGGCTTTGACCGCATGGCTGAAGACCACCCGCAACGATCTCCAAACCCCGGCGATCTCGATTGCGCCGGTCATAACAACCGTATTGTCAGCTTTGGAGCGCTCGCCCGGGGTTCTGTTCGCCCGAATGTCAGGATCTGGGGCGACCTGCTTTGCCCTTTGCCGTAATCGAGAAGCCTCAATAGGGGTGGCTGAGGCTTTGACCCAAAGTCATCCGACTTGGTGGGTCCAGGCCTGTCGTATGGCCTAGAGTGCGTTCCGATAAGTGGGAACCGGTTATCGGATCGAAACGCGCTCTGACATCTTGAATGAGAGCC
>NMUI01000027.1 GCA_002221445.1 Phenylobacterium zucineum | reverse complement strand
GGCGCGGGACCGATCACAACGGCGTCCAGATAGGTTCGTCCGCCGCGAAAGCGCATGACACCGCGCCCTGATTGTGCCGGTTTAGCCATAGCCTCGGCGGCCGCGGTTGAAATAATACCAGATTGCGCCAGCTTGGTGAGCGCAGCCGGTGCTCCGGCTATGCCGAGGTCCAGACTACCTGACAGCTGCCCGGTATTGGTCAGGCTTAAATTCCCAGCTTTTGCGTCAAGCCTGACTTGGCCCGCCGTGATCTGTCCAACCGTCACTCTTGCGACCCCACCGACCCGTGACCATGCCCTGGCCCAGCTGGTCCAACCAGGTCCAGCCCCAGGGTCAACCCTAGAGACGAAGACCTGGAGATCGACATTGACCGGGCCTGTTTCTGCCATCCTGCCCAAGGGGCTCAGAGGGTTAACCTTTCCATGGGTGATGCGGAACAGAACCGCACCCTGGTGATCTGGTCCGGGGCGAAGATGCAGCTCAACCTTATCGGCAGCCGACAGGGCAAAGGGCCTGGCGTGATCCCCCGTCGAGAAACGAAGGTTTAGGCCTTCAAAAGAAACCCTTGGCAGGCCTTCCGATGAGCCATGGAAACTTGCGTGGAGGGTCGATCCTATGGTCGCCACTGGTCCCCCCACCGGGCGTATGAAGGTCAGTCCATGGGGTGCGGCCAGAACCCAATGGTTCGGACTATGCAGGAAGGCCTCTGCCTCCAGCCGGTCAGACTGTATGCCCCAGCCGCCGGGGGACAGGCCCCTGACATCGGTGAGGACGACATCCAGCCGGAACGGATAGCCCTCTACCCTCCGCTCTTTCCAGGATAGGTGATAGCCGACCACCCTATAGCCGAAGACCGCCTCGTCCATCCGCCGTATGACGTCTCCTCGCGCGGACCACCAAGCCATCGACCACAGGACCGCACCGATAGCCAAGGCGATATAGGGGCCGTAAAGTCCAAGTCGCCTTGGAGGGCGCGACCCGGCACCTTTAGTCGGAGTTGGCGAGGGGTTAGGGGCAGAGCGGCGGAACATGGCGTCTGAGCATTGGGTCTTCGGTTATGGGTCGCTGATGTGGCGACCCGGCTTTGCCTTCGAGGAACGGCACCCGGCAATCCTATACGGTCGACGCCGCGCCTTCTGCATCTATTCTGTCCATCACAGAGGGACCTATGAGCGTCCCGGTCTCGTCCTTGGTTTGGCACCCGGCGGCTCGGTTCGCGGGGCCGTATTCCGGATCGCCGGCAATGCCTGGGCCGAGACCTTTGCCTATTTAAGGGAACGCGAACAACCAACCGAAACCTATGTGGAGGCCAGAGTTCAGGTGCATCTACCCGGCGGCGAACAGGTCACAGCCCTGACCTTTCTGCCCGATACCACCCATCCACAATGGGCCGGGGTCTTGAATCTTGAGCAGCAGGCGGCCCTGATTTCCGGGGCCACAGGTCTGTCGGGCCGTAATGAAGACTATCTCAGTGATCTGGTCGCCCATCTGGCGGCAGAGGGTATCTGGGACCCCGCCATGATACGTCTAAAGGCGATGGTGGATCGCAAGGTCTAAAGCCCGATCAGCTTTTCCGAGGCTGAGTCGATGCGCTCTTTCAGAAGACGCATAAATTCCCCGCGTTTCAGGCCCGCCGGGATCGGTTCAAGGTACTCAAAGACGATGGTGCCTGGATAACGCATCAGACCGTGGGCTGGCCAATGGGTGCCCGAATTGGTGGCGACGGGATGAACCGGCAGGTTCAGTTCGCGATAAAGCGCCGCAATGCCGGGTTTGTAGTCTGTCTCGGCACCGGGCTCGCCCCGTGTACCCTCGGGAAAGATCAGCAGTTGCCTCGGGGAGCGATCGAATTGGACCTGGGCGTCCTTGACCATCTTCTTCAAGGCGACGGCGTGACCGTCCCGGTCCACCACAATACTGCCCATTTTCAGAGCGATCCAACCGAACAGCGGGATGTAGGCCAGCTCCTTCTTCATCACAAAGAGGACCGAGGGCAGGGCTCCGAACTGGGCAAAGACATCCAACATGCACTGATGTTTTGGGGCCACAATGGCAGGCCCCTTCGGCAAGTGCTCTTGACCTCTAATCTCGACCCTGACCCCGCAGATGACCCTGACGAGCAGGTTGATACCACCGCTCCAGACCCTTAAGGCGCGCAGGGTCCATAGGGGTGGCGCAATTAGGAACGGCATCATTGCCAGCGAAAAGATCAGCGACCACAGGTAAAACAGGACCGCAAAGACCAGGGAACGCAGATGGATCAAGGGTCAGCCTTTCGCCGTTGGGCCGAGCGCGCGGACGGTTTCTCGCGCCAGTATCGCCAGATACTTCGAATATTCCACGATCATCAACCGGGCTGATTTTGAACTTCGCCACCAGCCATGGGCATTAAAGACGGAGGTTGCCACCGGATAGGCCTGCAGTCTGGCCTGCGGCATGGCCGAACGCAGCTCCAGCATGGCCCGAGGCATGTGATAGTCAGCGGTGACGACAATCAGCTTGTCATATCGCATAGCCCGGGCCCATTCGGCGGTCTCCCGGGCATTTCCGATGGTGTCTGCTGCAGTGAAGCCCAAATCAACACAGCAGTCATAGATCCGGCGGGCCGCTTTGCTGACGGTCCGGATGTCTTCCCGGCTGGCCTCGCGATTGACCCCTGAAACCAGCATTCGCTTGGCCAGACCGGCTTCCAACAGGGCAACCCCGGCACCGATCCGTTCGTTCGACCCGATCCCGGTAAGCGCCACAACACCTTCGGCCGTCGCAGGCTGGGGTGACGGGGTGGACCTTTCCACCCGGTCAGCAAAGGTCACCAGACCCACGGCCCAGATGGTGACCATTAGCAAGAGCGCGGCTAGGGTCTTCATGTGATTTCTGAGATCATGTGTTCGGCGGTCAGCCTGGCGGCGATGGCCGCCACCAGGGCGGCGACCAAGGGACAAGGTGCCACGGCAAGTAGATCTGGCCATAGAATCGGCACCGCGGGTGTAAGACCGATCCCGCCACCGACCAGTCGCAAAAGGGCCCCTACCCCTGCGGCGCCGACGGCTCCCAAGGCCCCGGCCCATGCGGCCAGTTGCGCAAATCGGGCTTGAAAAAGCCGGGCAATGTAAAGATCTTCCGCACCTGTCAGATGCAGGACTTCAACCACCTCTCGACGGGCCAAAAGCCCGGCCCGGGTTGCGAAAGCAATGATTGACGCCGCTGCTGCCGTAATCAGCACGAAGACCCCGCCGCAAATCCATCGCAGAACACCCGCTGATCTTGCAATGTCGCGGGTCCAGATCGAATGGTCGTCAACAATCCCATCAATGCCCCGATCCTTCAGAGCCGTGGACAGAGCCGCCGCCGAAGCGGGGTGTTTATGGTCAAGGTCGACGGCCACAAGGCGCGGGATCGGCAGGTCCTGTAAATCGGTGATGTCTCCCAGCCAGGGCTCAACCAAGGCTTCAGCTTTTTCACGCTCCAAGGCCCGGGCCTCGGTCACGCCGGGCACACCGGCCAGAGCTTCAGCGGCGCGGGCGGCGGCAAGATCGGGCGTTTCATTGGTGCGGGGACGAACGATAATGGTCGCCTGACTGTTCAGCTGATCTGACCAGTCATTGACCGCGCGATTTGTCGCCAGGACGGTCAACGCCATCAGGCAAGCCAAAAAGCAAAGCGTCGCCACAACAAAGGTCAGGCTACCGTCCCGATTGTCTGAGGCGGGCAGGAAAGGGGCCGGACGCCAGCGGCGCACAAAGATACCGCTCATTGTTCCATCCCCGGTGCCCAGCCGGTCAGGCGGCCTGCATCTAGGTGAAGGATCGGCATACCCGAGCCTGCCACCAGGCTCTGGTCATGGGTGGCAAAGAGAACCGTCGTTCCCAGCCGATTGAGCTGTGTGAACAGCTTCAGGATTCGTCGGCTCATATCGGCATCGAGATTGCCTGTCGGCTCATCGGCCAACAGAATTTCCGGACGCCCGACCACGGCGCGTGCAATCGCCAATCTCTGCTTCTCACCCCCCGCCAGGGTCGGCGGCAGGACATTCATTCGATCATTGAGACCGACCCAGGTCAGCAATTCCGCCACATCGTCTCGGTAGGTATCAGGCTTTAAGCCTGCCACCCGAAGGGGCACGGCGGCATTGTCAAAGGCAGTCATATGATCAAGCAGGCGGAAGTCCTGAAAGACCACACCGACCCTGCGCCTCAGGAACGGCAGGTCCTGGGAGGACACCTCTGAGACATTGTGGCCGAACAGTTCAATCCTGCCCGCCGTCGGTTGCGCCGCCATATAGATCAACTTCATCAGCGAGCTTTTGCCCGCACCCGAGGCTCCGGTTATGAAGTGGAAGCTGCCCGGCTTCAGGGCGAAACTGATCTGACTTAGGACTTCATCGCTACGACCATAGGTCAGCGAGACATTGTCGAACCGCAGAACCTCATCCGCAGCGAACATCGTGTCACTCACCCTGGCCAATTGTGACGGTCCCATTGCTCAAATGCCGGACGACGGCGTGCATAGAGTATGTTCCAAAGGGTGGGAACCGGCTATCGGATCGGCGCATGTTCTAACTTTTTGAATTAGGGCCTTTTTATCTTGTGAGAAGGGGCCATCCGAAGGGACAGGGCGCTTGCGCAAATGCCAGGGGTTCTCGCGGGGTTATCGCAAAACAGGCCGTCGGATGAAATCAGGGCGGGCGGGGCAGCATGGGACCCTAAGCTATGGTCTTACAATCCTGCAGAATTCACAACAACTTCTCTGAATCTGAGAGAAAACTGCGATTCCGGGGTCGCATCTTTCCGGCGAACACCTCTACACTCCTTAATCAATGATCCTGACCTGCCCCAAATGCGCCACCAGCTATACGGTCGACGCGTCGAAGATACCGCCGGAGGGGCGTACTGTCAGATGCGCCCACTGTGGAAATCGATGGACGGCGCAGCCGGTGTCCTTGGCAACAGATGCGAATGATGACCTGGAGGCGATCCTTGCGACCTCGGATGTCGAAAGCAGCCCCCCCCAACGCCGGAGCCGGAATTAACGACACTTTCGGAGGTCGAAGGACCAGAAATACCTAAGGTTTATCGCGCCAGGAAGGAAGATGAGCGCAAGGTCCTTAAGGCGGCGACGACGGGAATAATCTGGGCGGGCATGGCCGGGGCCTTGGTGGTCATCCTGGCCCTAGCCGCCGTGTTCCGCATAAATGTTGTAACCCTCTGGCCCAAGAGCGCGGCGGCCTATGCCTGGGTCGGACTCCCGGTCAATAGTTTGGGTCTGACCCTCGAGGGGATACGGGCCCAACCGGCGCTTCAAGGCGGCCATGCAGCGCTGTCGGTCACGGGAACCCTGCGGAATGTCAAGGACAAGGCGATTGAAGCCCCCCCGTTGCGGGTCAGTCTATTGAACAAGGCCGGCAAGCCGGTTGCCACCAAGATCGCCCAACCAGCCGATGCTTTGGTCCCGGCCGGTGAAACCCGCCATTTCTCCATTGCCATTTTGGACCCGCCGCTCAGTGCCAGTCAGCTGGAAGTTGCCTTCGTACCCGACGCATCGCGCAAGATCGGACAAGGCAAGTCCGAACCTGGGGCGAGGACGCGCCCCCCGGCCAACCCGGCTGGCACCCCGCCAGGAGCCCAACTCCACACGTCTGGGGGCGGCCCAGCGCCCCAAGAGGTCAAACCGCTTCCCGAAACCTCGCCTTACGCCTTGAATCACCATGAATGAGTCCCGTGCTCCGGTGATCCTGCTGACCGAGGACGATGTGGCGGAGAAGGTTGCCAATCTGGCAGCGCAAATCGCGCCTCGGATTGATGACGAAACGGTAGCAGTCTGCCTGTTGACTGGCGGTATTTGGTTTGCGGCGGACCTCACCCGCGCCCTGGCCAGAATCGGTCGCCATGTACGCTTTGATGCCCTCTGGCTGGCCTCATATGGCGATGAACGGGCCAGTCTGGGCCGTTGCGAGGTCCGTGCGGACCTCCAAAGGCCCCTGGCCGGACGCCGGGCTTTAATCATTGATGACGTCGTAGATACCGGCCTGTCCCTCTCTGAAGCCCATCGGCTGGTGCGGGACGCCGGGGCCAGTGATGTATTGACTGCCGTTTTCGCCTCAAAGCCCTGGCCCAATGCCCGGGTCCTGGAACCTGATTTCAGTGCATGGGTCGCCCCGGCGCGGTTCCTGGTGGGCTATGGCATGGACGCGGCAGGTGGCCTGCGCGGCCTGCCCTATGTGGGGGCCCTGGACTAAGTCGATAAAAGCCGTCTCTCAAAACCAATCCGGCATCGCGTCCTTGGCGAGCATGTCCTCATAGGTCGGTCGGGGTCGCACCACAGCATAACGGTCGCCACGGACCAGGACTTCGGGCACCAGAAGCCGACTATTATATTCGCTGGACATTACCGCCCCATAGGCCCCGGCACTCATGAAGGCCACCAAATCACCGGCGGCTAGTGGGGGCAGCTCCCGTTCCCGGGTAAAGGTATCACCGGTCTCGCAAATAGGACCCACGACATCATAGATTTCCGGCGGCCCGGCCCGGGGGGCCAGGGGTATTATGTCGTGATAGGCCTCATACATGGCTGGGCGGATCAGATCATTCATGGCCGCGTCGAGGATAGCGAATTTCCGACCTTCTGGTCGTTTATGGATATGCAGGACCGTGGCCAACAGGACCCCGGCATTGGCTGCGATCATCCGGCCCGGCTCGAAGGAATAGGCCACATCCAGATCACCCAGGGTCTGGGCAATCATGCGGGCATAGTCTGCGGGGGTTGGCGGATCTGGTTGATTGAAATAGGGCACGCCAAGGCCGCCGCCGAGATCCAGACGGTCCACAGCTAGACCCTCATGTCGCAGGCGTTCCACCAGGCCCTTCATTTTTGCAAAGGCGGACGACATGGGGGCCAGATCGGTGATCTGGCTGCCGATATGGCAGGTCACGCCGACTGGTTTTAAGCCGGCATTGTTCGATGCCTGCGCATAGAGGCGTTCGGCTTCCGAGAAGGAGACGCCGAACTTATTGTCCGCCTTGCCCGTGGCGATTTTTGCGTGCCCGCCGGCAGAAACGTCCGGATTGACCCGGATGGCGATCACCGCACGGGTGCCGAGGCTTTGGGCCACCTGGGCGGCCAGGTGCATTTCCGGCTCGGACTCTATATTAATTTCCGAAACCCCAGCCTTCAGGGCAAAGGCCAATTCTCCCGCCGTCTTACCCACCCCGGAAAAAACGATCTTATGGGCCGGGATACCAGCCGCCAGTGCCCGACGAATCTCACCCTCTGAGACGGTATCAGCCCCTGCACCCCGTCGGGCCAGGGTTTTCAAGACGGCAAGATTCGAATTGGCTTTTACAGCAAAGGCGATAAGCGCCTCACCGCCACCTTCGCCCTTAAGTCCCTCCGCCGCAAGGGCGTGACGCAGAACTTCATAGTGGCGCTCTAAGGTGGCGCTGGAATAGACGTAGACAGGGGTCCCGACCGATTGTGCAATATCGCGCAGGGGAACGCCCTCACAGGCGAGGTTGCCGTGGGTCGGCTCAAAATGATTCATTGCGGTCGCGGGTCGGTGCCGGTTTCGCTCCGGCTCGATCCTGACGGCGAAGGATCAGAATTTCGGTCCCTAGGATCGACGGTTCGAACCTTTACAGTGGCTGCGGGACCTGCGTCTGCACCCCCGACGGGGCCTGGGCGTTCCAGATCGCCCAACTTGCCGCACCCCGCAAGGCTCAGGGCCGTCGCGAGGCCAAGCAGGATTAAGGTCGGGCGTTTCATTTCAGTTTGTCCCTCCAGCGGGCCGTCTGGATCCGAACCTGGTCCGGAGATGTACCGCCATAGGAGCGGCGACTTGAGGCTGAGGCAAGGGGCGTTAAGACATCATAGACCTCGACCGTAATGCCCTGACATAAGGTCTGAAACTCAGACAGCGGAAGCTCTGATAGCTCACAGCCGAGGGTTTCTGCGCGCTTTACGGCTTGACCCGTCACATGGTGGGCATCGCGGAAGGGCATGTCCAGGCTGCGCACAAGCCAGTCGGCAAGGTCCGTTGCGGTGGAAAAGCCTGCCCCGGCGGCCTGGGCCATACGGGCTGGAACCGGTTCAAGATCGTCAATCATCCCGGCCATAGCCAGGAGCGACAATTCCAGTGCGTCGAAGGCGTCAAAGGTCGGAACCTTATCTTCCTGCATGTCCTTAGAATAAGCCAGGGGCAAACCCTTCATCACCACCGTCAACTGAGTGAAGGCTCCGAGCAGACGACCGACCTTTGCCCGGACCAGTTCGGCTGCGTCCGGGTTCTTCTTCTGCGGCATGATAGATGAGCCGGTGGTGAAGGCATCCGACAGGCGGATGAACCCGAATTGCGGTGTGGTCCAGATCACAATCTCCTCGGCCAGACGGGACAGGTGAATCCCACATAGGGTTGCGGCAGCAAGCGCCTCCAGGGCGAAATCGCGATCTGACACGCTATCCAGAGAATTGGCCGTCGGCCGGTCAAAGCCCAGGGCCTGGGCAGTCTGATCGCGGTCGATCGGGAAGGGGGATCCCGCCAGGGCGGCTGCGCCGAGCGGACTCTCATTCATCCGGTGGCGGGCGTCGGAAAACCGACCGGTATCCCGTCCGAACATTTCCACATAGGCCAGAAGATGGTGCCCGAAGGTGACCGGTTGGGCTGGTTGCAGGTGGGTGAAGCCCGGCATCAGTGTGCCCGCGTGGGCTTCGGCCTTGCGGATCAGGGCAAATTGCAGGGCCTTGAGCTGGCCGATTGTGCGATCGCAGGCTTCCCGCACCCATAGCCGAAAATCCAGAGCAACCTGATCATTGCGGCTTCGCGCCGTATGCAGTCTTCCGGCCGTCGGACCGATCAGCTCCCGCAGCCGGGCTTCGACATTCATATGAATATCTTCGAACTCATCCCGGAAAGGAAAGGTTCCATCGGCCATTTCCGCCTCAATTGCGGTTAGACCACGCTGAATTTCAACTTCATCATCCCCAGAAATGACCCCCTGTTGGCGCAGCATCGCCGCATGGGCCTGAGACCCCGCAAGGTCCTGACTGGCCAGACGCCGGTCAAATCCGATAGAGACATTGATGGCCTGCATCAATTCAGCGGGCTTTGCGCTAAAGCGGCCCCCCACATGGCCTGCCCGTCAGGTTGGCCGTTCGAGTCATCCGAGGAATCGTGCGTCATATGAGCCAGGATCAGGAAGAAAAAATAAAACCCAGGGCGAACCCCTTGAAGTGGGCCCTCTGGAGCGTCGCCGGGATCGGCATCGCGGTTAGTCTCTACATCATCGGGCAGGCTGCCATAAACCCCCTTCAGGAGATGGGGTTGAAGCGCCTCGCCAAGGGTGAGATGGCGAAGATGATCCTGCCCACCTCGGCGGGGGCACCACCGGCCACCAGCTTTCTGGACGGGACTGGAAATCAGAAGCGCATTGCCGACTTCCGAGGCAAGGTTACGGTGGTCAATATCTGGGCCACCTGGTGCGGCCCCTGTGTCCTGGAAATGCCAACCCTCGACAAGCTCGCAGAAGCCTACAAAAACAAACCCGTGGCTGTGGTGACCGTCTCTCTGGATGGCGAGCGGCAAAAAGATCGCGCATTCGCCTTTATGAGCAAGTTTGCCAACCTGGATTTCTATCGCGATCCGAAAATGAAGCTGCCCTACGATCTAATCCCGCCGACCTCGGCCATGCCGACCACGGTGATCTACGGCAAGGATGGGGTTGAGAAAGGGCGCATTATGGGACCTGCAGACTGGTCCGGACCGGACGCCAGGGCGGTTATCGATAAGCTCCTGGCCGAATAGACCGCCGGGAACCACGTCCCTTTGGATGGAGTGTCTAAGGGGATAAAAAACTTTTGATTCAAGCGGTTATATCATTTTAGATCCGCCAACCGGTTCTCAACCATGGAAGCATGATCTAGGAATCGGTCTGAACCTCTTGGGATGATAGGGTGCGCACATAGCCGATCACAGAGGATCTCGCCGCCTGGGGAAGCTGTTCAAACTTGGCGAGCAGTTCCAGGGCCTCTGGGGTATGCAGACGGCCAAGGACATTGATCTCCTCCTGGGCCCCATCATCGGGAGCATCAAGCGCCGCCATCAAGTCCACAACCCGGCACTGCAGGGCCCTGGCGATCTGTACCAATCGGGAAAATGAAATTCGGTTAGCCCCGTTTTCATATTTTTGAATCTGCTGAAAACTGACTCCGCATTGGCTGGCCAGGGCTTCTTGAGACAGGCCAATGGTCCGACGACGAATCCGCACGGCGGCACCAAGCGCCACATCAATCGGGTCCGGCGTCTTATTGGATGGCGGCGTAACCAGGGGGAGTCTCCATTTTAGGCGGTCGCGCAAGTTCCAATCCGGGCTTGCGCCCTAAGCCTCCGAAGAGACCGAATGGTCGAAACTCGCCCGTCTATGAGATGATCAATTTCTGAAGGCTGGGTGTGTTCCGAAATTGCATCGTGATACCAAACTGACTCCCCTACAGCTTGGGCTCCTGGTTTCCATGTGGCGTTATGTCGCGCCTTGGTCGTCGAAGTCCGGCCCCCCTTCTGATTGGAGGTGCCCAGGCGTTAAATGGCGATTTGCGGAGCTCCGCTTTCGGGCTGTCTAAACTATTTTACCGCCGACCAGCCGGGACTCTCCGCCGAGGCTGGGCTTGATCTCTGAGCGCTTTTGAATTTGACATTCGCGCCCGGCCTTGATGTCACGGCTGCGGCGAACTTGAAATTTGCCCCTCAAGGTTGGATCAACCGACCGGCCACCCCTACGGAGGATGCCATGCCCCAGATTAGTGACCGGACGCCTATCCTCATTGGCGTTGGACAGGCTGCGGAACGTCCGACCGATGCTGGCTATCGAGCGCTTTCTCCGGCTGACCTGGCCGGTGAAGCGGCCCGTGCGGCCATTGCTGATGCCGGTGCGGGCGTGTCCCTGGCAGGGTCTATCGACATCTTAGCGGCGATTCGGCAGTTCGAGATTTCGACACCCGGGGCGAAGCCGCCCTTCGGAGCCTCTAATAACTTTCCACGATCTGTCGCCAAGCGAATCGGGGCCGATCCCCGCCGTGCCATACTAGAAATCACCGGTGGTCAGGGACCTCAGAGACTGGTGGGAGAATTCTGTGCGGCCATTGCGCAAGGTCAGGCCGAAACCGTCCTGCTTGTGGGATCAGAAGCCATGTCCACGGTGCTCCACCTGCAAGCCAAGGGTGAGGTGCCAGACTGGTCAGAGACCGTCGCGGGTGATTTAGAAGATCGTGGCTATGGGCTTGAGGGCATGTTCACCGCCTCGTTGATCAAGCACCGCATTCGGGGTGCCATTCCTTGTTACGCCTTGTTTGAAAACGCACGTCGTGGTCGCCTGGGAAAAACCCGTGAGGCCTATGCTCAGGATATGGGCGAGCTTTTCGCCCCGTTTTCAGAAATTGCGGCTCGAAATCCGTTCTCGGCGGCCCCGACGGCACGTTCAGCGTCCGAACTCATCGCTATTACCGAACGCAATCGGATTGTGGCCGATCCTTTTACGCGAATGCTGGTGGCCCGTGATCAGGTTAACCAGGCGGCAGCCATCCTTCTCAGCTCTGTGGGCGCGGCCCGGGCTATGGGGGTTCCTGAGGATCGCTGGGTCTATCTGCATGGGCAGGGGGATGCCAATGAACTCACCCCGATGGAACGACCGGATCTGTCTGCAAGTCCCCAGTCTGTCGCGTCTGCCAGATTGGCGCTCAGTCTGGCCGGAAAATCGGTGGCCGAGATCGACCTGTTCGATTTCTACAGCTGCTTCCCCATCGCTGTTTTCAATATGCTGGACGGGTTAGGGCTTCAACCCGACGATCCGCGCGGTCTGACCCTGACAGGGGGGTTGCCCTATTTCGGCGGGGCTGGAAACGACTATTCCATGCACGCCATTGCTGAAATGATCACAAGTCTGAGGGCGCATCCCGGCCAGTTTGGCCTGATCGGCGCAAACGGCGGCATGTTGTCCAAGTACGCCACAGGCATATATTCGACCGTTCCTGCCGATTGGAGCCAGCCTGAATTGCGCCGGGGCAAGGTTGCAGACGCTCCGGTTCCTGGGCTTGAAATTGATGCGGCTTCCGGGGCGGGGCAGGTCGAAACCTACACCATTCTTCCCCAGCGGGATGGTGATGTGGTTGTGGTGATCGGACGCCTGAACGACAACCATCGCCGTTTCGCCGCTTTAGCCGAGGTGGATGATCTTGCGACCTTGGCGGACTCAAAGTCACGGGATCCTTTGGGTCGCATGATCACGGTCCGCACGGACGACCAGGGCCTGAACCGGTTCTCTTATGCCGATTGAGACGACACGGCGCGGGTTTGATCTACGCCATCCTCTGAACGATTTTCCAATTGTGGGGGGTCAGATTTTTGAGCTGATCACGAAAACGGGCCTAATATGAAATGTCCGAAGTGACGGCCCGATCTGCCATGATTTTTGGCGCAGGCGGAATCGGCAGAGCCTTGGCAGAACGGTTGGCGCAAGACCCTGACGTCTCACAGGTTTGGTCTATTTCACGCCGTCCGCCGGAATTTCACGGTCCCAAGATTGTGTCCCGGCAATTAGATCCGACCGATGAGGGGGCGCTCTCTGCCCTTGTTGATGAGGTCAGGGCCAGTGGCGAAACCCTAGGTTTGGCCATTGTCACCAACGGTGTTCTGCAGGACGCCCAATCGGCCCCGGAAAAGACCTGGAAGGCTCTGAACCCGACGGCATTGGCGCACACCTTTGCCGTGAACACGATCCTTCCAGCCATAGTCGCCAAGCATGTCCTGCCCTTGCTTCCCCGTCATGAGCGCTGTGTGTTTGCGGCGCTTTCGGCCCGGGTCGGCAGTATTGCAGATAATCGCCTTGGCGGCTGGTACGGCTATCGAGCCTCCAAGGCCGCGCTCAACCAGATCCTTCATACCCTGGCCATTGAGCTTGCCCGCACCCACCCCCAGGCGCTCTGCGTTGCGCTTCATCCGGGAACGGTTGACACGACTCTGTCGGCACCCTTTTCAACGGGCGAGGGGCACCGACTTTCGCCCGAGGCCTCCGCCACAGCCTTGTTGCAGGTCTTGGCTGGTCTTGAGGTCAAAGACTCAGGCAGTTCTTCGCCTGGGACGGCCAGGTCATCCCGTTCTAAGGGCCGTGTTTCAATCCGATCGGCGGGGAGTTTAAGACTTGGGGAGGGGCCTAGTCGGATAAATTTTCGAATCCCTTTCCATATTTGAAAATTGACAACGGTCCCGTAAACGCTTGTGAAGCAATAGCCGTCATACTTTTATTGACAACCTTCTGGGTGAGCCCTCATGTGATTGGAGCGACAAAAGCGCTCGCGTTATGCACGCGGAAAGGAGGATGAGTATGCGCAATGTGAAACCAAAGCAGGTGGGCCCTACCGCTCGTCCTGAAGCTAGCATACCTAAAAGGACGTTTGAGCCACGTCCTTGTGGGGCGCTGGACTACGAAGCGCTAGCCGCCGAAGTAATGCGGAAGTACCCGAAGGTTCTTGCTCGCCTTGGCGAATGAGTCAGAGCGTGTCGAACCTGAATGGGTCGTTCCTGAAGGCGTTATCAGTCTAAATCAAATTTTGGTTCAGGCGACAGGCGAGCCGCATTCCGTCCTGAACCAATCTTTGCTCGAAAGCGCTTGTTCGCGCCCTAAACACTATTGGGCATACGGCGAAAATGATATCGCGGCCCTTGCAACACACCTTCTGTTTGGAATCGCCAAGAGCCATCCATTTCTTCAAGGCAATAAAAGAACAGCATTTACTGCGATGATAGGGTTCATCGGATGCAATGGATATGCTTTGGCAATGGTAGACGGCGAAGGATGTGCGGATCACATCATTTCCGTTTTAGCTGATGAAGCGACCGAAGAAAGCTTCACCGAGGTTCTGCGGCAATTGATACACTTAGGTAAGCCGTGGAATGGTGTTTGAGCCAATGATACAATTCACCGCTGCCAGTACCCTTTCCACTGACGGCTGACCGGATGCGCCAAGGCTGGTAGCCAGCAGAAACTGTTCCCCATTGCTGATCCGGCGATTGTCTTCCCGCCAAGCCATTTCCATTGCGTATGCCGAGAGGTAACGGCCATCGATGTGGTGGTGCGTCCCGATTTCAGCGCGACGTAGGCGCGAAAAGAACGACTCTGCCATGTTCGTATTGCTCTCAGGCGTCGAGTACTCTACCGAGTGATTGATACGGCGGGTCAGGTACTTCGTCTCCAGGGCGTCCCAATGTGACGCCTCGTCTGCATAGATCGTGGTGCCAGGGGCGACCGTGCGGCCACGAAGGCCACGCCATCGGCTTCGGTCTGGTGGACCGTAAGGGTCTCACCGTCGCGCTCAAGGATCACGACGACGACTTGCCGCTTGCCGGTCTGGTGAACCTTGCGGCGACGGTCCTTACGGTCGACCTTACGGTCGGCCTTGCGGTTGGCAGGCTTCACGTATCCGCCAAAGTACGCGCCGTCGATTTCGACGACACCTGACAGTTCGGATTGAGCCTGCTCAGCCGCTAGGGCTTCCCTGATCTTGTGCGACAGGACGAAGGCGGTCTTGTACTGGCAGTCCAGATCGCGGCTCAGCTGCAACGCGCTGTGGCCTTTCGCGCCGTTCACGAAGATCGCAATTGCCGCGAGAATGTCGCGCAGATCCATTTTGCGGCTGGCGAAGATGGTGCCTCCGGTGACGCTGAATTGGCCGTTGCAAGCCTTGCACTTGAAGATGCGACGGGCCTTGAACTCCCGGCACACATAGCCGCCGCACTTTAGGCAAACGGGGTTGCCGTCCGTCTCAATCCAGCGGAAAACCTTGAAGGTTTCGAAGGCCTGGCCTTCCGACAGGCACATGACTTTCGCCAGCGAGAGCGAGCGGGCGGCGGTCGAAAGGAGGACGTGTTGAGCCATTTGTCATCACATCCGATGCGTTGGCATCATATGTGGCGATATTAAGCATCGTTTTCAATGGCATTTGCATTGAATACGGTTACAAATCGAACGCATATGAGGATGACAATGGATAGGGATTGGACGGCCTACACAAAGGGCCTGCTCCGGGGTGAAATGGCGAAGCGCCAGATCACCTATAAGGGTCTGGTTGAAAAGCTGGCCGCACTCGGAATCAGCGAGACAGAGGCCAATTTGCGGAACAAGATCAGCCGTGGCGGATTCACCGGGGCGTTCTTGATTCAATGTCTATCAGCAATGGGCGTGTCAGCGCTGCGCTTGGAAGATTAGTCGATAGGTAATCCCATACGAATTCGCATTGCAGCCGCTGAAACGCCGAAACGTTTCGCCAACTGTGCAGGATCCGTGATGCCCTCTTGGGTCTTGATGCGGCTAATCAAGGAATAGGGCATCAGTAAATTGGCAGCAAAGCGGTTTGCTTCCGTTTCCTGCAATGACCCGATGCGTTCATTTGGAGTATCTGAACCTTCAGCACGATAGGCTAATGTATCACCTACGCCTAAGTTAAGCAGATCTCTGTGATAAATATAATGGCCTAACTCATGGGCTATAGTGAACCGTTGGCGGTTCGGATGATGGCTACTATTTACAACAATAATATATCCTGCGGGAGACGACTCATTTCGCTTGATCGCCCCCGAAATGTTGTCGGGTAACTGCACCCGGGTAGGCCCTAAACCCAAATGAGAAACGATTTCATCAACAGGCACGGGGATGCGATCTCCGTAGAGATTGATCACATGCAGGGCCTGTTTGAGCGTCGTCACTGGTCTTCTGCGTTCTGCGCTATCGCATCTGCGGGTTCGTCGCCGGCATTTGCTGGTTGAGGTGTGGGTTGAGCCATTTGGAGAGCTTGACGCATTATCGCAATGCCCTCGGTCGTAAGCCATTGGTTGATAATATTCGGCGCCTCCTTTTTCATTTCCTCTTCTGCGGCCTTCCGAGCCTCGTCCTTGGCAGATTTTCGAACAAAGATAGCCCATGCAATGGCCGTAATTAAGGCGAAGATTGCCAGAACAGCCGCAGTGACCGAAATCGCGTTCGCTTGCATAGCAAGTCCCGTTGCGATGGCGTTCCAGTCCGGCGTCGCTTGTATTGCCCCAGGCGCAACCGCGTTTGCTGATGCAACGCAGGATTTGGAAGCAGCTTCGACCATTGTCGCACAAGCTTTCAAGCCAATTGTGGGCTGTGCTGACAATTTGCTCTCCTCGATCAGGTGCTATCATGGGCATACCGAAAGCTTGCGGCAATACCCAAGAAAATCGCATCATATCTCATGACGGTACGTCACAAATATGGCGGCGGACGCATCGAATTTGGTGTGTTTGCTACATAATGCCGATCATGTCGCCGAATTAACGCCACATATCGCCTCCAGGTCATCAGGCTTTCCTGCACACATTCGGAGCGTCTTATGGATCGTCGTCGTCTTTTACTGGGCCTCACCCTGACCGCTCTGCCACAATGGGCCAGGGCTGATACCAAGCCGCCTGTACCGCTGAGCAAGGTGTTTATGTTCCTGGACCGGTATCTGGCCCTGCCACCGGCAGAGCGCAGTCGCTTCACCTTGTCCTATCAAATCCTCATCGGCGACAAGCCTGCGGGAGGTCTAAAGGGTGTGATATTGGAGGCCGATGGTCGACACACCCCCTTAAATCTTGACCCCGACGGTCGGGTTAAGACCCTACCGACCCTGGCCCAGTTGAAGTCTGCGACTTTGCAGATAGAGGTCCCGCCGGGAAGTAAGATGGGTTTGGTCCTGGAACTTCTACCCATACTGCCTCTTACCCAAGACCCATCTGTGCGGGACATGGACCTTGCTATTGCTCAGGCTAATCATGGAATTGCTGCGGCTGTCGGTGTTTTGAGCATTGCGGCCCCAAGATCATTGGGGTGGGCTTTGTCGGGGCTGAATCGGGTGTCATCCATTATGCCGATGGTCGGAAGGTGCCCCTGCCCATAGATAAGCGTGCGCCTTTTTATGATCCAAAACTCGCCAGGGGCGCGGTGACGGTCAGTCTGACCCGGGTCCCCACACGGCTGGCCTTCAGGAGTTAGGTATTCAAGGCTCGTCTACAGGGGTCAGGTTCCCGCATACCATTCATAGCCGCGGTCTTCCCAATAGCCACCCTTGCCGAGGCCAAGATCTTTGAAGTCGGACACGGCTTCGATCCTGGAAATGTATTTGGCCTGCTTATAGCCCAGCTGGCGCTCGACCCGTAGGCGCAGGGGGGCACCGTGGGCGACCGGAAGGGTGGCATCATTCATCTGATAGGCGAGGATGGTCTGCGGGTGATAGCCGTCGATCAGATCAATGCTCTCATAATACCGCCCCGAGCCATTTTGGGTTTCTTCCAGACTGTCAAAACAATGGAAGACCAAATAACGAGCCTCCCGTTTCAGGCCCACCAGATCCAGCAACGGCCCAAGCCGGGCCCCATGCCACTTGCCGATGGAGGACCAGCCTTCGACGCAGTCATGTCGGGTGATCTGAGTTCGGGACGGCAGGGCCCGAATTTCCGAGAGCGTCAGCGCCTTGGGACGGTCCACCAGGCCATCAATCCGGAGCTTGTAATTGGCAAAGCCATCCTTCAGGTGAGCACGATAGTCGCTGTCGCTGGGGCTTATAGAGCCGTTGGCCCGGAAGTCCGGGGATATGTCCGCTGAGGTAAATTCCTTGGCCAAGGCCCTGCGGTCGATCAGGGTCCGATGAACCCGCCGGTTCAGTTCCTCGGCCTTCAAGAGTGTTTCCTGAACCCTGGGACTGGCATTGAGCTTGTCGCAGGCTGACAACCACAAGCCGGTCAGACTGGCGGCGGCCCCCTTGATCCAGTTGCGACGATGCAGGTCCGGGGTCATGTCGCGTCTCTTTCAACATGGAGGGTGTAGCGACCGGTGATCATCGAGCGCATACTGTTGAAAAATCCGACCACGATTACCAGGGCAACGTGAACCAGGACAAACAGCACAATCAAGTTGGCGCAGATGAAATGCAGGCTGCGGGCCGACTGACGCCCACCAAATAACGGCACCAGCCAGGGCTGGCTGGCGTCCACAGCCGGTGACATGGTCAGGCCTGTGAGGATCATCAGGGGTAAAAGGCCGAAAATCACCGCCAGATAGGTCATTTTCTGGATGGCATTATAGCGCCGAGCCTCTTCACCCTTTGGGAACCGCAGACGGATGTGCTCGATGATCTCATGCAGCAGATGCTTGCCGGTCAGCTGGTCCCGAGCGGGCAGTAGGTCACGCCGGATGTGTCCGTTGAGCAGATTACCTACCAGGTAGAAAATCCCGTTCAGACCAAACACCCAAGCGAAGAAAAAGTGCCAATGCCGTCCGTCTGCCAGGGTGCGATAGCTGGGCAGGGTGGCCCAGGCGGGAAAGCCCCTCGGCTCCCGGACTCCGGCCTTGCCGGAATAGCCAAATAGGCCCGTGGTGTCGAAGGTCTGTCCGCCGATACTTGTGACACCGATGGTACTGCCGCCTCGATTGATTGCCCCCATGCTCAGCCAGGGGTCAGCAAAGGCCGATTTCTGCCCCCAATAAAGGGCTGGGTGGGCATTGAAAATCTGAAGGCCGCTCATCAGCAGTACCAGGATGGCCACAACATTGAGCCAGTGGCTGACCCGTACCAATACCGTGTGGCGGTAGGTCAGGACCTTGGTGACGGTGTTCGGGTCTGGCATTTGATCCCTCGAACGGAAAACGGAGTTCGAGTCCATCCTCCACCCGCCGGGTACGAAGGGCAACCTTACTTATGCTTATCAGCTTCGCACTGCGGGGCTTCTTGGTTACACCCTGAAGGGGCGAACACAGAGAGGCGTGGCGGATGGGCGAAGCGGTCGAGGTCTGGAGTGGGGGTGCCAACACCTGGGAAAGCGACGAGATGGGGCACCTCAATGTCCGTTTCTGGGTGGCAAAATCCTTGGAGGCCCTGAACGGCCTAGCCCGAGTCCTGGGAATGCCGGAAGCCTTTACCGCCGAGGCGGGTGCGACCCTGGTGGTGCGTGAACAGCATATGCGGTTTCTGCGGGAGGCGCGGGCCGGCATGTCCCTGATCGCGCAGGGTTCGGTGGTGGACATGGGCGAAACCGACGCTCGGCTGCTGATTGTTCTACATCATCTGTCGGGGGAACCGGCTGCGACCTTCCAGACGGTTGTATCCCACGTCACCGCCAGGGATCTGAAGCCCTTCCCCTGGCCAGAGCGGGTGCGGACGGCGGCGGCCCGGATCACTGCGCCAATCCCGCCCTATGCGGCGGCCCGCAGTATTGACCTCTCCCCGGTCCGCACCTCGGCCAGCCTTGAACGGGCCGATGCCTTGGGATTGAAGCGGATCGGTCTTGGAACCCTTCAGACCCCCGAGCTCGATGTCTTTGGACGGATGCGAGGTGAAATTCTGGTGGGGCGGATCTCCGATGGAGTCTCGCGCCTGTTAGGCCAGGATCGCCCAGGTCCCACCCCGGCACCCGGCGAAGCCCCCAAGCGGATCGGTGGCGCGGTCCTGGAATATCGCATTCTCCACCATGACTGGCCACGGGCGGGTGATCACGTGGAAATCCGTTCGGCAGTTTCGGAGGTGACCCCTCGTCTCCGCCGGATCATTCATTGGATGCTGGACCCGGTGAGCGGCAGGCCCTGGGGTAGTACAGAGGCTGTGACTATCAGTTTTGACCTGGACGCTCGAAAGGCCGTAGACATCAGCCCTGAGGCCCAAGCGGAAATTCTGGCGAGGGCTGTCCCAGGTTTGGGGCTCTAGTTGAAAAGTTTGATTATTTTTCAATTTTATAGTCAGTTTCCACCTATCCGATCGCGCTCGAAAGACGCCGCAGAACCTCCACCACCAGATCCGAGCGCTCCATGGGCAGGAAGTGGGAAGTTCCCGGAACCATTTCGACTTGCACCTTGCCCGACCGGGTGAGTATCGCTTCTGGCCCCTCCAGACGGCAGGTGGACCCGACCTCTGCCCGGAGAATGCGGATCGGTATGTCCAGAGCGTCAAAGGCGGCGTAGGGCTCGTGGCCCTGGGCGGTAAAATTCGAGGCCTCCCAAGCTGGTGCGCAGGTCAGGGTGACGTCTCCCGCCGGTGTTTCGACAAAGCCGTCTTCCACATAATCAATCAGCATGGCCTCCGACCAGGTCCGGAAGGCCCCGCGTCCGCGATAGGCTTCAACCGCTGCGGCCTTGCTGGCGAAGGATGGGCGCCGCTTCCGGGCTCCCACCGCGAGCGGACTGTCATTAAGGCTGCCCCGGTCAATATGGGCAAGGATTTCAGGTGACATAATAACGGGGTCGAACAGGGCCAGGGCCCGCACCCGATGGGGTCGAGCCGCTGCGGCCAGCAGGCTCGAAGCGCCCCCCATGGAATGTCCGGCCAGGATGACGTTTTTCAGATCCAGGGTGTCGAGAACCGCTGTCAGGTCGTCACCAACATCGCGCCAGGAGTCCCGGGGCTTGTCGGCATCAGCCGGCAGTCGGGACCCGCCATGTCCCCTTTGGTCCACCATCAATACCCGCAGGGTGTCGGTCAGGGGCTCAAGAATTGAGCGATAGGTTCGGGCGTTGAATCCGTTGGCGTGGGAAAAGACGATGTCGACTGGTCGATCTCCCGGGCCGACCTCATAGGCGCTGGTCACACCGCCCCTCTGCGGTATAGCAATCTCATAGGGCCGTAAGGCCCTGTTATCCGTCGATGTCATCATCACCGTCCCCCCTGATCAGCTATAGCAAGCCGGGGCGGGTGGCGAATGTCAAAATTCACGCCTCCAAAGACATTCCTGCACCTCATGACACCGCCGCCGACATGGCGATATATGGCTGGAAAATGTGATCACGAAATCGTGAGATAGGGACTTGCACCGGGCGAGGCGCGGGCCATATTCCGAGGGCAATCACGGTCGATTTGGCCGGGGAATGCGTCCCGAATTGGGTTTCATTTAGGAACAGGCACATGAATACCTCGATTTTCCGCAAGCTGATGGTCGCCAGCGTCACGGTCGCCGCCCTTTCCGTGTCGGCCTGTAGCAAGCCCGCCGAGAAGGCGGCTGAGACCACCGTGGAGACGGCAACCGATGCCGCCGCAACCGCAACAGATGCTGCGAAGACGGCTGCTGACGCGGCGGCTGATGCCTCAAAAGCTGCGTCGGATGCCATGGCCGCCGCACCTGCGGCCATGCCAGACGCTGCTGCTGGCGCGGTTTCCTCAGCCGCTGAGGCCACCGCCAAGGCCGCAGACACCACGAAGATGGCCGCTGACACCATGACACCGGCCAAGAAGTAGGCGTCCGACAGGTTCAGCATTGGGAAGGGCCGTAGGTTGTGAGCGGCCCTTTTCATTTGGGGCTAGGCACGGCATGGGTCGGTCATGACCTCAACGCCCCCCCTGCTTGACTGGTCGCCAAATGGCGACCCGAGATCACAGCTCTATGGGGACGTCTATTTCTCGGCAGAAGATGGCTTGGCCGAGGCGCGCACTGTATTTTTGGAGGGTTGCAATCTTCCGAGCGCCTGGGCTGATCGCGCGCATTTTGTGGTCGGGGAACTGGGTTTCGGAACGGGTCTTAACATCCTGGCCCTCTTGGACTTATGGCGGATAGAGCGCCCGGCCCACGGCTACCTGTCTGTCTTCTCGGTCGAAGCGCACCTGATGACCCAGGCTGAAGCCGCGCGGGCGCTATCCCGTTGGCCAGAGCTTTCAGATCTTGCCGACATCCTGCTTGGTCAATGGCCGGAAATTTGCAATGGGCGTCATCGCTTCGACTTGCCTGACCTGAATGCCCATCTTGACCTTGCGCTGATGGATGCGGAAGCGGCTTTGGCGGGATGGCAGGGCCGGGCTGACGCCTGGTTTCTGGATGGGTTTTCACCCGCCAAAAATCCCGCCATGTGGCGCGACGACCTTCTATCTCTTGTGGGCCAACGCACGGCACCCGGTGGGCAAGCGGCAACCTTCACGGTCGCTGGTCAGGTTCGGCGCGGTCTTCAGGCGGCAGGCTTTGCCGTGGAAAAGCACCCCGGTTTCGGTCGCAAACGTCAGCGGCTGGTGGCTGTATATCCGGGTCGACCCACGGAGCCAGTGGCCTTACCGCGCATTGCCGTTGTGGGGGCCGGTATTGCCGGAGCTGCCGTCAGTCGCGCCTTGACCGCTCTGGGTGCGCCACATCAGGTCTTTGATGGTGTAGGCCCCGGGGCTGCGGCCTCCGGGAATCCGGCGGCCCTGGTGACCCCACGTCTGGACGCCGGACTCGGCCCGGTGGCGCGCCTGACCACCCAGGCCTTTTTCAGGGCTCGGGATCTCTATAGGGCCACTCCCGGGGCGGTCCTAGCCCAAGGTGTCCTGCAACTGGCCGTGGGTGAACGCGATGCCGCCCGATTTGAGAAGATTGTCGCTTCTGACTTTTTCAGCCCAGACGATATCGACATTCTGAGCGCAGATGAGGCCTCTCAGCGTCTGGGAGAGGCAAGCTCACATACCGGGCTGAACCTTGCCGGAGCCTTGGTGGTGCAGCCGAAACATGTCCTTGCCGCTTGGCTTTCCGGGGTTCAGCGGGTTCGGGTGTCCGCCCTGGTTTCGGATGCGACCGATTGGCGATTACTGGACGATGACGGTGCGCTCATTGGTGTCTTTGACCTAGTTGTGCTGGCGGGTGGGCAGGACAGTCTGAGCCTGGCCCCGCACCTTGATCTGCGCCCGGTCCGGGGTCAGGCGACCTTTCTCGAAACCGATGAGCCTGTTCAGGCCTCGGCCTGGGGTGGATACCTGATCCCGACCGCTAAGGGCCTTCTGTTCGGCGCAACCCATGATCGCGGGGATGGCAGGTCTGATCTTCGATCCGGGGATCAGACCCGTAATCTCGAAACCCTGGCCCTGGCCAGACCAGGCTTGGCGACGCGGCTTAGCGGCCTTGATCTGGAAAATCGGGCGGCCGTGCGCGCGACGACGGCAGACAGCCTGCCCCTGGCTGGTCCCTCAGCTCTGCCTGGACTATTTCTATTATGTGGCCTCGGTTCTCACGGCTTTTCCTTTGCCCCGGTCATGGGTGAGCATGTTGCGGCCCTGATCACCGGCACGCCGTCCCCGCTGTCAGTTGAGTCCGCCGACCTGATCGACCCCGATCGGTTCAGACGTCGCGCGGCAAGGCGAACCCGAACGTCTAGCTATTCTGATCGGGCTTCAAGTTGATTCAAGCCGGGCACGGCTCCAGCCTTCCGGGGATAAAAAAGGGCACCCCGAAATCTCAGGACGCCCTTTTAAGATCGAGAACCTCTCTGTCCCGAAAAACAGAGAGGTCAGCAATATGAGTCCTAAAACCGCTTTTTGACGCCCAGGGCGACCACACGCCCCAGGGGATTGCCGCTGCCGAAGTCGTAATTGTACTGAACGCCAATGGCGAAGGGCGGCTTTTCATCGAGCAGGTTCATGATCGAAACCGTTGCCGTCGTATCCCAAGGCAGATCAACCTTATAGGTGATGTCGTGCTGCCAATAGGCTGGAATTACGGTCGGGCCCTTCACGGCGGCGGCGATGGCAATCGGGGTGCCCTCAATCTGACGAACCTTGGATACATACCGCGTCTGCCAGCGGAGGTTGTGGGGCCCAAAAGCCCAGTTCGCAAACAGATTGCCACGAATGCGGTTATAGCCCGTGAAGATTGAGGCCCGATAAGTGCCCGCACGATGGATGATGCCGCTTGCGGTCGGGATGCCTTCAATCGAATAGGGGGTTTCATCGTATTTCAGCAGATAGGTGCCGTCACCGCCCACCGAAAGCGCGCCCCCCAGGACATCCCCAAGGTTCCAGTTAATCTGGAAATCAACGCCGGAGGTCTTCACCGGCCCGCCGTTAATATATTTGGTACGGTAGGACAGGATCGCCGCCCGTGAGCAGACCCCCTGGTCGAAGGTGAAGCGATCCTTGAGTGCCGCATAGGCCGGATTGGTGCAGTTATTGGCCCCAGTCGTCGGCAGGAGCAGACCCAGTAGGTCGGCGGTGGCTTCTGAGGTCAGGGCGTTCCTGAAATCGAAGCTCCAGTAATCAAGGGTTGCCGAAACATCAGCTACCTTGACGATGGTGCCGAAGTTGAAGGTCTTTGCCGTCTCGGCGCGCAGGTTCGGATTGCCGTAAAGATCGTTAGCGCGATAGGTGCCGCTGGCATTGGTTAGGCCCCGGGTAAATTGGGAGGCTGTATAGAGGGCAATGGGGGCCCGGTAAGTCGTCCCGAACGAACCGCGCAGGGCCAGCCAGTCGGTTGCCTGCCACTTAGCCGAGATTTTCGGATTCGTGGTGCTGCCCTGACCTGCGTATATCTCGTGACGCGTTGCCAGGGTGACTTCCAGCGTATCTGTCACCGGGATCTTGGTCTCGAAGAACAAGGAGCTGATGTTCCGGGACAAGTCATAGGGCCGCAGGTTCGCATTGAACAAGAAGGGCCCATTTGACGTGGTCGGACAGGCCGGAGCCCCGTCGCCAAACGGGGGCGAGTCAACGCACGGAGTCGCATTAGCGTCATAGGCCTGATCGGGGGTCTGTTGGGTGCGGTCATAGCGATATTGAGCACCAGCCGCCCACTTCACCGTGTCGTCGGTAAACAGCTTCCAACCCGTTTCACCACTCAGTACGACATCGGCCACGGCAAGCCGGGATTGGATCTCATTATACTGTTTCTGGATCATCCAGTTCGCCACGGCACCCCGGTTAGCGGCGGCGTCATTGAAGCCCGCAATGCTGGATGAGGCCACATAGAATGGGTTCGCCGCGACGTTCGATGTGCTTTGGGCAAAGGCATTGGCGAAGGGGTTGAAGTAGAAGCATCCAAGAGCCGCATTCCCGGCATTGGTCGTATAATTGGCCGTTTCAGCGGCGGTACACTGATCGGCATTTCCAGCCCGGCTGCCAAAGCCGCGCAGGCCGAGCTGCAGACGGTTTACCGACACATCCTCAAGATTATAATTGAAGTCCTGCTCCTGATACGTGATCGAGGCATCCCATTTCACGCCGTTCAGGAAACCGGCGCTGTCGCCAAACGTACCCTTAAGGCCGCCAGCGATCCGCCAAGTGTCGACACGGTAACTGTAATGGCTGTGTCCGTCCGATGTACCCGGATCGCCACCAAAGCCCATGGGTCGCCAGGCAGTATTAGAGGCGGCGACGCCATACAGGCCTGCATTGGTAACGCCCGCCTTGGCAAGCGCCAGGCCTGTGGCGCAGGTCGCGGCGTCCACGCCGTAAGGCAGGACGGATCCCGTACAGTTTGCACCATTGATCTGGCCGATCAGGACCTGCAGGCCAGGATTGGTGGATGGAATATAGAACCGCGACTGCTCACCCGTGCCGGAGGCCGGAATGGGCGATACGCCGCCGCCCGTTGAGGCACCGGACGCCAGGATCGGGGCCGGATACTGATTGGGGCCGGTGACGGCCCAGTTCTGCAAGGGTGTGTTGTGGCCCGCATAAAGAACTTCAACATGGGCGGTAATGTTGTCCGTCAGGTCGGCGTTCAACTGGCCGTAAATCTGATAGTGATCTTCGTTTTCGACGAGGTTGTCGAAGGTGGTGTATTGGAAATTACACGAGGTCGGCGAGACGGTGGCTGAACCCAAGGCATAGGGCGAGCCACCATTGGCCGCGCATCCGATATCCGGCAAGGCCCCTGCGAAGCTGGCGACCGTGAAGCCTGTATTGGCAGAGCCCACGGGGGCGGCTGTCGGATACTGATACTGGCCCGGATTGCCAGTGCCCGCCCAGCCCCCGAGCGGGTTAACCAGATAGCCCGCCGTTCCGGTCCGAAGCGCCCAAGAGCGGTCCTTGACCGAGAGGGTGGAGCGGTGGCGATAGCCGCCAGCCAGCAAGATGTTGAAATTGTCAGCCTTGTGACCCCAGGCGACGGACATGTCATAGTCACCGTTGGAGTCTTTGATCGACTGATAATTGGCTCCCACCTCAAGGCCGTTCAAATCAGTACGGGTGATGAAATTGACCACCCCGGCAATGGCGTCAGAGCCATAGGTCGCGGCCGCCCCGTCCTTCAGCACTTCCACCCGCCCAATGGCAGACGAGGGAAGGAGGTTGATGTCGACGCTGTTGATGACCTGGGTGGATGTCGGTAATCGCCGACCGTTGAAGAGGACCAGGGTCCGCGAACCGGTGACTGAAGAGTTCAAACTCCGCAGATTGATCGTGGCCCCGCCGCTGCCATTGCCGAAACGGTTATTTTCACCGATCACCGCCCCTGACGACGGGATGGTCTTGATGAACTGAACCATGGTCGGCGACCCGCGTTCCGCGAGTTCTTTAGAGCCGACAACATCCACGGGCTGTGCCCCGTTTTCCGGTGTTCCGGCGATGAATGAGCCGGTGACGACGACTTCGGCCACCGTGGCGTCCACCTCGTATCAGCTTGGCATCAGCAGCCTCAGCTTGGTTGCAGAGGCCCATGGCAAGCGCGACGGCGACAACAGATCCGCCGCAAAGGAAATTGCTTTTTAACATAATATCCTCCCCTCAAGGGTCCGCCTAAATCCACTGATCTGGGAGGTCGGCCACTTGAACAAGCGCATGTGAACCCGAGAATACGAGTCCGCGCAAGGTCCCGCCTCACTAAAGCCGCATTAGGGTTACGGTGCGGCACCCACGCAACACATCATCCGATGCAGAGCGGCCCCGCAAAGGGGCTGCCGCAGACACCGTAACGGCTTGCCGGAGTTTCGGGGAAAATGGTGGTGTGCTCAGTCTTGACGCCACAGGTCTCCCAACAGCAACAAAGTTCTTCTTTTGTTCTTGCTCAATCCGAGCATTCGTGACATGGTGTGATCCTGCGTCGCCGTGGCTTGGTGGGTCGAGGGTGCCGCAATCACAATATAGCAAAGGATGCTCTATGGCGCAGATGCCGAAAGGAGGGCCGCGTTCCGTTCCAGACCCGGCGGGAGAACGCTACGATGAGATGATCAGGCAAGAACGGTTGAAGCGAGCGCGCGCTGAGGCCGCAGTCGCTCGACCGCCAGTGAGCTCGGTCGGCCATCCTGGATTCGCCGAGTCTCTGATTCCTGTTTGGGGGTCCGGCCGCGAAGCCGTAGCCGATTTTCAGGAGGGCGACTACGCGGGCGCGGCTCTAAACGGAGCTCTCGCCGCCTCCGATCTGTTTCTCGCCGGCTCGATCGCAAAGGGGGTTGCGAAAGGGGGGGCCTACGTGGTTCGCAAGTCTACCAAAGAGGCTCCCTATGCGTGGAAGAAAGTGGTTCGGCCTTGGATGGTCGAGAAGGGCTATCTAGTCAAAGGCCAGCACGGACACCACTGGGCCATTCCTCAGAATGGCTGGGGTAAGAGGGTGCCAGATTGGGTCAAGAACCAGCCTTGGAACATCAAGGCAATGCCGGAGGGGCCAGCGGGCGCTGAGATGCACGGTCGAATTACAGGTTCCTACAAAGGTAAGCCGAGGTTCAATCCGGTCGAACGGTACGTTCACGGCACTCCGACCTGGTCCAAGGTGGGGACGGGCGCTGCTGTTGGTCATCCGGTCGGAGCGGCCAAGGCTCAGTCGGACAAGCGCCGGTGACCCCGACATTTCCGGCCCTGGCGTTTTACCGTGATGTCGGTCGCTATGCCGAGGCGGGGCGTGAAAAGGTGGACTATTTTCTCAGTGCTGAGGATTTTCCATCTGCACGTCATGGGATCTGAAGTACGGTATGCGGCTGGGGTTGGAGTTGGTCGGCCCCGACCTGCGGTGCTGGAGGGTCACCGAGGTCGTTGATAAGGGCGTTGTCCGACCATTCTGGGAGCGACTGTTCCGTTGGCTCGTCCAGCAAAGCGTTCACCTGATCGACCAGCAGGTCGAGGTGATCGATCCGATTACGTTGGATCAGGTGAAGGACCGTGTGGCCGCGTCGATCCAGGCCAATCCTGACGACTGGCGCGATGATGAGGCTATCGCCGGCGAAGCCGGTCCGCCCCGGGAGGAACAAGAGCTCCTGGATGAAATGGTGGCTTCGGTCCGCGCCGCCGCGTCGGTGCCGCAGATCATCAACGCGCTATTTGAGGAAGAGCTTGAGGGCTGAAATGGCTTGGTGCTTCCGATCCGGAGTGTGCGCCTGATTCCGGGGTCCCTGAACTGCCTTCTGGGCGAGCCTCACCATCTCCAAGTCGTGGCCGCTCACGCTTGGGAAAAGACGCGGTGACTGCGGATTGTCCCCGGGAACGTGACGATCTTCGGTGGCCCCCCGCGTCCTGATACCCTCGGAAGCTGTTCCCGCAACCAACGAACCAGCGGTCCGCGCCTTTTCGCCAGTGTCGTGGCTCAAGACCAGGATGGAGATTTTTCGCCCGTTCCTGATGAGACCATTTGGCTCGAAGTGGGGCTCTCGGAGACCTGGGCGCAGGGATGCGCAACGGCCTAGAGTGCGTTCCGATAAG
>NMUI01000245.1 GCA_002221445.1 Phenylobacterium zucineum | reverse complement strand
CCCCTAGACGTTTCCGTCTAAAGGGAACAGGCGCTAGCGCGATCAGCGCCGCGAACGAATCACCAACCCCTAGAAAAAGTGAGTGAGTCTGCGATTCACACCACGACTGGTATTTTGTTCGAGGCTTGTTCCGCGCCCTTTGGCCTTAATGCCCGTGAGAGCCCTCATAGACGCCCGGGACGTGAGATGAATTTGCGGTCAGGACGAAGCGCCGGTCGCAATAGGGGCAGTCCACCTGGCCGTCGGTTCCTAATTCCAGATAGACCTTGGGATGACCCAGGGCACCGCCGACACCATCACAGGCGATCCTATGAGTGGCGACATTGACGATTTCCGGGGCTGGACCCGGAGACGCTGGGGCTAGGGCGGCGGGGCTTGAATCAGCGGGACTTAAGTCTGTGGGGGCTTTACGGGCCATGTATTCTCTCCAGCGGGGAGCTTGGCGACGCGCCCGCGCGGGCCTAGGTATGCGACCCTAGCTTTCCGCGTCAATCGCGCCGCGTTTAATCCTGTTCGTTTCGGTTAATGAGCCCCATGTCCCTGCCCGATTTCGCCATTGAAGCCAAAAACCTGGTCAAGACCTATCCGGCCACCAAGACCACCACCGAGATGCAGGCCCTAAAGGGTATAAATTTGCAAATTCCCCGGGGTTCGATCTTCGGCCTGCTGGGGCCCAATGGCGCGGGCAAGTCGACCTTTATCAACATTCTGGCGGGCCTGACCAAGAAGACCTCCGGGATCGTGACGATCTGGGACCGGGACATTGACCTGCGCCCCCGGGATGCCCGGGCCGCTATCGGCGTAGTGCCCCAGGAGATTTCCGCCGACCCGTTTTTCACCCCCTTTGAGTCCCTGGAGGTTCAGGCCGGCATGTATGGGGTCCCGCCCAAGGAGCGTCGGACCATGGAGCTGCTCACCGCCCTGGGTCTTGGGGACAAAGCCAAGGCCTATGTGCGTCAGCTGTCGGGGGGCATGAAGCGCCGCCTGATGGTGGCCAAGGCCATGACTCACAATCCGCCGGTCCTGATCTTGGATGAGCCCACTGCCGGGGTCGATGTGGAGCTGCGTCGTCAGCTGTGGAACTTCGTGGTCGACCTAAATCGCAAGGGGGTGACCATTGTGCTCACCACCCACTATCTGGAGGAGGCCCAGGAGCTTTGCGACACCATTGCCATCGTCAATCGCGGTCAAGTGGTCGCCTGCGAGCCGACCGGCGATCTGCTCAAACGCTTGGACACCCGCACCGTGGTCATCACCTCAAATGCGCCCCTGACCGAGGCCCCCAAGCTTGAAGGCTTTGAGGGCAAGCTGCGCAAGGATGGCAGTCTGGCCGTGGCCTTCAAGACCGGCGAGACCGGGGTGGAACATGTGCTGGCCGCCGTCCGCGCCGCCGGGGTCGGGATCAAGGACCTGGCGACAGAGGACCCGGATCTGGAGGATGTCTTCCTGTCCCTGACCTATGGCGATCCCACTGCCGAGCGCCCCACAGGAAGTTAAGCTGGCAGGGCCTTTAAGAAATCCCGCACCACCCGCGCCGAATTATCGGCGGCCAGTCGGATGAAGATCGGGAACTGGTTGCCCGCTGGGTCGCCCCCCGCCAGATCCGAAAGGGCGCGAAAGGCAATGAAGGGGGTGCGGTTCACATAGGCCACATGAGCCACGGCGGCGGTTTCCATGTCCAGTACCCGGGCCTGGAAGGCACGGAAGGCATAGTCTCGATAGGCGGCGTTATCCACAAAGGTCGGACCTGAAACGCCGTTGCCACCCACCACCACCTTGGGGGATTTGTCGAGACAGGCGGTCCCGGCACAGCGGGACAGCATGGTCTGACTAGCCTGAGCTCGGGCCACGGCCAGCATGGCGGGATCAACCTCGAACCAGGTCTTGCGCTCCACCCCGCCTTTGGGCGCAGGCACAGTGACGCCCCGGGGGATCATCATGCCGAAGGCCGGCAGACCGGTCCCGTCGCCGCCCCCCTGAAAGCCGGAGGCGGTTTCCCGGGCGAAGCGGTTTTCCTGATATTCTCCCCAGCGTTCAGGAACCACCACATCTCCCACATCGAGGGTTGGGTCCACCCCGCCGCCAACCCCGGAAAATACGATCCGGTCGATCTTGAAATGATCCAGCATGAGCTGGGTGGTCATGGCCGCATTGACCATAGACACCCCTGACAGCACCAGAATCACCGGCTTGCCGTCCAAGGTCCCAAGGGTGAAGTCCGTCCCGTTCAGGCGGGTGACGGTGGTGTCCGTCGAGGCGGCCTTCAGCGCCTCCAACTCGGGACCGAAGGCCGACATCACCACCAGTCGCGCGGGTTCGGCCCCGGCATTGAACGACAGGCAAAGGGCAGCGAACAGGGGCAGTAGAAAACGCAGATGCAAGGTCGTCTCCAGATGGCCGTTTTCCAGTTATCGGCGCAAGCTCTAAACAGGCTTTGCGGCCTTGCCTATGCTTGAGGCCTTGCGCTTTAAGTCAAGGTTCGTGTCCATAGGTCATGGGGCGATTCATGAGACGATTTTGGGCGACAGTGATCCTGATCTGGGCGGTGTCTTCCGTCCCGGCCCTGGCGGCAAAAATCCCGATCAAGGTGGTGATCCTGACCACCTTTGAGGTGGGGGCTGACACCGGTGATCTGCCCGGCGAATTCCAGACCTGGGCCGAGGGCTATCCTTTGAAAAATCGGTCCTGGTGCCCGGGATTGAGCGGCCCGTTCGCTATACCGATGACGGGGTTCTCGGCGTGGTCACCGGTATGCGCGCCCGTCCCAGGGAGGCGGTGGCCGCCTTGATCTCCGGCAATCAGTTCGACGTGTCCCACGCCTATTGGATTGTTGCAGGCATTGCCGGGGTCGATCCCCGGTCCGGGGCCATAGGCTCGGCGGCATGGGCCCGCTGGGTGGTGGACGGCGATCCCCTGTATGAAATGGATGAACGGGAAATCCCCGACGACTGGGCCTGGGGTCTTTATGCCTTGGGTACTCACGAGCCCCGGATCAAGGGCTCCGCCGCCGGCTCCAGCGGCATGGTTTGGAAACTGGACCCTGGTCTGGTGGCCTGGGCCTATGATCTGACCCGGGACCTGCCCCTGGCCGATAATGACAATCTCAGAGCCGCCCGCAGGGGCTATCCCTCCGAGCCCGAGGCCCAGAAAGCGCCCCATGTCATGCTCGGCGATGCCCTGGGGACCGTGCGGTTCTGGCATGGGGACCGGCGCACCCAGTGGGCTCGGGACTGGGTTTCCCTATGGACCGGCGGTGAGGGTCTTTTCGTCATGAGCGACTGCGAGGATCAGGGGGTGCTCGATGTCTTGACCATCTACAGTCGCCAGGGCCGGGTCGATCCCCGCCGGGTCCTGATCCTGCGCACCGCCAGCAATTATACCCGCCGGCCGGACGGGGCCCAGCCTGTGCTGAAGGCCTTTACCCCCGGCGGGGCCGCAGCCGCTTTTCAGGCCGCCTATGACACCGGTGCCCCGGTGGTCCGCGCCCTGGTGGCCGGTTGGTCCAAGTTCAAGACCGACCTGCCCGGATCTTAAGGAACCCCATGCTCGAGACCTATTTCCGCCTCTCTGCCCTGGGAACCACCGTCCGGACCGAGGTCCTGGCCGGGGTCACCACCTTCATGACCATGGCCTATATCGTTCTGGTCAATCCGCTGATCCTGTCGGAGGCGGGCCTGCCCATCGCCGGAGTGGCGGCGGCCACCTGTGTTGCGGCAGGTCTGGGCTCTATCCTCATGGGGCTGGTGGCCAATTATCCCATCGCGCTTGCCCCCGGCATGGGGCTCAACGCCTATTTCACCTATACGGTGGTCAAGGGCATGGGCGTGCCTTGGGAGACCGCCCTGGGCTGTGTGTTGATTTCGGGTCTGGTCTTCCTGGTCCTGACCCTGGCCGGACTGCGCAAGATCATTGTCGAGGCTATGCCCCGACCCCTGTTCGCTGCCATTGCCGCCGGGATCGGTCTCTTCATCGCCTTTATCGGTCTAAAGGGCGCGGGGCTGGTGGTGGCCAATCCCGCCACTACGGTCACCCTGGGGGATCTGAAGGCCCCTATGACCCTGTTGTCCCTGGGGGGTCTGGTGTTGACCGGGGCCCTCATGGCCGGGCGGGTGCGGGCAGCGGTGCTGATCGGCGTGGTGGGGTTACCCTGGTGGCTTTTATCCTGCACCTGACCCCATTCAAACCTGGGGCCTATGACCTTGAGGCCCTGTCCACCACCGCCTTCAAGGCCAACCTTCCGGCGGCCCTGGGCCTGGGTAAGGGCGGGCTGTCGGCGGCCATCCTCGAAATCGTCTTCGTGTTTCTGTTTGTCGACTTCTTCGACAATCTGGGCACCCTGGTGGCGGTGACCAAGCGAGCGGGCCTACAGGGACCGGACGGTCATATCCCCCGCCTCAACCGCATCCTGCTGGCCGATTCCATCGCCACGATTATCGGTGCCACAGCCGGCACCAGCACCACGGTCAGCTATATCGAGAGCGCGGCGGGGGTGGCCGCCGGGGGGCGCACAGGTCTGACCGCTGTGGTGACGGGTATCCTCTTTCTGATCACTTTGTTTGCGGCCCCTTATGTTGCCCTGATCCCGGCGGCGGCCACGGCACCTGCCCTGATCCTGGTGGGTGGCATGATGATGGCCCCCCTGGCGGAAATCGACTGGGCCGATCCGGTGGTGGCCATCCCAGCCTTCCTAACCGTAACCATCATCCCGCTCACCTTTTCCATCGCCAATGGCCTGGCCTTCGGTATGGTCAGCTATGCGGCACTGAAGATTCTAAAGGGCGGCCCCAAGCGAGCCGACCTTGCCCTCTACGTGCTGGCCGCCCTGTTCATCGCCCGGTTTGCGTGGACGGCAGCGGGATAAAGATCACGACGTTTGCGCCCGGCGGACCTTTAAGCTAGAAGCGCCTTCCGCTTTTGCGAGCACCCGTAGCTCAGCTGGATAGAGCGTTGCCCTCCGAAGGCAAAGGTCACACGTTCGAATCGTGTCGGGTGCGCCAATTTTCATTCTTAAAGCAGAGAATTAACAGACTGCTTGCGGCGAGTTTGCCGTGCCCGGCTGGGCGGGTCAGCACAGCATCAAATTTATAGCGATGAGATGACGCCCTGCTTGGCTGAAACCGCCATTGCTGGAGCCTGTTCCCTTTAGACGGAAACGTCTAGGGGGATAAAACAGGCTCTAGGGATCTGCGAACATTTTCAAG
>NMUI01000244.1 GCA_002221445.1 Phenylobacterium zucineum | reverse complement strand
GTCTAAAGGGAACAGGCTCCAGGGCTTCAGGTTCCGTGTGGCTTTGCTCTGGCGGTCGGGACGGCTGAGGCCGGATCCTCCGGCCACACATGTTTAGGATAACGCCCACGCATGTCTGATCGGACATCCTTCCAGGATCCGGACCAGAAGCCGGGCAGATCTTTTGTGGTTTGGATTGGACGTTGGGCTGGCGACAGCAGCACCAGGGTCAAGGGTATTTTACCGCCCGCCACAGTCGGATGCTGGTTGAGACCGAATACTTCCTGGACCCGCAACTCCACCCGAGGGCCACTGTCGGCGCTATAGTCGATGGCAAAACTATTGCCGGTTGGGGCCGTCCACCGGGGAGGCAGGGCCTGATCCAAGGTCCTTTGCTGATCCCAAGGCATCAGGGATCTCAAGGCTGATTCCAGATCCTCCGGCTTGAGGTCCTTGAGACGGCGCAGGCCCACCAGCAGGGCTGGAAGCCAGCGGTCGAGGGTCTCGATCAGACCTTGATCAGAGAGATCTGGCCAATCGGCCTCAGCCAAATGACGAAGAAAGCCGATACGGTGGCGAAGAATCTTGGCTCCAAGACCCCAATTCAGGGCATCGATGCCCCCTGCCCGCACCTGCTCTAACAGGGCTTGAGCGATCAGGTCGGGGTCAGGATTTTCATCAACCTGCCGGTCAAGCCATAGGCGGCCCAATCTTCGAGGCGCACCCCTCGAAGTCGCCCGCTGCCCGACTCCTCTAGGCGGAAGTCGGTTTCAATAGTCTCCGCAAACTGCTGTTCGATGTCCCCGGCATCAATCGGGGCCGCGAGACGAATACGATCCCGCCGCTCCCCACCGCCCAGTTCGGCTACCGCCAACCAGGGTTCACGGGCCAGTGTGTCGGTCGTTTCCAAATGCGCCCCACGACCATTCACGAGCTGAAACTCCCCAAGCGGACCTCGCGCCTTAGCCATGCGTTCAGGATAGGCGATGGCGAGCAATAAGCCTTCGGTCAGAGGTGGCAAATCCCCAGCCCTCCCCGCCAATCTGGCCCATCGTTCAGCCAGATTGCGGGCGTCCCGGGCCCGAGCACTGCGATCACGCCGGAATGCCTCAAGCCGATGAAGCAGATTTGTGTCACGACCGCCAAGGCCCGGTTCTGACACCAGAGCGGCAATCTCCGAGGCTAGTTCAGCTTGGCCGTGCCCTGCCGCACGCAGGATCATGTGGGCCAGACGGGGAGCCAAGGGAAAAGCCGCCAGAGCCCGGCCATGCCCGGTCAGATGTCCGCCGGAATCCAGGCCGCCCAAACTTTGCAAAAGAAGTCGGGCCTCAGCCATGGCCGCGGCTGGTGGAGGATTGAGAAAGGCTAGACCCGTCGCATTGTTTGCACCCCAACGGGCCAGATCCAGGACTAGCCCGGTCAGATCCGCCTCGAGGATTTCGGGGTCTGCATAGAGGGCCAAGGCGCGGGTTTCGGCTTCATCCCAGAGCCGGAAGCAGACCCCAGGTTCTGTGCGCCCTGCCCGTCCTCGTCGCTGGTCGGCTGTGGCCCGGCTTACCTTCACCGTGGCCAGCCTCGTTAATCCGCTTGAAGGATCAAAGCGAGGAACCCTGGCCAGTCCGGAATCAATCACAACGCGGATGCCGTCTATGGTGAGGCTGGTCTCGGCGATGGATGTGGCAAGAACGATTTTGCGCTGTCCGGGTTTTGCTGGAGAGACAGCCCGATCCTGATCGATCGGGTCCATGGCCCCATAAAGTGGCGTGATAAGCACATCAGGGGTACGGAGCCGTGCCCGCAGACGCACCTCGGTCCGTCGAATTTCCGCCTGCCGGGCAGAAAGACGAGAAGACTTCCAGTCTCAGAGGCCAGTGCCCGCTCAACGCCCCGGACCACCTGATCTTCCAGAACTTCCCCGCGCCCCAGATAGACAGTCCGGACTGGAAATGTCCGTCCCTGACTTTCGACAATCGGTGCATCGCCAAGCAAGTTTGCAACTGCAGCACCATCCAAGGTCGCCGACATAACCAAGAGGCGAAGGTCGTCCCGAAGCACCAGCTGGGCGTCCCTGGCCAGGGCGAGACCCAGATCGGCTTCCAGACTTCTTTCGTGGAATTCATCAAATATGACCACCCCGACACCAGCCAGGCTCGGATCATCAAGAATCATCCGGCTGAAGACCCCCTCGGTCACCACCTCAATCCGGGTCCTCGCTGAGATACGGCTTTGCAACCGAACCCGATACCCAACCGTGTCCCCGACGTTTTCACCAAGAGTTGCGGCCATGCGTTCAGCCGCCATCCGTGCCGCAAGTCGACGTGGTTCCAGCATGAGAATTTTAAGGTCCGCCAGCCAAGCTTGATCCAACAAACGCAAAGGAACAATCGTGGTCTTGCCTGCCCCAGGCGGTGCGACCAATACGGCGCAATTCGCGGCCGAGAGAGCGGTGCGCAATGGCGGAATGACACCCTCGATCGGCAGCATAAGGCAGGTCTAGGGGTCCGAGTCTGACATTGGTCTTCTTCATATACGAGCTTTGCGGCTTAATAGGACCCCTGGAAAATGATGGATGTGCATGGTTTCCTGGCACCCGGGACTGCCTTCAAAGCGGCTCTTTTCAATTGGCTTCAAAGGTCCGATGCTAGACCCATGTCAAATCCAGACCTTCCGATCCGCGCGATAATCGCGCCCGTTACGCCTCTGCAACAGAACTGCACCATTGTCTGGTGCGCAAAGACTCTGAAGGCCGCAATTATTGACCCGGGTGGCGAAGTTCCACGCCTGATGGAGGCCCTCGCCACCCAAGGGCTGACCCTAGAGAAAATCTGGATCACCCACGGACATATGGATCATGCGGGTGGAACAGCCCAGTTGAAGGACCTGACCGGCTGCCCGATTGAAGGGCCACATCCCGATGATCAGTTCTGGATTGATCGCATTTCGGAGTCCGGAAAGCAGTACGGAATGCCCGACGCCCGAACCTTCACGCCGGATCGCTGGTTACAGGACGGCGACACGGTCACCCTTGGTGAGACCGAATTTGAGGTTCTGCATTGCCCAGGCCACACGCCTGGACACGTGGTCTTCTTTCACAGGGGTGCCCGTTTCGCCCAGGTGGGAGATGTTCTATTCCAGGGGGCCATAGGACGGACTGACTTCCCAAAGGGAAATCACGGTGACCTGATCCGCGCAATTACCGAAAAACTTTGGCCTCTGGGGTCAGATGTCGCCTTCGTTTCCGGCCACGGACCGATGTCCACGTTCGGCCAGGAACGAAAGACCAATCCTTTCGTGGCAGATCATGTGCTTGCGGACTAAATCTGTCTGAGTTGAAATTCAGGCGACGCGAGCTGTGCGCAGATGAAAGAGATGATCGTTCAGAACCAAGCCCCGTCAGCCCGCATATTAATGGTCGATGACGACCCAGGGATCTGCGATGTTGTTTTGGAGTTTCTGGGGCAGCACGGTTATGCGGTTCGAACTGCCGGAAGCGCGCGGGACATGGACGTCGCACTTTCCTTGGAAACCGTAGATCTTATCATTCTCGATGTAATGCTGCCCGGCGAGGACGGTTTAGCCGTCTGCCGACGCTTAAGTGGGGCAGATGCGCCCCCCATCATCATGCTCTCTGCCATGGCCGAGGACACTGATCGAATCGTCGGGCTTGAACTCGGTGCCGATGACTATCTGCCAAAGCCTTGCAATCCGCGGGAGCTATTGGCGAGAGTCCGGGCGGTCCTTCGTCGGGCCGAATTGCGCGGCGCATACCAGGTGGCAGGCACGGGATGTGAGTTCGCAGGCTGGCGGCTTGATCTTGTGCGCCGGGAACTTCAGACCCCAGGGGGCATAATGGTACACTTGTCCGGTGGGGAGTTTTCCTTGTTGCGGGCCTTTGTCGAACACGCCCAGCGGGTTCTGACGCGGGATCAGTTGCTTGACATGGCCCGAGGTCCTGACTCCGACGCCTTTGATCGTGCCATCGATGTTCAAATCAGCCGCCTCAGACGCAAGTTGGAGGAGGGGGCTAAGGGGCAAAATCTCATTCGCACCATCCGAAATGAGGGCTATATGTTCATCGCAAAGGTCAGAAAACTTTGAAATCTGACCTTCCCGCCTTCGGGACCGGACAAAACCGGGGCGTCCATCCGGCTCCATGTTTGCCCAGATCCTGACGCTCATCAGTATCAGCCTGATTGCGGCCCAGGCTGTGAACCTCCTGCTGATATTCAACCTGCCACCGCCCTCACCAGACTTTTATCGCATCGGCGAAGTGGTCCAGGTTTACCGAGGCCTGCCGCCAACCTTTGCAGAGCGCCGCCCGCTGGACATGACCACCGCTGTGGCTCCCCCCAATCCCCCATGGAAGGCCGAAACGCCAAAGCCCTTCGCCTAGCCTTGGCTGTCGCTCTTGGTGTGGATGAGGACAAGGTGCGGATTACCGGCGATCGGAGCCCGTTTGCTGATCGCCGTGTGCTGCGGATTGTCCGTGACCAACTGGCCCGGCAAGGCGCTCCGCATGAGGAGCTTTTTCTGGTCGCGCCCTTTGCAGTCAGTATTCAACAATCCGATGGGCACTGGCGGGTGGTAAAACCAGCCCCGGTATTCGGACTGGATGCCTGGCAGCAAAGGCTGGTGCTGTGGTTTCTGATTTCAGCCGTCGCTATGGCCCCGATCGCCTGGATTGTCGCCCGGCGCATGGCGCGCCCTTATCAGCTTTTTTCTCAAGCCGCCGAACGCCTCGGACGCGATCCGCAGTCTGCACCGATTTCTCTGGCCCTGACCGGGGCGTCAGAAATCAAGGTGGCGGCGGGGGCCTTCAACGATATGCAGCAAAGATTGAAACGCTATGTGGAGGATCGAACCGCCATGGTCGGTGCCATTGCCCATGACCTGCGGACCCCCTTGACCCGTTTGAAATTTCGTATTGAAGCCGCGCCAGATGAGCTTCGCAACAAGATGGCCAGCGATATTGACCAGATGGAGCAAATGATCTCCGGAACGCTGAACTTTGTACGAGATGCCAGTCATGGGGGCACGCGGACGCACCTGGATCTTTCAACCCTTATCGAAAGTCTATGTGACGACATGGCTGAAATCGGGACCTCGGTTTGCCTTGAGCATCGCGACCAGGTGATTTTGAACGGGGATCCTGTGGCCTTGCGCCGGCTCTTCACCAATCTGCTGGATAATGCAGTGAAATTCGGCGGGGGTGCGACCACGCGGGTATTCAATCGAGACGGTTTCGCGTTGGTGGAGATAGACGATAATGGCCCCGGAATTCCAGAAGGCGAACGTGACCGCGTATTTGAACCCTTTTATCGACGGGAACCCTCCCGCAATCGAGACACTGGCGGCATTGGCTTGGGTCTCGCTGTTGTTCGGTCTGTGGCGAGAGCCCATGGGGGTGATGTGGAACTCAAAGACCGACCAACCGGCGGTATGACCGCCCGGGTGCGACTGCCACTTTAGCAAGCCCGATAAAAGGCACTGAGGTTCTGCCTTTATCTATCCTTCCCCTCAGCAGGAAACACAGAAGGCTCAAATGCCGAATCACCCGCATATTTCGAGCCAGTGGTGAGATAACCGCTACCGAAACATGCTTCGTCCGTTACCCTTACGAGTCCCGCTGTGCGCCGTGCTGGTCATTTAAGTCTTCTGTTTGCCGTCTTGGCATTATCGGCCTGCCAGAAACACACTACCCGTCCCGATTGCCCGGCAGGCAAGGTATGTCTGGAATACGGCAACAATTCCGAAGTTGAGACCCTGGATCCGCAGAAATCCATGCTCCTCGATGACTCTGCCGTCATCAGCGATCTGATTATAGGCTTGACCACTGACGGCCCAGACGGGGAGCCTATCCCGGGTCTAGCCAGATCATGGGAAACCAGTGCGGACGGACTGGTTTGGACCTTCCATCTGCGGGATGCCGTCTGGTCCGACGGGGTTCACGTTACCGCAGACGATTTCGTTTACGCCTATCAGCGCATTTTGAACCCCAAGACGGCCTCAGTATATGCCTACCTTGTCTATATCCTTAAGAACGGCCGGGCGCTGAATGAAGGCAAGGTTTCACCAGAAGCCCTTGGCGCAAAAGCTCTGGACGACTGGACACTTCAACTCACCCTGGAACACCCTGCCCCCTATCTGCCCGAATTTACTAAGCATTTGAGTTTCTTTCCCATCCCAAAGCACGTGGTGGAAAAATGGGGCGAGGCCTGGACCCAACCGCCCCACTTCGTGGGCAACGGACCGTTCAAACTGATGAGCTGGAGTCTTGGCGATCATATTGAAGTCGATAAGAGTCCCACATTTTATGATGCCGGAAGAGTTTGTATTGACCGGGTCAATTATTACCCGACCAATGACTCGATCATGGCCGAACGCCGGATCCGCAAGGGCGAACTGGACATCAATACCAGTTTTCAATCCAACCGCATTGACCGAATCCGGTCAAACATGCCCGGCATTGCCCGGACCCATATCTCCCTGGCGACGAGCTATATGTCATTCAACACCCGGGATATGGTGGCCTTTAGGGATATTAGGGTTCGTCGGGCCTTGTCAGAGGCCATTGACCGGGAATTCATCACCCGAAAGCTGATGCGTGCCGGACAGGCACCAGCCTATGCCTTTGTACCTCCCGGTACCGCCGGCTACCGGTATGGGGCCCATGTCTTCTGGTCAGGCCAAACCCGGGCTCGTCGGGTGGCTGACGCCCGCCGCTCGCTGTTACAGGCCGGGTATGGTCCGGATAATCCTCTGACTTTTCAGATCAAAACCTCCAATAATCCCGACAGCATCTTGATCAGCCAAGCGGTGCAAGCCGACTGGGCTGAAATCGGCGTCAACGCCAAGGTTATCCAAAACGAGTCCCAGATCGCCTTCGCCGCCTATCGAATGCGCGATTTCGACGTGGGCATTATGAACTGGTATGCTGACTTCAATGATGCCACGACCTTCCTCGACCTTTTTAAGTCTGACACCGGTGGGCAAAATTATGGGGACTATAAAAACCCAACCTATGATGCGCTCCTCAACGCCGCAGACCAGGAACCGGACATTGAAAAGCGTGCAGACCTGCTCTCCCAGGCCGAGCAGGTCATGTTGAACGACGAAGCGACAATTCCGCTGTTTTTTGTAGTCAACCGCAACCTCGTCGCGACCAAGGTCACAGGCTGGGTGGACAATGCGGCCAACTTCCACCGCGCCCGTTGGCTATGCGTCAAGCCTGGTTGAAGGATATGGCGGTGACGCAGGGATTCGAACCCTGGATACCCTTTCGGGTATGACGATTTAGCAAACCGTTGCCTTCAGCCACTCGGCCACGTCACCACTTTGATTTTAATTGGGTTTTCACCCAACTCCACCCAGACCGCTTCAAACAGACCCGAACAGAACGGCTCTCATAGCCGAACCCATTGCGCGGGGGAAGTCCGCAATGCGTAACAGTTTGAGCAACCTCCCCGGCGGCTGTGGCCGGGATGATCCCGGGCTTGAATGAACCCGCCCGCCGGATCCAAGCTTGAGCCTGACGCAACCGATCGCAATCTGAGCTGGAGGTGAAGCCTTATCCCCGGGCCAGCCACTCCCGGGCTGCCCGCTGAGCCTCGGCCACTTCCTCGGAGCCCATCTCTTGGCTCAGTTCCTTGCGATAGGCTTTAGCGGCTTCAGATCCACGCATGGCGGCCAGGTTGAACAGCATATGCGCCGAGACAAAATCTAAAGGCGCGCCGCCCTGCCCGGTTGAATAGAGTAGACCCATTTTGAATAATTCCTCACCGGTCGCATTCGGCCCCGGCAAAGGCAATCTGACTTCCGATTCCACGCTCGCAAGCATGAGTTCGATTCCTTCACTTTGACTTTCCGAGGTCCGTTCTGGCCCTCGCCCCAAGTCCTGTGATTTAAGCAAAGTCGATCTTCACTGAAGATATGATTAAGTGCCGGTAGCGCGTGTTCGTCTATTGGGGTTTTCGGACCCGTTATCTCACCTATTTTGGGCCCGCATGGCGGACTTTTATCTCCGATGAACGTGACAAACTGTCGCATGGCGATCGTGGAATGGGGCAAAAATAAAAGCGCCTACAGCGGTATCAACAGAACTTCCCGCGTTCAGTGACATGCCTAACCTCCGTGGGTTGGCTCTGCCTCAAACCTCGTGATACCGACAAGGCCAGTGTTCGGATCTCAGGATTGTATCGCCCATGCGTCGTGCCTTGCTTGCCCTTGTTATTGCAACCCTGCCGGCCACAGCCTGGGCCGGAGATCTCAAGGGTCTTACGGCTAAGGATCTTGGCAGTTTTGACCGGGTCTCAGATGTCCGGATTTCACCCCTGGGTAAGACGGCAATATATGATCTCAGATCAACGGACTGGGCCAAAAATCGCGGGGTACATAGCCTTTGGGAGCTTGATGTTGCGGCCCGGACGCCGCCGCATCGACTGCCAATTTCCGAGGGAGGCGCATCTTCGGGGCGTTGGTCTGCGGATGGTAAGTGGATCTATTTTATGTCCTCACGCTCCGGTTCGCCCCAGGTCTGGAGAGCAGATGCGGATGGGGTGATGGCCACCCAGATCACCCGTCTGCCGCTACCAGTAGGATCCTTTCGCCTGGCACCGGATGGAAAGACCCTGGTTGTGGCGATGGCTGTCTATCCCGACTGCAAGACCCTGCAGTGTACCCTAGACCGCAGCAAGGCCCCCAAAGTTCCCTCCGGTACGGTTTATGATCGCCTTTTCGTCCGCCATTGGGACGAGTGGGCAGATGGGACCCGCAATCACCTGTTTGCGCTGTCATTAACCGCAGGCGAAGCTACGGTTGGCGAACCGATTGATCTTATGACGGGTTTTGACGGCGATAGTCCTTCAAGACCATTCGGTGATGAGACAGACTTCACCTTCACCGCCGACAGCGCAGCGATCATTTTCTCGGCCCGGGTCGCGGGCAGGAATGAGCCCTGGCAGACCAATTTTGATCTCTACAAGGTGCCTCTGACAGCCAGCACGCCTCCGATAAATCTTACAGTCGGCAATCTGGCCGGAGATTCAGCCCCGGCGGTCTCCCCAGACGGTACGAAATTAGCCTGGTTGGCCATGAGGCGGCCAGGCTTTGAATCTGATCGAAACGCCCTCATGGTACGGGATCTCAAGACCGGGGCGACACGCGAACTGGCTCCAGGCTGGGATCGCTCGGTAGAGAGTTTTAAGTGGTCTAAGGACGGCAAAACAATTTACGGGACGGCGGAGGACCTCGGCCAAACCCGTATCTTCGCGTTTTCACCGGCAAAGGGCGGTATGCCATCTCCGGTAACTGGATCTGGCCATGTTCTGGACTTCGACCCTGGGAAAACCGAGCTGATCTTCACCCAAGATAATCTAAGCACCCCAGCCCAGGTGTTCCGCTTAAGCCGAAGCGATAAGGCCCCGGTTCAGATCACCAGCCACAATGCTGATCGACTCGCCCAAATCGCCATGGGCCAGGCTGAACAATTTTCCTTTGCCGGGTGGAATGGTGAGACGGTCTACGGCTATGTGATGAAGCCTGCCGATTATGAGGCTGGCAAATCCTATCCGGTTGCCTTCCTGATCCATGGCGGACCCCAAGGCAGTTTTGGCAATCTTTTCCATTATCGCTGGAATGCCCAGACCTATGCCGGACATGGTTATGCGGTGGTCATGATCGATTTTCACGGTTCAACCGGATATGGTCAGGGCTTTACCGACGCGATCTCACAGCACTGGGGCGACAGGCCCCTGGAAGACCTGCAGAAGGGTTGGACCTATGCCTTGGCCAAATACGCCTTCCTTGACGCTGATCGCGCCTGTGCTCTGGGGGGGTCCTATGGTGGCTATATGATCAACTGGATCGCCGGAAACTGGTCGAAGCCCTGGAAGTGTCTGGTCAATCACGATGGCCTCTTCGACACCCACGCCATGGGCTATTCCACCGACGAGCTGTGGTTTTCTGAATGGGAAAACGGCGGCACACCTTATGAACATCCAGATTCTTATCAGGCCTTCAACCCCGCCAATCATGTGAATGCGTGGACCAAGCCCGAACTGGTCATCCACGGTCGAAACGACTTTCGCGTGCCGCTGGAGCAAGGCCTTGGAACCTTTACCGCCTTGCAACGCAAGGGCGTGCCAAGCCAGTTTCTTGACTTCCCAGATGAAAATCATTGGGTCCTGAAGCCCGAGAACGGCCTGCAATGGCACGAGACTGTGTTTAACTGGCTGGACCGCTGGACGGCGAAATAACCGGCGCAATGAGGAGGGCGAGGGCCCTCCTCATCCTGGCCTAGCCAATGCCGAGCTTTGATTTGAGCAACTGGTTGACCGTACCGGGATTAGCCTTGCCACCGGTCGCCTTCATCACCTGACCGACAAACCAGCCTATGGCCTGGGGCTTTTCCTTGACTGAATCGGCCTGACCGGGATTGGCTGCAATCAGATCATCAATGATTTTTCCAAAGCTCCGGTGTCTGAAACCTGTTGCAGACCCTGGGCCGCAACAATGGCGCGGGGACGACCCTCGCCCGCCCACATTCGCTCAAACACATCCTTGGCAATCTTGGACGAAATGACACCTTCTTCGATCAAGGCGACCAGCTCCGCAATCTCGTCCGGTCGGATAGGGCTGTTAGCGATCTCAAGACCGCCCACCGTCAGCTTGGCCGCCAGTTCGTTAGTCACCCAGTTGGACACCAGCTTGGCGTCACGCCCCTCAGCTGCGGCTTCGAAGAAATCGGCCCGCGCCTGTTCGATAATCAGGACCCCAGCGTCATAGGCGGTTAGCCCATATTGCGCCTGCAACCGCGCCTTCTTGGCATCGGGTAGCTCGGGCAAGGATGCTGCAATGGCCCTCACCCAGTCCGGATCAAGCTCCAGGGGCAGAAGGTCAGGATCGGGGAAGTAACGATAGTCGTGGGCCTCTTCCTTTGACCGCATGGACCGAGTCTCAACCTTTATGGGGTCGAAAAGTCGGGTTTCCTGATCGATCTTGCCCCCGTCTTCCAGGACCTCGATCTGACGGCGGGCCTCATATTCAATCGCCTGCTGGATATAGCGGTAGGAATTGACATTCTTAATCTCGCAGCGAGTCCCAAGACCCTCGCCAGGACGGCGCACGGACACATTGACGTCCGCCCGGAGATTGCCCTTCTCCATATCGCCGTCGCAGGTGCCCAGATAAACCAGAATGGTGCGGACTTTTTTCACATAGGCCGCCGCCTCTTCCGCCGAACGCATGTCGGGGCGGGAAACGATTTCCATTAACGCGGTCCCGGCGCGGTTATAATCCATGAAGGTCGCATTGGGGTCCTGATCGTGGAGGCTTTTGCCGGCATCCTGCTCCAAATGCAGGCGCTCGATCCCGACAATGAAGGTCGAGCCGTCATCCCGTTCGACAATGACCTCGCCCTCCCCAACAATGGGGTCCTTGAATTGACTGATCTGATAGCCTTGCGGCAGGTCCGGATAGAAATAATTCTTCCGGTCAAACAGACTCCGCAGATTGATCTGCGCCTTAAGGCCCAAACCGGTTCTGATCGCCTGCTCGACGCAGTGGCGGTTTATGACCGGCAACATGCCTGGCATGGCGACGTCCACCAGACTCACCTGCTGGTTTGGTCCAGCACCGAACCCGACCGCGGCCCCGGAAAACAGCTTGGCATTAGAGGCAACCTGGGCGTGGATCTCCAAGCCTAGGACAATTTCCCACTGGCCTGTGCGGCCTTGGATCAGTTTTGAGGTATCAGACATGTCTTGCTTCTAGTGCCGACCGCGTCGAAGCGGAAGTGGCTTGCGCAAGTCTATGAAATCGCGCTTTCTGCGGCCACTGAAACCCCTGGGAAGGAACCCATTATGAAAAAGATGATTACCGCCGGCCTCGCTGGTCTGTCCCTTATGCTCACGGCGGGTGTTGCCCTCGCTGCAGATGCGCCCAATGTCGAAACGACCCCGATTGCCGACTTGGCTGCAAACCCGGTCACCAAGGCGATTCTCGATAAGGACATCCCCATGCTCACCTCGCATCCGGCCTTTGATCAGTTTAAGGCCATGACGCTCAAGGCCCTTCAGCCGATCAGCCAGGGCGCGCTGACCGACGCACAAATCGCCGCCGTTCAGGCTGACCTCGACAAGCTGCCCAAGCCGTAAGCCGTCAAGTCCACCATCTTTTGATCATAATAAGCCCCCTCGCCTTGCCGCTTGGGGGCTTTTTTAATCAGGGGTCAGGTCATGGTGCCGACCACCACCTGGTCGGCCTCGCCCTAAAGTCCGCCGCCTTTTCAAGCGCCCCGCCGAGAGAAAACAGGGTCCCTTCGTCCAAGGTACGGCCTATCAGCTGTAGGCCGAGGGGCAGGCCATCGGCATCGACCCCGGCTGGCAGGCTCATGCCCGGCAATCCCGCCAGATTCACCGTCACGGTGAATATGTCATTGAGATACATGGCCACAGGGTCATCAGCATTTTCCCCAAGACCGAAGGCCGCCGAAGGTGCCGTTGGGGTCAGCAGGGCATCGACCTTTTCAAAGGCCTGACTAAAGTCATCGGCAATGCGACGCCGGACCTTTAGGGCCTTCAGATAATAGGCGTCGTAATAGCCCGCCGACAGTACATAGGTGCCAATCAAAATGCGGCGTTTAACCTCTTCACCAAAGCCCTTGGCCCGGGTGTTTTCGTAGGTTTCGGTGAGATTGCCCCCTCCACCCGAAGGCCGTAGCGCATACCGTCATAGCGGGCGAGGTTCGAGGACGCCTCGGCTGGTGCGACAATGTAGTAGGCCGGCAGGGCGTATTTTGTATGCGGCAGGGAAACCTCGACGATTTCGCACCCGGCATCCTTCAGCCAGGCGATTCCGTTCTCCCAAAGGGCGTCAATTTCAGGCGGCATACCATCGACCCGGTATTCTTTGGGAATGCCGATCCGCAGACCCTTGACTGACCTACCCACAAAGCTCGCGAAATCCGGCACGGGGATGTTAAGGCTCGTGGCGTCCTTTGGATCATGCCCCGACATGGAGGTCAGTAAAATAGCGGCATCCTCCACCGTCTTGGCGATGGGGCCGGCCTGATCCAGGGACGAGGCAAACGCCACGACCCCCCAGCGGGAGCAGCGCCCATAGGTTGGTTTGATACCTACAGTGCCCGTAAACGCTGCGGGCTGACGAATGGAACCGCCGGTATCAGTCGCCGTTGCGCCCAGGCAAAGGTCGGCGGCAACCGAGGCCGCCGATCCCCCCGATGACCCGCCCGGAGTCAGCTTGGACTCACTGTCCTTGCGACGCCAGGGATTGACCACTGGTCCGAATGCCGAAGTCTCGTTGGACGAGCCCATGGCAAATTCATCCAGATTGAGCTTACCCAACATCACGGCCCCATCCCGCCAGAGGTTTGAGGTCACGGTCGACTCATATTCCGGAACAAAATTGCCAAGAATGTTTGAGCCCGCCGTGGTGCGAACCCCCTTGGTGCAGAACAGGTCCTTAATGCCCAAAGGCACGCCAGATAACGCCCCGGCATCGCCTTTAGCCCGACGGACGTCGGCCTCCCCTGCCATGAGGAGGGCTGTGTCCGGCGTCTCGAGAATGAAGGCGTTGAGCGGTCTGGCCTGAGCCATGGCATCCAGGTGCGCCTGGGTCAGCTCAACCGAGGAAAATTTCTTAGCCTGCAAACCGTCCAAGGCGGCCTTCAGCGTCATGCGGGTGAGGTCCGACATTTATTCAACCACCTTGGGCACGACAAAGAACCCGCCGGACGATTTCGGCGCATTAGATAGGATCAGGTTGGCATCGCCGCCTTCGGTAACTACATCATCGCGCAGGGGCATAGGCATGGAAACCGCCGAGGTCATCGGGGTCGCCCCAACGGTGTCCACCTCCGCCAATTGCTCAATCCAGGCCATAATGCCGCTGAGCTCGATGGCCAGCGGTTCCAGCCGGTCTTCGGGCTCGGCAACGCGTGCCAGCCTGGCAACCTTGCGAACGGTCGCAGCGTCGATGGCCATGGGGCCCTCCTTGATCTGTCAGGTGTGGGTTAGCCGCGGCAGGGCGGCTTTGACAAGAGTCCGCGTAGAGTTAGCGCCCTTGGAACTTAGGTCCCTCCCAGGATAAGATCAGACATGGCCGTTGTTGAATTGACTGATCTTCCCGCCTTTTTACCGCGTCAGGGCTCGCTTTTTGGTCTCGATCTCGGGGAAAAGACCATAGGAATAGCTGTCAGCGATCCAACTCGGACGATCTCCTCCCCTCTCAAAACCCTGGAAAAACCAAGTTCAGCAAGGATGCGGTGCAACTCTTCAACCTGATGGAGGCCCGTGCCGCAGCCGGTCTGGTGATCGGATTGCCAGTGAATATGGACGGCAGTGAAGGAACCCGCTGTCAGTCAAATCGAGCCTTCGCCCGCAATCTCTTAAGACTGAAAAATGATCTGCTGATCGCCTTCTGGGATGAGCGGTTATCCACTGTCGCCGTCAACCGGGTTCTGATTGATGAATTCGACGCCTCACGATCAAAGCGGGCCGATCTGGTCGATCAGATGGCTGCAAGTTGGATTCTGCAAGGTGCATTGGAACGCTTGCGAAATCTGTGAGCGAAACGCACTCTAACATCTTGAATTAGAGCCTGTTGTATCCCTCTAGACGTTTCCATCTAAAGGGAACAGGCTCTAGGGAGTTGGCCCAGTTCATCGCGTCCGGCATCACCCGGCCATTGGTGTCTTT
>NMUI01000243.1 GCA_002221445.1 Phenylobacterium zucineum | reverse complement strand
GGAACCGGTTATCGGATCGAAATTAGATTTCCCATTGACCCCACCCCGACGACGAAGATCAAGGTCGTGACACAAGAGCTTGCCGCAGGGCGGCTAGGCTGGTCATACGAATAGGATTAATGTCGATCGATGGGTTGACCAGAACCTGCATGGACACCCCAAGCAATAGAGCCCCGATCATCAACGCCATAGCATCGGCATCCAGGCCGGAACTTATATTACCCTCATCCTGTCCGCGCTTTACAAGACTCTCCAGGCGACGCTCAACCCGTTCATGAACCTGAGCAAAATCGGTACGGTGAGGCGACAGGTCGGAAACCGCGCCAGACATCAGCATGAAATAGGCACGGGCTTCACCGTCATGCCCCAGATTGCGCAGGAAGGCATCTACATAGCCGAGAATGGACTCTAGGCCCGGCATGTTGGGATCTGAGGGCCAAAGCCCGGCCTGTCGGGATTCAAGATGAGCGACCAAGGCTTCCACAAGACCTTGTTTCGAGCCGAATTTCTGAGCTGCCAAACCGCGGCTGTATCCAGCCCTTCGCCCGACATTCTCAAAAGTTGCCGCTGTAAGTCCAACGGACACCACAATCTCAGCCGCCGCGTGCAGAAGCCGATGTTCTGACTCCGCCCGGCGCTCTGCCTGGGTGCGTCGGTTAGGTTGGATTGGATTTAAGGTCACAAAAGTGTCCGCATATATTTGTTGTCCAACCACCAACTTAATGAAATGGTGCCTCCATGTCCTCTGGAAATTAATTCACCGTCTGACCGTTCAGGGAAACTGAGATGCCGATTCCACGCCAGATTGCTCAAGACATTGTTGATCCCCACGCCTACGCAGACGGCAAACGTGCCGATGACGCATTTGCATGGCTGCGAAGGGAGGCCCCGCTGGCCATGGCCGAACCGGAGGGCATTGACCCCTTCTGGGTGGTGACACGGCACGCAGACATTCTGGAGGTCGAGCGACAGAACGACCTTTTTCACAATGGCGACCGGTCTTCCGTCATGACGACCATTGATGCTGACCGAAAGGTGCGTGAGATGATGGGGGGCAGTCCCCATCTGGTCCGCTCCCTGGTGCAGATGGATAACCCGGACCACTTGGCTTACCGCAGACTGACCCAAGGGTCGTTCATGCCGCAAAACCTGCGGGCCCTGGAAACGCGCATTCGGGACTTGGCGCGGACGGCCATCGACAATATGGCCGCGCAGGGATCGACCTGCGATTTTGCCCGGGATGTGGCCTTTCTCTACCCCTTGCATGTGGTCATGGAGGTGATTGGGGTGCCGGAGGCCGACGAACCCCGAATGTTGAAGCTGACTCAGGAGCTGTTCGGCAGCGCCGACCCTGACCTCAACCGGACCGGGGCGGCGAGTCAGGATACCGATGCCGGGGTCGATACCATCCAGTCCGTCGTCATGGACTTTATGCTTTACTTTAATGCCATCACCGAGGATCGGCGGGCTAATCCCCGCAATGATTTAGCCAGCGTTATTGCCAACGGCACCGTACACGGCCAACCGTTGGGCCATCTGGAGGCAATGAGCTATTACATTATCGCTGCGACAGCCGGTCACGATACGACCTCGGCGACAACAGCGGGGGCTTTATGGGCCTTGGCGGAGAATCCGGAACAATTTGCCAAGGTTAAAGCCGATCCAGCCCTTATTCCAGGCCTGATCGAAGAATCCATCCGATGGGTTACGCCCGTGAAGCACTTCATGCGTACGGCCACCGATGATGCCGTCCTAGCCGGTCAGAAAATCGCCAAGGGCGACTGGATGATGTTGTCCTATCCCTCCGGCAATCGCGACGAAGCGGTATTCAAGAACCCCTATGACTTTGACGTCGAACGCACCCCTAACAAGCATCTAGCCTTCGGTTATGGTGCCCATGTTTGCCTTGGGCAGCATTTGGCCCGGATGGAAATGCGGATTCTCTGGGAAGAGTTCTTTGCACGGGTCAAGTCCGTCGAACTGGCCGGGAAGCCACAAAACATGGTCGCCAGTTTTGTCTGTGGCCCCAAATCCGTTCCAATCCGCTTCGAACTCCACTGAGGCTCCCGTGGCAGAGGACTTCAAAGTCTGGCAATGCCGTACTTGCGGTTACATCTACGAGGAATCGCTGGGCGATCCCAATGAGGGGATCGCACCCGGAACTCGATGGGAGGACATTCCGGCCGACTGGATCTGCCCACTTTGCGGCACGCCGAAGGCTGATTTTGATATGATCGAGCTATAAATTCCGGGGCGCAGCCATTGGCTGTGCGAAATTTTGCGGCTCTGGGGGCGATCCTGTACTCAATCCGGCCCGAGGTACAAAAGGAAATCACCCCATGTCATCGGCCTACCAGGACGACCGGAACGATAAGGGCTTCTTCGGTCATCCGGTCGGGCTGGGGGTTCTGGCCGGGCTTGAGGTCTGGGATCGCATCTCATTCTACGGAATGCAGTCCCTGCTGGTTCTCTACATGGTCGGCCAGCTCTTGCTGCCAGGGCATGTAGAACGGATTTCCGGGTTTCACGGGTTTCGTGCCGCGATTGAGCATGTCGTGGGTCCGCTCTCGACCCAGGCTCTGGCCTCGCAGATTTTCGGACTTTATGTGGGGCTGGTTGCCCTCACTCCGTTGATCGGGGGATTTCTCGGGGACCGCCTTCTCGGGCGCAGGGTCAGTATCATTATCGGCGCTCTGTCCATGGCCGCGGGGCACTTGGCTATGGCTTTTGATCAGACCTTCCTACTGGCTCTTTTACTATTGATTGTCGGGGCGGGGTTTGTTCGCGGTAATGTGGCACCTCAGATTGGTGAACTCTACAGCGTTGAAGACCGCCGGCGGGAGGTGGCCTTCCAGATCTATGGCAGCGTGATCAATTTCGGAGCCTTTGTGGCCCCGTTGGCCACCGGGGCGCTGGGTCAGGCTTATGGTTGGCACATTGGCTTTGGATTTGCCGCCGTCGGTATGATGGTGGGACTCATCGTTTATCTGCTCGGGCAAAGAAAACTTCCGAATGAACGAAGTGTTGCGGTCCAGAAGCCCTCTGATCCCCTGACATTGCCGGACTACCGCCGCCTGGGCGTCTTGTTTGCGATTGTACCGGGTGCAGCCCTGTTCTGGGTGGCCCAATCCCAAATCTGGAACACCTATAACATCTGGGTGCGTGATCATTTACAGCTTAAGGTGGCCGGCTGGACACTGCCCATACCCTGGCTCCAATCCCTCGACGGGCTGGCCCCCTTTCTGCTTCTGCCACCTGTTCTGATGCTCTGGCGGCACCAAGCCCACCATCGCAAAGAACCCAACGAGTTCAGCAAGATTGCCATCGGCTGCCTGATCTTTGGTGCGGCAACCCTGCTCCTGGCTGGCGGGCAGTTCTGGTTGGATGGCGAAGGGCGCACGCCTTTGGTTGTGGCGATCGCCTTTCATTTCGCCTCAAACCTGGGGTGGCTGTTCACCGTGCCGACTCTGAACAGCCTCTTCTCGCGGCTGGCCCCGGGTTCCATCAACGCCACTATGTTGGGAGTGAACGCCCTGACCACAACCCTCGGCAGCTTTATCAGCGGTCGAATTGGTGGCTTTTACGAGGACATGGCCCCATTTACATTCTGGGGACTTCACGCCGCCCTGGTGGCGGGGGGCGGCGTCTCTATATGGCTGATCGGGCAAGTCTATATTCGATCGAGCCCAGCTCTCGCTGCAGATTAACCCTCGGTGTCCACCGAAGCCTGCATGGCGGGTCCATAACGGGTGCCCGTCACAGTTGACTCGTTCACGGTCGCTTCAATGTGCGCCATGATGTCGGTGCTCAAGGATACACGCGCGGCCGCCGCGTTTTCACGCATATGGTCGGGACTGGTGGTGCCGGGGATGGACACGATGGTCGGGTCCTTGTGCTTAAGCCAAGCCAGACATAACTGGGCCGGGGTGCATCCGGCATCAGCCGCAATGGCCCTAAATTGAGCAAGCAGGTTAAGATTGGCCTGGAAGGCTTCACCCTGGAATCGCGGCATTCCCAGACGGAAGTCACCCTCTGCCAGGGTCGCGGCGTCCGTCACGCCCCCAGCAAGAAATCCCCGACCGACTGGACTGAACGCCACAAACGTCACACCCAGGTCACGACAGGCCTCCAACACCGCGATCTCTGGATTGCGGGTCCAAGGGGAATACTCAGTCTGCAAGGCTGAAATGGGATGGATGGCATGGGCCCGTCGAAGGGTCGGTGCCGATACTTCCGAAAGGCCTATGGTTCGAATTTTCCTTCCCGAACCAAATCCGCCAGGGCCCCGACACTGTCCTCAATCGGGATGCGCTTGTCCCATCGGTGGAGATAATAGAGGTCAATCACATCGGTCTTCAGACGGCGCAGACTGTCCTCGCATGTGGCCTTCAGCGCCGCCGGGCTTCCATTCAGCTCCCGTTGCTCACCCCGGCTGAGGCCGCATTTTGAGGCCAGGATAAACTCATTCCGGCGGTCGCTCAAAACCTCACCCACCAGAGTCTCGTTGTGACCGAGGCCATAAACCGCCGCGGTATCAAAGAAGGTGTATCCTGCGTCCAACGCCCCCTTAAGCACGCGCTCGGCCTGTTCCCGGGGCGGCGGCGGGCCATAGGCGTGGGACAGGCTCATACAGCCGAGGCCGATGGGGAAGACCTCAAAGGGGCCAACCTTACGGTTTACCGTCATGATCTTGCTCCGAAATACAGGGGGCTCAAACGGCCCCGACAATGGCGAGGAAATCTTCAGCCTTAAGGGAGGCTCCACCGACTAGGGCCCCGCCGACCTCCTGACCCTTAAGAATTTCGGCGGCGTTGTCTGGTTTCACCGATCCCCCATAAAGGATGGGTGGGCGCAGCCCTGCCGGACCAAAAATGTCTTTCAGCGCAGATCTTATCGCCAGATGGACCTCCTCAATCTCGTTCAGGGTCGGCGTCAGGCCTGTGCCGATGGCCCAGACAGGCTCATAGGCGACCGCAAACCTATGATGGGCAGCTTCTGACGGCAGTGATCCCACCACCTGCCCTACAACCACCCTAAGGGCTTCACCTGACCGTCTTTGTGTCAGGGACTCACCAACGCAGATGATCGGCTCCAGCCCCGCCCTCAAGGCCGCCGAAACCTTGCTCGCTACCAGTGTGTTCGTTTCACCATAAGCGGCCCGCCGCTCGGAATGTCCCAGAATGACCACTTGAGCACCCGCATCGGCCAACATTTCGGCAGAAATATCGCCGGTAAAGGCCCCATTGATCTCAGGGTGACAATCCTGCCCACCCAGACTGAGCTTCGAGCCCTGTATTACCTGGGCAGCGCGGCTGAGTAGTGTCGCCGGCGGACAGATGGCCACCCGCACAGACGGCGCATCCTGCACCCCCTCGGCAATGGATCGGATCTGACCCAGACCTTGCCCGGTGCCGTTCAACTTCCAATTTCCAACAATAAAGGCAGCGGAAGATGACATAATGCGATGACCCTGATTGAAGCCCTGAAGGTCGGGGTTACGGCAAGTTCCGGCCTATGTCACCGTTGAAGGAACAGGTTGCGGCACGTCCTGCAAATGCGGGGGCGCTTGCGGGGGGTCGGCATGACCCACTATACCACCTCCAAAGGTCGGCTCCGCGTCGGGGGCCAGGAAAGGTTTCATGCTCTCGTCAATCCGTGCCTTCGCCAAATCACCCATTGCTGGCGTCCTTATCGCTCTCCTGGTGGTCAGTTTCGGTGTGCTTGGGGTTCGCGATGTCTTCAAAGGACACCCAACCAATGTGGTGGTGGAGGTCGGCAAGCGGACCATCGGGCCGCAGGACTTCAAGACCGCATGGGAACAAGCCCGGAAAGGTCTTGAACAACAGTCCGGACAACCGGTGACCACCGAACTGATGGTGGAGAATCATTACGACTCCGGCGTGATTAACAGCCTTGCCACCCGCGAAGCATTTGCGGCCCTCCTGGATAAGATCGGGCTCCACCCGTCGGATCAGTTGATCAAGGCGCAGATCGAAAAAATGCCCTATTTTTCGATCAGGTTTCCGGGCGCTTCGATAAGGCGATCTACGAAAAAACCCTTCAGCGAAATAATTTGACGGTCGAGAAGTTCGAGGTGGACCTGCGGGATCAAATCGCTCAGGCACATCTGGTTTCGGCAATCGTTGATGGTCTGCGTGCGCCACGCGCCTATTCGGCCCTTGGGGCGATCTACATGACCGAGGCCCGCGACGTGGGTTATTTCACAATTGGCCCCAATGCGGTTCCAGCAGTTGCCCTCCCGACTGACGCCCAGCTCAATAAGTTTATGCAGGACAATGCGTCGAAATTATTGAAACCCGAATTTCGGAGTCTAACCCTCGTTCGATTCAGTCCGGCCTTGGTCGGCACCAACCTGCCTGTAACCGAGGCTGAAATTGAAAAGCAATTTCAGTTCCGCAAGGACACGCTGAACAAGCCTGAGGTCCGCAGTCTCATTCAAATACCGGGCAAGGATGCCGCGACGGCCCAGACCATAGCCGCTCGCCTTACCAAGGGAGAAGACCCCGGAACTCTTGCCAAATCATATGGCGTCAACGTCATTGATTATGCGGATAAACCCAAGTCGGCGATCGCTGACCCCAAGGTTGCTGAGGCCGCCTTTACGATGCCCCCTGGGACGATCCGCGTGGTTGAGGGCGAGCTCGGCCTTGCCGTCGTGAAGGTTATCGGGATCACCCCCGGCCATGTGGCAACCTTGGCAGAAGTTCGCCCCATGCTCGAAGCCGAAGCCCGCAAGACGGCGGCTGCGGAAAAAGTCTATGAACTTAGCCAGAAATACGACGATGCCCGTGCCGGCGGTGCAAGTCTCACCGAGGCAGCGGCCAAGGCCGGGGTCGCCGCGATTACCCTTGGTCCTTTGTCTGAACAGGGACTGGATCAACAAGGCCGCCCAGTTCCTGGCCTGACACAGAAGCTGGTACAGACCGCCTTTGGCCTGCCTCAGGGCGGGGAAAGCGAAATCGAAGATGACGGTAACGGTGAGAGCTTTGCGGTCAGGGTCGATAAAGTTTTTCCTAAGACCCTGCCCGCACTGGCGGAAGTCAAACCGAGATTGACTCAGATCTGGATGACACAGGAACTGGTCAAGCGTTTGCGGGCTAAGGCGGAGGACCTGACCACACGGGTCCAAAAGGGGGAATCCCTGGAGGCGGTCGCAGGATCCGTCAACAGCCGGGTTGCCCATGTTGTCGGGCTTGATCGCCAGAATGCGGGGCAGAACAAGGATTTGTCTCAGGACGCCTTGAGCAAGATTTTTGGCCTGAAGGTGGGCGATGCCTTCAACGGTGAAGATGCAAGGGTCTTGGGTATTGTCGTTGGTAAGATCGAGGCGCTTCGGGGGCCTGTGCCAACGGCCCTCGGTCGCGCGCGACGGCAGTCGGCACTCAACTGCCCAGACCCTACGTTCCGG
>NMUI01000242.1 GCA_002221445.1 Phenylobacterium zucineum | reverse complement strand
GGCCTGGCGGTCGCTGTCCATGGCGTTGGCGGTCATGGCCACAATCGGCAAGCGCGGCCGGCCCTGGGCCAATTCAAAGGCGCGAATGGAGCGCGTGGCCTCCAGGCCGTCCATCACCGGCATCTGCATGTCCATCAAGACCAGATCAAAGACCTTCGCCCGGAAGGCCGCGACGGCCTGCCGACCGTCCTCAGCTATGGTGAGGTTGACGCCGAAGGACTCAAGGATAAGCGAGACCACCTGCCTGTTGCTGATATTATCTTCAGCCAGAAGGATATTTAGGGGTACCGTGCCGGCCTCGCGGAAGTTAGCGTCTGCCGAGGATCGGGCAACAATCTGTTCTGGCCCGGCTATGGCATAAGGTATGATCACCTCAAACTGGCTGCCGCGCCCTGGTTCCGACCGGACCGATACAGTGCCTCCCTGCATCTGGACCAGAGATTTCACAATTGATAGGCCAAGACCCGTCCCGCCGTGGAGGCGGGTGATTGAGCCGTCGGCCTGTTCAAACCTCTGGAACAGCCGACCGAGCGTGCGGCTGTCCAGGCCGGGGCCGGTATCTTCGACGGTTATTTTCACACGGGTGGTATCTTCAAGATCGTCCCGGGTGACCTTGATATTTACGCCACCGTGTTCAGTGAATTTCACAGCGTTCGATACCAGGTTGGTCACAACCTGCCGTAAGCGGACAGCATCCCCAAGATAGGCTCCACGTGCATCGGGTTCGATAACCACCGTGAAGCTCAGGTCCTTGTCCTTAGCGCGGGCGTGCAGCAGGTTCGCAGCCGCTTCTATCTCACGGGCGAGATCAAAGGGTTCACGCTCCACATAAAGTTTTCCAGCCTCGATTTTAGATATATCGAGAATATCCGTTAGAAGACGCTCAAGCGTCTGACCAGAACCTTGGATCAAATCAATCATTTTGCGCTGTTTGATAGTCAGTTTGGAATTGGCAAGGACTTCTAAAACACCGATAATGCCGTTTAGAGGTGTTCTGATTTCATGGCTCATATTTGCTAGGAATTGAGCTTTGGCTTGCTCCGATTGTTCAGCAATTTCTCTTAATCTTTGCGCTTCGGCTTGTGAACTCGCCAGAACATCGGCTAGTCCTCGGGTTCGCACAGCGGCAAACCATCCGCCGATTGCCGGCCCGCCCAGGAGAAATGCCAGGGAAATTGTGAAGACCGGTACATGAAAAGCCAGCAGGATGATCGCGCCGGTCAACAAAATTAGGCTCGATAAGGCTGCGGTTCGCGCTGTGGGCGTCAGCATCGGAAAGGCGGCCAGCAAGGTCGTGATGTAATAAATCTGCTCCCGGTCTCCGACGACGACACCGTGCAGGGTGATGTTGGCTGTGACAATGCCTACCAGCACCATCATCCAGACTTCGGTTTGCTGGGGGGTGCCGTTTTTCAGCGCAAACCGGGAAATCATCGCCATCGCGGCGCTGCCCAGGGCCACGCTGCACATCAAGAGCTTTTTATCGTTGGGCAGGACCGCAAGATGCGCCATCGCGATGAGCAGATAATAGCTTGCTGCGACTAGAGTGCGTTCCGATAAGTGGGAACCGGTTATCGGATCGAAACGCACTCTAACATCTTGAATGAGAGCCTGTTTTATCCCTCTAGACGTTTCCGTCTAAAGGGAACA
>NMUI01000026.1 GCA_002221445.1 Phenylobacterium zucineum | reverse complement strand
TGTTCCCTTTAGACGGAAACGTCTAGAGGGATAAAACAGGCTCTCATTCAAGATGTTAGAGTGCGTTTCGATCCGATAACCGGTTCCCACTTATCGGAACGCACTCAAGCGGCCAATCGCCTGGATTTCGCCCCCCCTTTTCCACCGCCCGCCGAGCGATGGGCTTTGGCGCTGGTGGAGTCGATCATCTGAACGTCATCGGGACTGAATTCGACCAGAGCCACAAACAGCCGCCGCCAAACCCCCTTCATCGTCCAGCGCCGGAACCGGTTGTAGATGGTCGTCGACGGGCCATACACCGCCGGACAGTCCTGCCAACGGCAGCCCACCTTCAGCATATGAATGATGCCGCTGATCACCCGCCGGTCGTCGACCCTATGCGCGCCCGGCTGGTTCTTCGGCAACAAAGGATCAATCACAGCCCACTGCCGATCCGACAACCAAAACTCTCCAGCCACGATTCAACCACCGTTTCGAAGACTGAATCACAACAGGATTATATCTTTCAAGAGGTTGATCGGGTTTCGACCCTAAACGTTTCCGTCTAAAGGGAACAGGCTCTAAGGCCAAGTGAACGGTCATGACCGTGGCAGGATATGGCCGTTGCCGCTGTTAAAAGACGCGGGTCAGCGGCGCAGCATCCACGATGATCTTCGTTCTGAAAAGGCCGTCATCAGCTCAAACCGCTCCGACCGATCGCATAGAACCGCTTTGCCCGCTGTTTGAGGAGGGCCTCGACGGTCATCTTTTCCAGACTCGCCAATTCCTCGTCCAAAGCGTTGCCGACGGCGGTGATGGTGGCGATAGGATCAACGTGGGCACCGCCTGGCGGTTCAGGCACGATCCGATCAACGATCTTCATCTTCAGTAGATCCTGCGCCGTGATCTTCAACGCCTTGGCCGCTTCCTCCGGCGTACGCGTACCATGCCAGAGGATGGAATTGGCCCCTTCCGGTGGAATAACCGAATAGGTCGCGTGCTCCAGAATCAGCACACGGTTACCGCAGGCAATACCCAGGGCACCGCCCGAGCCGCCTTCACCCGTGACCACCGCCACCATGGGCACCTTTAACATCAGGCACTTTTCCGTCGAGCGGGCTATGGCCTCGGCCACTCCGCGCTCCTCGGAGCCGACACCCGGATAGGCCGCCGTGGTATCGACAATGCTGATCACCGGCAGATGGAAACGCTCGGCCAGCTCTAAAAGGCGCACAGCCTTGCGATAACCCTCAGGTCGCGCATAGCCAAAATTGTGCTTCACACGGGTTACGGTATCCCGACCCTTTTCATTGCCCATAACCACCACGGGCCGCCCGCGAAAGCGCCCGAGGCCACCCATGATTGCCTGATCGTCGGCGAATTTGCGGTCGCCGTGCAGCTCAACGAACTCTTCGATGAGCCCCTTAGCATAATCGACAAAATGCGGCCGCTCCGGATGGCGGGCCACCTGGGTCTTCTGCCAAGCGTCCAGCTTGGAATAGGCCTGGGTGCGCATAGCCCCGGCCCGTTCCCGCAGGGTTTCGATTTCAAGATCCATTTCGCCGCTGCCCGTGGTGGCGGCTAGACGAGATAACTCTTCGATCTTGGCTTCGAGCTCAGCGATCGGGCGCTCGAACTCGAGATAATGGGACGCCATTCGAGGGGTGTCTTTCCTGTTGAGGCAGGGGCCGAAACTAGGCGGGTTCAACGCGCGTCACAAGAGTTTCAAGGTTTTCGGCCCAGGGGATGCTTGGTCGCCACCACCTCAGCCAACCGATCGGAGGCCACGTGGGTATAGATTTGGGTGGTGGCGATGTCGGCGTGGCCGAGCAGTTTCTGGACAACTCGGAGATCTGCGCCGCCCTCCAGCAGGTGGGTGGCGAAGGCATGCCGCAGAACATGGGGACTCACCCGGGCCGGATCGATTCCGGCGTCGGCCGCCGCCTCGTCCAGCATCTGGGCGAACCGGCGTGGGGTCAGGCGACCAGCCTTGCCCCGGGATGGAAACAGCCAAGGATTGGCAGCATCTGCCTTGGGCAGAAAGGATTTTCGGATCTCAAGATAGGTTTTCACCGCCCCTCGTGCCGCCGGATTGAGCGGTGCCAGCCGATCCTTTTCCCCCTTGCCGCGCACCATCAGGAAGGCCGGGTCCCGGGCCAGGGCCGCCAGAGGCAGGGCGGTCAATTCTGACACCCGTAGACCAGACGCATAGATGAGCTCGACCATACAGGCCAAGCGTGCGCCCTGGGCACCATCCCGCGCCCCGGCGGCGGCGATCAACCGGTCTACCTCGTCCCGCCTGAGGACCTTCGGCAGGGGGCGGCCCCGTTTCGGCGCATCAACACGGCGGGAGGGATCATCACCACGCCAGGTTTCTCCAAGCACAAACCGATAAAATTGCCGGACCGCCGATCGACGACGCGAGGCCGTGGCCGGTGACAATCCGCGGTCGCTAAGGGCTGCGAAATAGGCTTCAATGTCTTCGGCTGAGGCGACGGCGAGATCTGACTGTCGGGCACGCAGGAATCCCTGGGCATCGGCAAGATCCTTGGTATAGGCCGCCAGGGTGTTTCGGGCTGCGGCCCGTTCCACCGACATCATTTCCAGGAAGGCCTCGACCCACCCTTCCCCTTGGCTCATGTGCAATTTCCGTTCCGCCGAATTCCTTATCTACGCCGATCCCCACTGTTCGGCGAGGCCCGACCTCGGCAAGCTTGGCGCTGGGAGGCGGCATCGTGTAAGTCTGCAACCGCCATGGATCTGCTCAGTCCCCTCCGCGCCCGCACCATCACCCTCGTCGGCCTGATGGGCGTGGGCAAGACCAGCGTCGGCAAACGCCTCGCCGCAATCCTGGGCCTGCCATTTCGCGATGCGGACAATGAGGTTGAGCTTGCGGCTGGTCGCTCGATTCCCGACATATTCGCTGATCTGGGCGAAGGTGCCTTCCGAGAGGGAGAGCGACGGGTGATTGCGCGGCTGCTGGATGAGCCGCCGCATGTGCTGGCCACGGGTGGCGGGGCCTTCATGAATCCTGAAACGCGGGCCCTGATCAAGAGTCGCTCTGTCTCGATCTGGTTAAGGACAGATGTGGCCATCCTTGCCCGGCGCGTGGCGCGCAAGGATAATCGCCCCCTCCTGACCGGCAAGGACCCTCTGTTGGTACTGCGCGACCTCGCTGAAATTCGTTACCCCGTCTATGCGGAGGCCGACATCACGGTCGACTCCGCAGATACGCCTCAACATGTCACAGTCGATAATGTGATGAAGGCTCTCGTCGCCTATGTGGAGGCTCGCCAATCATGATCAGAACCGTCCCGGTCCAACTCGCCGGTCGCGCCTATGAGGTGATGATCGGCCATGGTCTGATGGCCGAAGCGGGGCGGCAGATACACCCCTTTCTGAACCGGGATCGGGTGGCCATCGTCACGGATGAGGTCGTATGGGGCCTGCATGGCGGAGCCTTGACGCGGGCGCTGGAAGGCCAAGGCGTGAGGGCAGATGTGATTGTTCTCCCGCCGGGCGAGCAGACCAAGAGTTTCGCGTTTCTGGAACAGGTTAGTGATCGCCTGCTGGCCCTGGCGCTGGATCGAGGGGATTTGGTGGTCGCCTTCGGCGGCGGCGTGATCGGCGACCTGACCGGATTTGCGGCGTCGATCTATAAGCGCGGCATAGACTTCATTCAGATTCCCACCACCCTGCTGGCCCAGGTGGACTCATCCGTGGGCGGCAAGACCGCCATTGACACCCCCCGGGGCAAGAACCTGATCGGGGCCTTTCATCAGCCGCGCCTCGTCCTGGCCGATCTGGACCTCCTCTCAACCCTGCCGGCCCGGGAGGTCCGCGCCGGATATGCTGAGGTCATCAAATACGGCCTGTTGGGTGATCTTGGATTCTTTGAGTGGCTGGAAATACACGGGCCTTCTGTCCTGGCTTGCGAGCCATCCGCCCTGCTGCACGCCGTGGCACGGTCGGTGGAGATGAAGGCCGAGATCGTTGCCCTGGATGAAAAAGAAGGTGGACCCCGCGCCCTGTTGAACCTTGGGCATACCTTTGGACATGCCCTGGAATCTGAGACCGGCTTTGGCGAGGCCCTGCTGCACGGTGAGGCCGTAGCCGCCGGATCGGCCATGGCCTTCCGCTATTCGGCGATACAGGGATTCTGCACATCCCAGGATGCCGGGCGTGCGGAGGCGGCGATCAGGGCGGCAGGTCTGCCCACCCGGCTCTCCGAGGTTTCCGCGACCCCCTTCAAGGCCGAAGCCCTCTGTCATCATATGGCCCAGGACAAGAAGGCCGAGGGCGGACGCCTGACCTTCATTCTCGCCAAGGCACTGGGCGCGGCCTTTGTGGCGAAAGATGTTTCGAAATCCAGCATTTTGGACTTCCTCAAGCGCGAAGGTGCGATCTGATGGCCGCCATTCTGGCCCTGGCCCCGATTGTTTTCGGACTCCTGGCTATTTCCGCCATGTTTTCGGCTGCAGAAACTTCTTTGACCGGGGCCAGCCGGGCGCGAATGCACCAGATGGAACGAGAGGGCGACCGATCCGCCCGGCGGGTGAACCGCCTTCTATCCGACCAGGAAACCATGATCGGCGCGGTCCTGTTGGGTAATAATCTGATCAATATTCTCGCCTCCGCCCTGACCACCGAAGTGCTCACGGCAGCCATTCCCGGCCCCTGGGGCGTAGCGGCAGCCACCGGCATTATGACCGTTCTGGTCCTGGTTTTCGCGGAAGTCCTGCCCAAGACCCTGGCCATTCTGCGGTCCGACGATGTGGCGCGCTTCCTGTCAGGTCCGACCCTGTTGGTGGTGCGGGTTTTTGGTCCGGTGATCTATGCCATTCAATGGATTGTTCGACGGACGCTTAGCCTGTTTGGCGTTCGCCTGGGCATGGAGATGGATGTCCTGGCCGCTCACGAAGAAATCCGTGGCGCGGTAGAATATCACCACTCTGAGGGTCTGGTGGAAGAACGAGACCGGCGGATGCTGGGCGGGGTTCTGGACCTTTCGGACATGGATGTCAGCCAGGTCATGGTCCACAGAACCTCAATTTCCATGGTCGATGCAGACCTGCCTGCTGCGGAATTGGTCGCACATGTGCTGGCCAATGACCATACCCGAGTGCCCCTTTATCGGGACGACCCTGAAAACATTGTCGGCATTCTGCACGCGAAGGATCTGTTACACGCCATCTCCGACGCCAAGGGCGATTTCGGAGCCCTGGTCATTGACAAGATTCGCCGGGACCCCTGGTTCATTCCAGAAACCACCAATCTCAAGGATCAGCTCAACGCCTTCCTGAAGCGCCAGAACCATTTCGCCCTGGTGGTGGATGAATATGGTGCCCTGCAAGGTCTGGTCACCCTGGAAGACATTCTGGAAGAAATCGTCGGGGAGATTGAGGACGAGCACGACAGCAAGATCCAAGGGGTGCGCCGCCAGGCCGACGGATCGGTCATGGTGGACGGCACAGTTCCGATCCGCGATCTCAATCGCGCCCTGAACTGGGACCTGCCCGACGACCAGGCGGTCACCGTGGCTGGTCTGGTCATCCATGAGGCCCAGACCATTCCGAAAATCGGGCAGACCTTTATCTTTCATGGCCACCGCTTCCAGGTGGTCAAACGGGTCCGCAATCAGATCACTTCCCTGCGGGTGTCTGCACCCCTGGAGGCCGCAATCGAGGACTAACCCTCCTTTTGACGCCTATAGCCCCCGGGCGATCAGGCCTTCCAACACCTTATCGGGGGTCATGGGATAGTCGCGCAGGCGCACACCACAGGCATTGTAGATGGCATTGGCAATCGCCGCCCCGGTTCCGCAAATGCCCAATTCACCTACGCCCTTAATCCCCAGGGGGTTGGCCTTGTCATCCACCTCGTCGAGGAAGATCGAGTCCACATTGACAATGTCGGCATGGCTTGGAACCAGGTATCCGGCCATGTCCTGATTGAGGAAACTGCCATAGCGCGGATCAACCGGATTGGTCTCTGTCAAGGCCGTGCCTATGCCCCAGATCATGCTCCCGGTGATTTGGCTCTTGGCTGTTTTGGCGTTCAGGATCCGGCCCGCAGCGAAGACCCCGAACATGCGACGCAGGCGCACCTCGCCGGTTACCGTATCGACCCCAACCTCCGCAAATTGAGCACCGTAGGTATGCTGGCTCCAGTCCCGGGCGTCGGCAGCAGGGGAAATCGAGCCCTCCACATAGACCCCCTCAGGTTGTGCCCGGGCCACCAGTGCGGCCAAGCTCTCGCTGCGGTTTTCTAAGGCGATATTGCCGTTTGCGAAGGTGACCAAGGTCGGATCGACCCCGAACAAGGGTGAATTCGGATCATTGATCGCCAAGTCCGCCAGAGTCCGACGCATGACCATACCGGTCTCAAAGGCTGCCGATCCTGCTGTAGCCGCCCCGAACTGCCCCCTGATCCTGGAGCCGGGGGCATGTCGGAATCACCCAACTCCACCCGAACCTGATCCAAGGGCACCCCCAGGGTTTCGGCCGTGATCTGTGCCAGAATGGTGTAGGTGCCGGTGCCGATATCGGTCATGCCCTGTAACAGGGTCACGGCTCCATCGGCAGTGATGCGAAGACCCGCCTTAGCCGGGAGGAGGAAGTTGCCGCGAATGCCCGCGGCCATGCCCATGCCCACCAGCCAGCGACCGTCGCGGACCTGACCCGGTTTGGGATGGCGGCGCTCCCAGCCAAATCTTTGCGCCCCTTCACGCATACACGGCACCAACTGGCGAACCGAGAAGGGTTTGCCGGTTTCGGGGTCTACCGTGGGCTCATTCCGAATGCGAAGCTCAATGGGATCCATACCCAGGGCCTCGGCCAATTCATCCATGGCACATTCAAGACTCAGCATTCCGGTCGCCTCGCCCGGTGCCCGCATGGGGCCAGCGCCCGGCAAATCCATCTTCACCAGCCTGTGGCCGGTCAGCCGGTTGGGGGCGGCGTAGAGGCTGCGGGAAAAATTCGCCGCGTGTTCGGTGAAGGGGGCATTACGCGCGCAATGGGTGATGGCCTCAATCGAGAAGGCATTCAGGCGACCGTCGGGCTCGGCCCCCAGGCGCACACGCATTTGGACGGCCGGTCTATGGATGGTGGCCTGGAACATCTGCTGACGGGTATAGGCAACCTTGACCGGCTGATTGAGTTCCCGGGCCGCCAGGGCCGCGAGCGTCAGATCGTCATAAGACTGACCCTTGCCGCCGAAGCCACCGCCGATATAGCGGGTGATCAAGTGAACACGGTCGGACGGAATCGCCAGGGTCTCGGCAAGGGCGTGCTGCCCGCCCTTCACCATCTGGATAGAGGTGTGGACTGTGATCTTGTCATCTTCCCACCAGGCCGTGGTGGCGCACGGCTCCATCTGCGTATGGTTGGCAATCGGGCTGAAATAGGTTTCGTCCAGCTTCACAGTTGAAGCCGCATAGCCGGCCGCAAAATTGCCGATCTCGGTGTCTTCCTCACCGGGGGGCATTTCCGCCTGATCCAGACTAGCCAGGAAATCAACGGTCGCAGGCTGAGAATCGTAGGTGATCTCGACCAGGGCCGCAGCAGCCCGGGCGTTTTCCAGGGTGTCGGCCGCAACAAAGGCCACAGTTTGTCCGTAAAATTCTATGGCGTCCGAGGCCATGACCGGGTTCGAGGCGCGCTGAGAACGCGGATTGGCCCGCTCACCCCGAGCGGCCTGAGCCGGTACATTTTCATGGGTCCAAACCAGTTTGACCCCCGGCGATGCCAGAGCCGCAGCGGTATCAATGGAGACAATTCGACCCCGGGCCAGGGTGGCGCTGATCACCTGACCATAGGCCGGGGCTGACGGTGGCTCAACCTCATAGGCGTAGGGCGCTGTACCGGTAACCTTGAGGCGGCCCTCATAACGATCCACGCCCTTGCCGATAAGACCCGACCGATTTTCCGACACCGGGTTTGGGACGGCCCAATCCTTAACCGAGCTCATGCACGCCTCCCGGCCTGGGTGTCTTCAAGGGCTGCGACGGTCAGCCGTCCGACCAGAGCGATTTTGAACCTGTTCTTGCCCCGGGGTTCCGCATTCGCCATTTCCACAGCGACAGCATCGGGGATGGGCATACCCGCGGCCAGGGCGGCCTCGGCCTTTTCAGCACGCCAGGGTTTAAGCGCCACACCGCCCCAGGCGACCCGGCTGCCGACCGCCGCCACGCTGGCAAGCCCTCCGGCATAAGACGCCCGGTCGCGAACCTTGCGATAGACCTGCCCGCCGGGCGGTGCCGGCGGAATAACCACACAGGTAATCAGTTCACCGGCCTTAAGTTCGGTTTCCACCTCGGGGGTATCGCCCGGTAGGCGATACATATCCGCCACCGCCAGGGACCGGGTAACCCCCTCTGCCGTCAAGGTCTCGACCGTCGCATCGAGCGCTGCCAGGGCGACCCCCATGTCTGAGGGGTTGGTGGCGATGCAGGACTCACTGGTGCCAAATATGGCGCTGTTGCGATTCAACCCGTCGAGCGCCGCACATCCCGATCCCGGCAGCCGTTTATTGCAGGGCTTGGCGGTATCATAGAAATAAGCGCAGCGGGTACGCTGCATCAGATTGCCACCCGTAGTGGCTTTATTGCGCAACTGGGCAGACCCGCCCGACACAATGGCCTTGGTAAGCACGGGATAGAGACTCCGGACCCTGGCATCGGACGCCACCTGGGTATTGGTGGTCATCGCCCCGATCCGCAGTCCTCCGTCACGGGTGGTTTCAATGGTTGCCAGAGGCAATCGACCAATATCCACCAGATGAGCGGGGCGCTCGACCTCCGACTTCATCAGGTCCAGCAAATTAGTGCCACCAGCCAGGAATTTCGACCCCGGGACAGCTTTCACAGCCTTCACCGCCGAGGCGACGTCTTTAGGCCGTTCATAGGTGAAGGGTTTCATGCCGCGTCTCCGGCAACACTGCGAATAGCTGCCAGAATCTGCGGATAGGCCGAGCACCGGCAGATATTTCCGCTCATACGCTCCCGGATTTCGTCGTCAGTAAGCGAGATTCGACCATTGAGATCGAGGGTCGCCTGGCTAGGCTGACCCTCTGCCGCCTCCTTCAACATGGCCACGGCCGAGCAGATCTGGCCGGGGGTGCAATAGCCGCATTGCAGGGCATCCTGCGCCAGAAAGGCCTGCTGCATGGGGTGGAGGAGGTCGCCGGTTGCCAGGCCCTCAATCGTCACCACCTCATCGCCATCGTGCATAGCAACCAGGGAAAGGCAGGCATTGATCCGGACACCGTTGACTATCACGGTGCAGGCCCCGCATTGGCCGTGGTCGCAGCCTTTTTTAGTCCCCTTCAGGCCGAGGGTTTCGCGAAGCCCATCCAGGAGCGTGGTCCGGGTATCGTGGTCAAGCCCACAGGCCCGACCATTGACGGTCAAATTCGTATGCACTCACGCCTCCCAAGCGCGACCGTTGGAATGAACGGCAAACATTTTAATTTATAGATCAGCCCTCGCCAGGGGCCAATGCTTTCACCGACAAGGCGTGTAGCGAACCCGCCAGTTCCTCCGAAAGTATCCCATAGACCCGCCGCTGGCGCGCAATTTTAGACAGGCCTTCAAAGCTTGCCGACTCGATAACAAGATTAAAATGGGTCTCTCCGCCCGGCCTAGCCCCCGCGTGACCGCCGTGCCGGGCCGAGTCGTCAACCACCTCAAGGCGAGTGGGAGCGAGGGCTTCGGTAAGTTTGAAACGGATTGTTTGAATCATAGAGCCCATCGGACAAATCTTCAATTCTTGAAAGGGTCTTTTTGGGTATCATAATCGGGTCATGACCGGTGCTTTTCAATACAAGCCGAAGTTCGTCGATATTCGGGTCCGTCCGCCCTCACCTGAGGAAGCGGTGCAGACCGATGACGTCTATGCCCTGAAACCCGGTGAGAAGGTTTGCGACCATGCCGGATGCCGCCTAGCCGGCAGCGCCCGAGCCCCAAAGTCCCGCGATCTACCCAATGAACACTACTGGTTCTGCCAGTCGCACGCGGCGGAATATAATCGAAACTGGAATTTCTTCGCTGGAATGAGCGAAGGAGAAATTCGGGCAAGGCAGGCGCAAAGCGCGGCCGGTGACCGTCCGACCTGGGAATTCAAAGCGGGCCGTTTTTCCCGGGAGGCCGCTGCCGCCGAGGCTGGGTTTCGCAAGGGCCAGGGTTATCGCGACCCCTTCAATCTTTTTGGAAGTGGCCTGGGTCCGAATCGCCCCGCTGCGGCACCGGAAGGACGAAAGCTTGGCAAGCTGGAACGAAACGCCCTTGCCGACCTCGACCTCGACGAAACCGCCGACACCCCAAAGATTCGCGCCCGCTATATCGAATTGGTCAAACGCTGCCACCCAGACTCAAACGGGGGCGACCGTTCGGCGGAGCACAAGCTGCATCGAGTTATCAAGGCCTATCAAATCCTCCGCAAGGCGCGGATGGCCTAAACCGGAACCTCGCCCGCAACTGTGGTGCGGTGCATGACCCGCAGATGACCGTCATAGCCCCCCTTGGCCAGGTGCATGGTGCAACGATTATCCCATAGGAGCACGGCACCCTGGGTCCACACATGCTTGTAAACGTATTGTGGCTGGATCATGTGCGCGAAAAGCGAACCGAGCAGGGCCTGACCTTCCTTCTCAGGCAGACCCTCAATCCCCACAGTATAAACTGGGCTGATATATAGAGCCTTGCGACCCGTGACCGGATGTGTGCGGACTAAGGGATGACTGAGCTGGGTATCGGCTTCGTCCGAAACGAGGATTTTCAGGGTCCGTTTTTCGGTCTCACGAGCAAAAACCCCCTGAACCCCATAGGCGCGTCCAGCAGAATGGACCGCCTTCATAGGCGCTAGGCGCGCCTTCATAGCCGGGGACAGATCATCATAGGCCCGCCGTCCGTCAGCGAAACAAGTCTCGCCCCCCACCGGCGGTGTCACCTCCGAGCGCAGCAGCGTGGCCGCCGGTGGTGTTTCCAGAAAGCTCCAGTCAGAGTGCCAGCCCGCGCCGAAATTGACCGCCTTCTCATCCGGTTCTCGACGCAGCTCCAAAACATTGGGTCGCCCAGGCATGGGTTGAATAAACGGGTCCCTGCCGAAGGGACCGATGGTCAGAGTGAAGGCTTCAAACTGGTCCAAGGTTAGGGGCTGATCGCGAAAACTCAGCACGGCGTAATCGGCCCATGCGGATCGAATTTCGGTGCGAACTGCGTCTGAGAGCGGTCTGGTGAGATCAAGACCCGTCACCTCTGCCCCGAAGCCGCCATGGCCAGCCTCAATCTTCAATAGACCTGATCGCTTTGTGATTGCCGCCATAGCAGAACCCCTCCCCAGGCCCGCAAGTTGTCGACTCCCGACCTTGCGCTATCAAACACCCGTTTGCATCGGGCTGAGAACCTTGTAATCCAACCGAGCCATGACTTCATTAGCCGATACTCAAGACGAGAACCTCATCGCCCTTGTCCCCGACAGGAAGGTTTCGCTGCGCGAAGCCTTCGGCGTTGATGACGATATGATGGTTCCTGCCTTTTCCACGCGGGATTCCCATGTCCCCGATATTGATCCCGCCTACAAGTTCGATGCCGAGACCACCCGCGCCATCTGCGCCGGGTTTGCCTTTGACCGCCGGGTCATGGTGCAGGGCTATCATGGCACAGGGAAATCGACTCACATCGAACAGGTTGCCGCACGCTTGAACTGGCCCCTGATCCGGGTGAATCTAGACAGCCATGTTTCCCGTATTGATCTGGTCGGTAAGGACGCGATCGTCTTGAAGGACGGCAAGCAGATCACGGAATTCCGTGAAGGCATTTTGCCCTGGACGATCCAGCGGCCCATAGCCCTGGTTTTCGACGAGTACGATGCCGGACGACCGGACGTGATGTTTGTGATTCAGCGAGTGTTAGAAGCTCAGGGTAAGCTGACCCTGCTCGACCAAAATCGGGTGATTAAACCCAACCCCTTCTTCCGACTTTTTCCACAACCAATACCATTGGTCTTGGGGATACGACCGGGCTCTATCACGGCACGCAACAGATCAATCAGGGTCAGATGGACCGTTGGTCGATTGTGACCACCCTGAACTATCTGGCACACGATGTCGAAGCTGACATCGTTCTTGCAAAATCACCGCACTACGACACGGTTGAGGGTAAACGTACCATAGCCGCCATGGTGCGGGTCGCCGACATGACCCGGAATGCCTTTATGAACGGGGACATCTCTACGGTGATGAGCCCGCGGACCGTGATCACTTGGGCACAGAACGCAGAAATCTTTGGCGGCGATGTTGCCTTGTCGTTCAGAATGACCTTCCTCAACAAATGCGATGAACTGGAACGGGGGGTTGTGGCCGAATTCTTCCAGCGAGCCTTCGGTCGGGATCTTCCAGAAAGCACGGCCCGCGTCCGGGTTTCCTGAAACCTATTCGAGGTGAATGACCCCAACAAAACCCCTGATTTGCGATGACATGGGTCAAAGCCTGGAATTGCATTGAAGTTTACCGTTTCGATAGAGATCGATGACAGTCTGACCGGGAGGAGAACCCAGGCTTACATGTCAGCGAACAAACACTATCGGCAAACGGCGATGCGGCGCATCATCATGCTGGGACGGGTCGTGATCGGCTTGGTCGTGATCAGCAGTGCCGGCGCGATCGCCTATATGACAAATCAGGCCGATAAGGCCGAGCTGGCCCAGGAACGCAGAGTCGTCTCCAAACGCCTTGACGATCTGGCCGGACAAATGGTTCGGAACATCGAAGGATTCTGCGCCAGGGATGAAGCCTATCAGGCGCTGTCCCGCCAACCAGACCTTAAATGGGCCGATTTTGAGGTTGGGCATTATTTTCTATCAAGTCTCCAACAGGATGCCGCCATGCTGTTGGATTCCCGGGACAGGACCATAAAAACCTGGACCGCCCCAAGATCTGGGCTCAGTGGTCAGACCCTCGCAGAACTGACCGATAAACTCCGACCCTTGGTCGAGGAAATCCGCACTCAGGAGCGGGTCAATAGCCGCGTTTCTGACCTCGCTAAACAATTTGACCTCGAAGCCGTGCTTACCCGCTCTGCGGTGGTAAATCTCAACGGCCAAGCCTATCTGGTGGCCGCCGGGCGGGTGGTAGCGGAACGCGCAACGGTCAGGCGTGGGCCCGGCCCCGCCCCGATCACCATGATCATCAGAAAACTGGATGCGGACCTGGTACAGGGCAGTGGCGGCGACCTGCGTCTTCAGAATCTTCGCCTTGGCCCGCCCACGCATCGACACGCGGCTGCGGAAGTCCCGTTGGTGGATCTTAATGGCCATGTGGAAAACACCGTCACCTGGACACCGGGTCGACCGGGCCTGAAGGCCTTAAGGGATGCGGCACCGGCCATTATTCTTTGCCTGACCCTGCTGGCCATAACAGTCTTTACTCTAGTCCTTCGAATCCGAGGGATTTTCCGCGAGCTGGCGGCAGGAGAAGAGGCCCTGGATCGCACCATGGAAGCCTTGGTTCGGGCGAAGGATCAGGCGGACTCTGCCAGCATCGCGAAATCTCAGTTTCTGGCCAATATGAGCCATGAAATTCGCACCCCACTCAACGGCATTCTCGGTATGGCCCAGGTCATGGCCCGGCGCGAGCTTTCACCAGATCAGGCCGAACGGCTAACCATCATTAAAGATTCCGGGCAGAGTTTGCTGACAATTTTGAACGATGTTCTGGATTTCTCAAAAATCGAAGCCGGACGCCTGGAAATTGACAGTCACGAATTTGATGTGGTTGACGCCGTTGGGACAGCCTGCTCAACCTTCAGCCCATTGGCCAGTCAGAAGGGGGTTGCCCTCAAACTAGAGATCGAACCGCAGGCCAGGGGTATTTGGCTCGGCGACGGCGGGCGCCTGCGTCAGGTTATTGCTAATCTGGTGTCGAACGCCGTGAAATTCACCGCCACCGGGGAAATTGTCATCCATGTTGAGGCATCAGTCCTTGGCCTGAGATTCTCGGTCCACGATACCGGGATCGGGATTCCACAAGACCGCATTGGCAGCCTTTTCCAGAAGTTTAGTCAGGTGGATTCCTCAACGACCCGACGCTTCGGCGGTACTGGACTCGGCTTGGCCATTTCCCGAGAACTGGTCACGCTCATGGGCGGCTGGATAACCCTGGTGAGCGAGGAGGGGCTTGGCTCCACCTTCGTCTTCGAGCTACCACTCCAACGCTGCATAAAGGGACCGACGGATCATTTGCCGGCCCAGATCCCCCAGCTCGGCCAGGATGGCGTACCTGTTCGCATTCTCGCGGCAGAGGACAATGAAACCAACCGATTAATCCTCCGGGCCTTATTTGAGCCGATGAATGTCTCGCTGACTGTCGTCGAAAATGGCCGCGAAGCCGTCGAGGCCGTGCAGGCCAAGGCATATGATGTGGTCCTGATGGACGTGCAGATGCCGGAAATGAATGGTATTGAAGCCGCCTCAACAATCCGAGCCTGGGAAACACAGGCCGGTCGGGTCCGCACCCCGATCCTGGCCCTGTCTGCGAATGTGATGAGTCATCACATCCTTGAATATAAGAAGGCGGGGATGGTGGGCACGGTGGCAAAGCCCATTGAAGAGGGCAAGATGCTTATCGCCATTTCCAAGGCGATTGACGGGGCAAGGGCCGTCGCTGAAAAATCTGCTGCAGCTTAGACTTAAGGTGCCGTCACCCTGGCGTACGCAAATATCCACGCGTCACGCTTTGCCGGGATGAAAGCACGGGCTATGAGGGGTGACCATGTCCCAGAACCCTGAAAGCCCGATTGAGCCCTTCAAGCGCGCCCTGGCCAACGCGACGCGATCATTGGCTGAGAGCCCCGCCCTTGAGATCGTCTATTCAGGCGAGGGGCCAATACTGCAGGGAAACCGAGCGGTCCTGCCGCACCCACCTCGAGACTTGACGCCGGCGGACGCCGCCCGCATTCGCGGCTTAGCCGATCAGATGGCCCTGCGAATTGCCAATCATGACCCGGCGATACATGCTGGGGCCCGTCCAGGTTCGGCTGCGGGTCAACCGGTCTATGATGCGTTGGAACAGACCCGGATTGAGGCCCTTGGGGCCAATGCCCTTGGCGGCGTGCGCGAGAACCTTAAAGCGGTTCACGACGCCGCCTGGGCCAAGAAAGTATTCAATCCGATTGAAGCCCAGAGCAATCCGCCCATCGCCGAAATCCTATCGTTGATCGTCCGGGAACGCCTCACCGGGGTTGAACCCCCGGTTCAGGCGAGGCCTCTGGTGGACCTGTTCCGTGCGGATATTGAAGCCCGAGCCGGATCTGACATCGATAAGCTGATCGATACCCTTGAAGACCAAAAGGCATTTGCCCGGATGGCACGGACCATTCTGCGCGACCTGTCCCTGGCGGATGACCTTTCCGACGCCCCCGATCAAGCCGATCAGCAAGAAGAGGAAGGCGAAGAGGGCGAGGCCGAAGCCTCAGAGGACGGCGATGAGGGCGACGGGGAAGGTCAGTCCCCGCAGCAGACCGCCATGGATGACAGCGAGGCGACCCATCGCGAGAGCGAAGAATCCGACAGTGAGATGATGTCGTCGGAAGATGATCCCAATGCTGAGGATACCGACGACCCGCCGGACATGGGCGAGGGCGACCAGCCTGCTCGCCCCGACCTGAAAGGTGACGCCAAGGCCGTGACCTATAAGGTTTTCACGACCGCAAATGACGAAGTGGTTTCAGCCGAAGAGCTTTGCGAGCCGGAAGAACTGACCCGGCTGCGGGCCTATCTTGATCAGCAGCTGGCCAGCCTTTCCAGCGTCGTCTCCCGCCTGGCCAACAAACTCCAGCGCAAGCTGATGGCCCAGCAGAACCGCACCTGGACCTTCGACCTTGAAGAAGGGATTCTCGACGTCGCCCGTCTAACCCGAGTGATTGTCGATCCGACCGCCTCCCTGGCCTTTAAGGAAGAAGACGACACCGAGTTTCGTGACACGGTGGTCACCATACTCATCGACAATTCCGGCTCCATGCGTGGACGCCCCATCATGGTCGCCGCTGTCTGCGCCGATATTCTGGCGCGCACCCTGGAACGCTGCGGTGTGAAGACAGAGATTCTCGGCTTTACCACCCGGGCCTGGAAGGGGGGTACAAGTCGCGAAGACTGGTTGAAAGCCGGTAAGCCCGCCCAACCCGGACGTCTGAACGATCTGCGGCACATCATCTATAAATCTGCCGATGCCCCCTGCGTCGGTCCCGGCGAAATCTGGGCCTGATGATGCGCGAAGGCCTGCTTAAAGAAAACATCGACGGCGAAGCCCTGATGTGGGCCCATCAGCGGATGATCGGCCGGCCGGAAAGCCGCCGGATTTTGATGGTGATTTCCGACGGCGCGCCGGTGGATGACTCCACCCTATCGGTCAATTCCGGACACTATCTGGAGCGTCACCTACGGGAGGTGATTTCTGAGATTGAGACGAAGAGCCCTGTCCAGCTCATCGCCATCGGCATAGGCCATGATGTGACCCGCTATTATCGCCGGGCCGTCACCATTGTTGATGTGGAACAACTGGCCGGTGCCATTGTCGATCAACTGGCGGAACTGTTCGATGAAGAGCCCCGCCGGGTCACGAAGAAGATGGCGGGACTGCTGCAACCACCCCCCAGCACCCAAGGCCCTCAGGGGCCGGTCCGGCGCTCGACCTTTAAGGAAGTGCGGAAGGCGGTGGCGTGAAGGTTTGGGCCCTGGCCTTGTGGCTGCTGGCGCTTGAGGCGTGTACCCAATCCATCGCCAAGCTCCCGACTTCCAAGCCTGCCAACCCGCAGATTACCCTAGCGGCAGATCCCTTGCCCCTAAATCCGGCCCATCCCGACCAGTCCGGGGTCGGAAACTTCACCTATTCGGGCGGACTTGTGCTCAGCTCAAAGACCACATCTCAGCTGCATGGCCTGTCTGACCTGCGGGTTCAGCCAGACGGAACCCTGTTTGCAGAAAGCGACGAAGGCGGATTTCTATCTGCTCATCTGGTGCTTGATCAGGGCGGGCGGCTTAAGGGGCTTGGGGACGGCAAACTCACCCTCCTGACCGGGCCGGATGGAAAACCTCTGCCATCCAAGCAGGAGGCCGACGCGGAGGGTCTTGCCATCCTCGAAAACGGCGACAGGCTGATCAGCTTTGAACACCATCATCGTATCCTGCTCTATCCCGCACGGGGCGGACCACCCCATGAGGTTCCATCACCAAAGGTAGATTTCCCGGAAAACGGCGGCATGGAGGGCCTGGCCCAAGACCCCGCAAGGGGGGCAGACGCCTATGTGGTGGGCGGGGAGGTTTCCGGGCAAACCTGGGCCTGTTCCCTTCACAAGGGGTGCGAGATGGGTCCCACGATTCCAAAGCCTGCCGATTTCGGCCTGGTCGCTCTTGCACCGCTGCCTGGCGACCGATTGGCCTATTTATTGCGCGCCTGGGACCCCCTTAGCGGCTGCCGCATTGCCCTGGTGATCCACGACCGACAGGGACGGGTCCTTGACCGACTGGACCTTAAATACCCCTTCACGGTCGATAATTTCGAAGGTTTAGCCGCCGTCCCAGGCATTCATGGAACAATTCGGTTCTACCTGATTTCAGACGATAATTTTTCCCCGGCGGAGCGCACCTTGCTGCTGGCCTTCGACTGGATGCCCATGACCGAAAAGCCTACCCCCGCGCCGAACGGATAAGCCTGTGAGCCGAACGGAGGTCTCTATTGAAACCCGCGACGGGGCCGCCCGCGCCTTCACCTTTACACCCTCGGGGGAACGGGCCGTGGCCAGCCGTGATTTTCTACATGGACGCCCCAGCCATCCGCCCTGCCCTGTTCGAGATGAGCCAAAGATTGGCAGACGCAGGTTACTTTGTCCTCCTGCCGGACATGTTCTGGCGGGCGGGGCCCTATGACCCCATCGACATGACCGCCATCAAGTCCGATGAGGACCGCCGCGCTATCTTCGGCAAGTTTTTTGCGACCACCAGCTCTAGAACCTGTTCCCTTTAGACGGAAACGTCTAGAGGGATAAAACAGGCTCTCATTCAAGATGTTAGAGTGCGTTTCGATCCGATAACCGGTTCCCACTTATCGGAACGCACTCTAA
>NMUI01000241.1 GCA_002221445.1 Phenylobacterium zucineum | reverse complement strand
GCCTATGACGACTTCATCCTCGCCAAAACGCTTTAGAGTGCGTTCCGATAAGTGGGAACCGGTTATCGGATCGAAACGCACTCTAACATCTTGAATGAGAGCCTGTTATCCTCCTAGACGTTTCTGTCTAAAGGGAACAGGCTCTAGGCATAGCTTTGCAAAGGCCGAACATCCAAGGCCCCGTTGGCCATTTCCACAATGGCTTGAGATGCTGCCAGGGCCCCGGCTGTGGTGGTGTAGTAGGGGATCTTCATCATCAAGGCCGTGCGACGGATCTCATAGCTGTCGGCCAGGGAATGTTTGCCTTCGGTCGTGTTGAACACCAGCTGAACGTCGCCGTTTTTGATGGCATCAACAATGTGCGGACGGCCTTCCCGGACCTTTTTCACGGTTTCGACCTTGAGACCTTGGTTGGTGAGGTGCGCCGCCGTGCCGCTGGTGGCCAGGACCTTAAAGCCCTGCTGTAGTAGAAGGCGCACGGGCTCAACCACCCAGGCCTTGTCGGCTTCCTTGACCGAGACAAACGCCGTTCCACCTTCGGGCAGCAGCGTGCCACCACCTAACTGACTCTTGGCAAAGGCCCGGGCGAAGGCGGCGGCCTTGGTGCCGCCCGAACGCTGCCAGTCCAGCCCCATCACCTCGCCGGTGGAGCGCATTTCAGGACCAAGGATCGTATCGACCCCTGCAAACCGGGCGAAGGGGAAGACGGCTTCCTTGACCGCCACATGGTCATAGACCCGCTCAGTCAGGCCAAAACTGGCCAGACGCTCGCCCGCCATGATCTTGGCGGCAATGGCGGCGATGGGGGCACCTATGGTCTTGGCGACGAACGGCACGGTCCGGCTGGCCCGAGGATTGACCTCCAGCACAAAGATGCGCGGGTTTTCGGTGTGTGGCTCCTCAATAGCGAATTGAACATTCATCAAGCCACGCACATCCAGGGCAAAGGCCATGGCCTCGGCCTGGCGTTTCAGTTCGTCAATGGTTTCGGTTTTAAGCGAAAACGGCGGCAGGGAGCAGGCGCTGTCACCCGAGTGGACCCCGGCCTCTTCGATATGCTCCATAACCCCAGCCACAAAAACGGTCTCGCCATCGCAGAGGGCGTCTACATCCACCTCGGTGGCGCGCGACAAATACTGGTCGATGAGCACGGGGCTATCGCCGCTGACCTTCACGGCGTGGGTGATGTAGCGTTCCAGCTGTTCGTCATCGCGGACAATTTCCATGGCCCGGCCACCGAGCACATAGGACGGGCGGATCACCACGGGGTAACCGACCTGATGCGCCGCAGCGAAGGCTTCGTCCCGGGAGCGCGCAATGGCGTTCACCGGCTGGGCGATCTTCAGCTTGTGTAGCAGCTGCTGAAAGCGTTCGCGGTCTTCGGCCAGATCAATAGCGTCGGGGCTGGTGCCCAGGATCGGAATGCCAGCGTCTTCCAAGGCCTGGGCAAGTTTCAAAGGCGTTTGACCGCCGAACTGGACAATAACGCCCAGCAAGGTCCCGGCCCGCTGTTCAACGGCGATCAGCTCCAGAACGTCCTCGGTGGTCAGGGGTTCAAAGTAAAGACGGTCAGAGGTGTCATAATCTGTTGAGACCGTCTCCGGGTTGCAGTTGACCATGATGGACTCCACCCCGATGTCGGCCAGGGCGAAGGCGGCGTGACAGCAGCAATAATCGAACTCGATCCCCTGACCGATCCGGTTTGGACCGCCGCCGAGGATAATGACCTTACGGGCACCGGAAGGCTCGCTCTCGCAGTCTGGGGCTTGGCCCAGAACGCCGGTCTCATAGGTGGAATACATATAGGGCGTTTCAGCTCGGAATTCGCCGGCGCAGGTGTCGATACGCTTATAGACCGGGCGGATCCCCAAGGCCTGTCGAGTGGCGCGAACCCGGCCCTCTGCCGTCCGGGTCAGCACGGCCAGACGGGCGTCGGAGAATCCTTGAGCCTTCAAGGCCCGAAATCCCTGGGCGGTCGTCGGCAGGCCACCGGCACGGATCAGGCCTTCCTCCCGCACCAGCTCCTGAATCTGACATAGAAACCAGGGCTCGTAGCCGCAGGCTGCATTGACCTCCTCGACGCTCAGGCCGTGGCGAAAGGCCTGGGCAATGACCCTTAAGCGGTCGGGGGTGGGATTGCCTAGAGCGCGGACGATGGCGGCATGACCGGTTTCGAGGTCCGCTGACCCCTCGATCTCGACCTCATCTAACCCGGTCAGGCCGGTTTCCAGCCCCCGAAGGGCCTTTTGCAGGCTTTCCTTAAAGGTCCGGCCAATGGCCATGACCTCACCGACCGATTTCATAGAGGTGGTTAGGTGAGGCTCTGAACCCGGATATTTCTCAAAGGCGAAGCGCGGGATCTTGGTGACCACGTA
>NMUI01000025.1 GCA_002221445.1 Phenylobacterium zucineum | reverse complement strand
CCCCCAGACGTTTCCGTCTAAAGGGAACAGGCTCTAGCATTCTATGGGCGCAAGATCGCAGGGGTGTGACAAGCAAAATCCGATCCCATCAGATCTGCCGGGTGCGGCCTTCCCAATAGGGCGCGCGAACCTTGTTGCGCTGAATCTTGCCCGCCTCAGACCTGGGCAGTTCAGTAACAAAATCCAGGCTGCGCGGCACCTTGAAGGACGGCAGGGTCCGGCGACCGAAGTCGAGGATTTCCTGGGCCAGCCGGTCGGAGGGTTCATAGCCTGGCTTGAGCATGATCACGGCCTTGACCTGTTCGCCCCATTCATCATGAGGCACACCCACTGTGGCGCTGTCAGCGACGGCCTCGTGCTTGATCAGTTCATTGTCGACTTCCTGGGGATAGATATTCACCCCGCCGGAAATAATGGTCTCAGCATTGCGGCCTGTGAGGAAGAGATAGTCGTCCTCGTCGAAATAACCCACATCGCCCATGGTGAAAAAGCCGTCGACCCGGCTGGCATTGGTCTTGGCCTCGTCTTTGTAATAGGTGAAACCCCCGCCCGGAGGCAGCTGGTGATAAATGCCGCCAGCCTGACCATTGGGCAGGTCATGGCCGTTTTCATCGAGAATGCGGACCTGTAATAGCTGCGGCCGCTTGCCGACACTGCCGGGCTTCTTCAGCCATTCGTGGGAGTCGATGGTAAAACCCGCTCCGCCCTCTGAACCGGCATAATACTCACTGAGCTTAGGGCCGAACCATTCGATCATGGCGTGCTTGACCTCCGGGGGGCATGGGGCGGCCCCGTGAACAATATAGGTCACATGGTCGACGGGATGTCTGGCCTTAACCTCCGGCGGCAGGGCCAGGAGCCGCTGGAACATGATCGGCACCATGTGGAAATGGGTGACCCTTTTTCAGCAATGGTCCGCAGCACCAACTCAGAATCCCACTTATCAATGAAGATCAGGGGTACCCCGGCCCCCATGGCCGCGTTGATGTCAAAGGCCAGGGGGGCGGCGTGATAGGCCGGGCCCGCACACATCTGCACGGAGGTCTGATGATCATAACCGCGCAGGGCGTACATGGCCTGGGGCGTTACAACCGGATTGGGCCGGAAAACCCCTTTCGGGCGACCTGTCGTACCTGAGGTGTACATCATCTGATTGCCCAGGACTGGATCGTCAATGTCGGAACCGTCCAGGGGTGCAATAGCTTCAGCATAGCTTTCAAAGCCGTCAATTGCACCGCCGACCGACAGCTTGATCCTGACTCCCGGGCAGGACGCTGTGGCCGGACCAACCGTGGCCACCCGGGCCTCACCCACCACAATCTTGGCCTCGCAGTCCTGGATGATATAGGCGATTTCGTCAGTGGTCAGGTGCCAGTTGACCGGGGTAAAGCGCAGGCCAGAGCGACGGGTGGCCGCTAAGACCTCAATAAATTCCGCCCGGTTCGAACAGACCAGGGCCAGGGAGTCCCCCGCCTGGATCCCGCGACTGCGGAACAGTCGTACCAGTTTATTGGCACTAGCATTGATCTTGGCGAAGCTGTGGGGGGTTCCGTCCGGATCGTAAACAGCGACCCGATCCCCCTGGACCCGCGCCCAGACTGCGCTCGTCATACCTACAAGGCTTGCGGCTTCCAGCTCGTCAAGCAGACTAAGCGTGGTGTTCAAATCGCCCATTTCAAATTCCTCCCGACGCCACCTCAAGACGGGCAGCGTTTGATTTTCAAACTGGAGCGGAATTTCCCGGGGGTCAGCTCAGAACGCAATATGACCTGGTGCAGGGGCCCCCGCCGCTCCGGGGCTTACCATGACAGGGGCAATGCGGAACCACAACGGGCACATGAAAATCGGCACTGGGAAAGTGTCAGCCGAATCGTTTCGCTGACCATCGCCAGACCACATAGCCAAGACTGCACCCCGCCCCGGTGACGAAGGTTCCCCAGCTGATGTCGGCCAAGGTGATCGCCGTGGCCCAGACCTTCAGGGTTGCCTGATTGGTCAGGTCATAGGTCGCATAGGCGAAGGCACCGAGCATGGCCCCCTTACTGGCGGCGAGCCTCCAGGTCCCCGCCTTGCCCGCCGGAACCACGGCCATGACCACAAGGCCGAGGATATAAAGGGCGTAGAACGCGATGGCCGCCGGGTAATTGACCTGATCGGCCAGAACCGGGTCGAGAGTTGGTCGATAAAGCGCACCTGAATGGGTGAGCCAGATCAGGTCAATGGCGGCGAAGGTCATGCCCGTGCCCAAATAGGTGAAGATGTATTTCAGCACGGCGGACTCCGGGATGGGGCTATGAGAGCAGGATCGAAAACAGATGCTGTCAGAATCGTCTCAGGTCCCATTCTCAGGTAGCGCACCCAGTCAGACGGCGCCAAACTTAGGCGCATAAGATTTGATGGATTTATTCATGAACAGTTCCCACCCCTCCCGGCGGGGTGCGGCGTCGGTCGGGTCCATGGATTTTTCCACGGAGTCCAAAGTCGATGCCAAGGCTATGCCTCGGGTTCTGCAACGGATCGTCGGCAGGGCCCTGCGCTATCCCGGTTTATTGGCCTTCGCCATTCTCTGCACGGTCGGTGCGTCCCTGGCCGGCCTTGCCCTGCCGCGCCTGTTCGGCCGCGCTGTGGATCAGGCCCATCACCTGCTGCTCAACGCCGGCGCCGCCCCGGAAGCTGCCCGCCAGGCCCTATGGGTCAGTGCCGGTCTGATCATAACCGCAACCGTGATCCGTGGACTGATGACCATGCTGTCGGGCTATTTCGGTGAATATGTCAGTCAGAAGGTCGGCTATGATCTGCGCCTGGAATTTTTCAAACAATTACAAAGGCTTCCTTTCGGCTTTCATGACAAAATACACTCCGGCGACCTGATCACCCGAGGTATGCTCGACCTCGAAGGAGCCAGAATGTTTGTTCAGGGTGGCCTGATGATGGTCCTGTCCCTGGTCCTGTTGTTGGCGTTTGCGGGCTGGCAAATGCTGAGGACCGACCTCACCCTGGGTCTGATTGGGCTGGCCTTTGTTCCCATAGCGGCTGGTGCGCTGGGGCGGATGGGTTTCCTATTGCGGGTCACCTGGCTGAAATTCCAGGAGCTGATGGCGGTTCTGACCCTGACCATGGAGGAAAACCTCCAGGGAATCCGCGTGGTCCGCGCCTTCGCCGGCAAGACCTTTGAGTTAATGAAGTTCGACAAGGCCTCTATCGACGCGCTCACCTATTCTTTCCGCCGCATCATCCTGCGCTTGCGGGCCGTGGCCGTGATGCAGGTCAGCTTCAACGCCTCCATGGCCGGCATAATCTGGTATGGCGGGCACAAGGTGGCCGCCGGAACCCTGACCGTTGGAACCCTGACCGCCTATCTTGGTTACATGTCCCTGCTGCAAGGTCCGGTCCGGCAGATTGCCATGATCTTTAACTCTGCGGCGCGGGCAACATCTTCCGGTGCGCGCCTATTCGAAATTCTCGACCTGGTCCCAGAAATTGCCGACGCCCCCAACGCCCGCCCCCTGACACCCAACAAGGGGGTACTGGCCTTTGAGCATGTGGATTTTGCCTATACCCCCGGCGGTAAGACGGTCCTGTCCGATATTTGTTTCGAGATCCGCCCCGGCAGGACCCTGGGCATTGTCGGGCCACCCGGATCGGGCAAGTCGACCTTGGCCAATCTGGTCCCCCGCTTCTACGACGTGACCGCCGGGAAGATCACCCTAGACGGTGTCGACATCCGCGATGTGACCCTGGCCTCCCTACGAGAATATGTCGGATTGGTGCAGCAGGAAGCCTTCCTGTTCGACTCCTCCATTGATCACAATCTGGCCTATGCCGATCCCTGGGCGGACGAGGCGCGGATTATCGAGGCCGCTAAGGTCGCGCACATTCACGATCACATAATCGGTCTGCCGGAAACCTATGAGACCCGGATCGGTGAGCGGGGGGTGGCCCTGTCCGGGGGACAGCGCCAGCGGATGAGCATTGCCCGGGGTGTGGTACCCGGGCCCGGCATCATGATCTTTGACGACTCGACTGCGGCCATTGACGCGGTCACAGAACGACGGGTCCGCGAGGCCCTGACCCGGGCCACCGCAACCAAGGCCACCCTGATCATCGCCCATCGTCTGTCGTCCCTGATGCACGCCGACGAGATCATCGTCCTGGATGAGGGCCGGATCGTCGAGCGGGGAGATCATGCAAGCCTGTTGGCTGAAGGTGGGGTCTATGCCGACCTTTACGAGCTGCAATCCCGGGCGGACTCAACCGCCACCCTGGACGATGACGCAAAGGCAGGGGTTCCCGCATGACCGATACCCCAAAGCGCAAATCCCCCCGCGCCTCCCTCGGCAGTTCCGAGGGCGATGATATTTTCGGAACTTTTGATGTGGCTATCGCCCGCCGATTTCTGGGCTATCTGAGGCCGCATCGAAAGGCTCTGTTCACCGCCCAGGCCGCCGTGCTGATTTCGGCGGGCTGTCAGGTGCTGATTCCTAAACTGACCGGCGAGGCCGTCAAACGCGCGGTTAGCCATCAGATAGGGGCCCTGGACCAGATCCTGCTGACCTTCGGCCTCGTGGCGGTGGCTTATGCCCTGTTCTTCTTTATCGGCGAGTGGCTTTCCTCGCGGCTGGCCCAACAGGTGATTTTCGACATCCGGCGGGCCATGTTCTCGCACTTTCAGGATGTGTCCTTAAGCTTCATGGACAAGACCCATGTGGGCCGGATCATGGCGCGACTGCAAGGAGACGTGAACGCCCTTCAGGAATTTCTCGACACTATGAACGGTGCCTTGGGCGACGCCGTTACCCTGATCGGCATCACGGTGGTCCTGCTGACCACTGACCTGAAGCTCGGCCTCCTGACCCTGACCGTCCTGCCGGCCCTGATCGCCGTCCGGGCCGTCTGGCTGCCCTATTCTAAAAAGAGTTTCCGGCAGGCCCGGGATGCCTCGTCCGCCACTAATTCCGCTCTGGCCGAGAATATCAACGGCATTCGCACCGTTCAGGAAACCCGTCGCGAGGCGATGAATTTCGACCTCTATCAGGTCAAGGCTCTGGAAAACTTCCGCGCCCAGAATGCGGCCTCCTGGATGACCCAGATCATGGTGCCGACGGTGGATATTCTGACCGGGCTGGCGATTGCTGTGGTGGTTGTGGCGGGGGGTCATGCCGTCCTCGGCGGCGGTCTGGATGTGGGGGTGATGGTGACCTTCATCCTCTATGTGCAGAGGTTCTTTGAGCCGGTCCGCCTGCTGAGTATGCAGTACACCATCATGCAACGGGCCATGGCCGCCGGGCACCGTATCTTCGAAGTCATCGACGTACCTGTGACCATCGCCGATAAACCGAACGCCATCGACCTCAAGGACGCCCCCGCCACAGTGGAATTCCGCAATGTGACCTTCGGCTATGACCCGGCCAGGCCCATACTGCACGACATCAACCTGATCGTCCGGCCCAAGGAGGTTGTCGCCCTGGTGGGCCCGACGGGATCAGGCAAGACCTCGATTATCGCCCTCACCCACCGGTTCTATGAGGCAGACCAGGGTCAAGTTCTAGTGGGCGGCCATGATGTGCGCGACATCCGCCTAGACAGCCTGGGCAAGACCATCGGCATGGTCCTGCAAGAGCCCTTCCTCTTCACCGGCACCATTGAGCAGAACATCCGCTACAATACCGATGCCAGCCACCAGCGGATCATTGAGGCCGCCAAGGCCGTCAGCGCCCACGATTTCATCATGCGCCTGCCGGAGGGCTATGACACGGCTTTGGGGCAGCGAGGGCGCAATATCTCCATGGGCCAGCGCCAGCTGATTTCCTTCGCCCGGGCCCTGGTGGCCGACCCGCAGATCCTGATCCTCGACGAAGCCACAGCCAATATCGACAGCTTTACAGAAATGGTCATTCAGAAGGCTCTGAGGGTCCTGTTTGCGGGCCGGACCTGCATGGTCATCGCCCACCGTCTGGCCACGATCCGCGACGCAGACCGGATCGTAGTCCTGCAACAGGGCCGCATTCTGGAACAGGGCAGCCATGACGTCCTGATGAAGACCGGCGGCCTCTATTCCCACCTCTACACCTCGGCCCATGCTTCCTTCGACGATCAGGCGGTGGCCATGACTGGCGATACAGAATTTGCGACCCGAACCTGACATGGGAGGCACCTCACGGTGAAGATGATCCAATAACTGGTTCCCGCTAATCAACGCTGGTTCTAATCGCGGAAGGGATCGCGAACCATGATGGTGTCGTCCCGTTGCGGGCTTGTGGAGACCATGGCCGCCGGGGCTCCGATCAGCTCTTCTACCCGGCGGACATATTTCACCGCATTGGCGGGCAGGTCTTTCCAAGACCGGGCCCCTTGAGTGCTCTGCGTCCAGCCGTCCATCTCTTCATAGAGAGGTTCAAGCGCCGACTGGGCCTTCAGACCAGCCGGAAGATAGTCAAACACCTTGCCGTTCAGGCGGTAGCCGACACAGATCTTAAGGGTCGGAAAGCCGTCCAAAACATCGAGCTTGGTGAGGGCGATCCCCTCAATGCCATTGAGAATGACCGACTGGCGGACCAGGGCGGCGTCAAACCAGCCACAACGGCGTGGACGCCCAGTGACGGTGCCGAACTCATGCCCGCGCTCGCCCAGCCTTTGCCCGACGGCATCGGACAGCTCGGTGGGGAAGGGTCCCTCGCCCACCCGGGTGGTATAGGCCTTGACGATACCTAGGACATATCCCGGTCCCTTGGGGCCCAGGCCTGAGCCTGCCGCCGCCTGTCCTGCCACGGTGTTGGAGGAGGTGACATAGGGATAGGTGCCATGATCCACATCCAGGAGCGCCCCTTGCGCCCCTTCAAACAGGACCCGCCGACCAGACTTCACCAGATCATCCAGCAGCCGCCAGGCCGGTTGGGCATAGGCCAGGATCTGAGGTGCAATATCCAGCAGGGCCTTCAAGAGTTCGCGGCCGTCATATTCCTCAAGACCCAGGCCCCGTCGCAGGGGGGTGTGATGGGCGAGCAGGCGGTCAATCTTGGCTTCCAGGGCGTCGCGGTCCGCCAGATCACCGACGCGGATAGCCCGGCGACCGACCTTGTCCTCATAGGCCGGACCTATGCCCCGACCGGTGGTGCCGATCTTGTTGGTTGCCGCCACCTCCCGCGCCTGATCCAGATCCCGGTGCAAGGGCAAGATCAGGGCCGCATTGTCGGTCAGGACCAGGAGATCTGGGGTAATCCTCACCCCCTGGCTCCGAGTTTGTCAATCTCCGCCAGCAGGTGCCAGGGATCGACCACCACCCCATTGCCGATCACTGACAGCTTGCCCTGAACTACGCCCGACGGCAGCAAGGAAAGCTTGTAAACCTGATCACCGACCACCAGGGTGTGTCCGGCATTGTGTCCACCCTGAAACCGAACAACGACGTCAGCGCGGTTGGATAGCCAGTCCACCAGCTTACCCTTGCCTTCATCGCCCCATTGCGCGCCGATTACGGTGACATTGGCCATACAGATACGATCTCCCGGCCTGCCGCAGGGGTCCAACCTCGCCCTTCGACAGGCACTCGGCGGGTGGACAGGATCGATTTTCGCTGACCCCACCGGGGCTGTGAAGGCCTATGGCGTGGTCAGGCGGGATAGACCTTGGACCGTTGCGCCGGTCAAGTCTTTTGGTGAACCCCGCACATGGCCTTATGGCGTTCGACAGGGGCTGATGTGTGCATATAAGCAGGAAGCCCATGTCGAAATCGGAGGCTTAAAGCCATGACCCACCCTCGCTTCCACCTTGCCTTTCCGGTTCGCGACCTCGACGAAGCGCGCGCGTTCTATGTGGGCCTTCTCGGCTGCCGGGAAGGCCGTTCGAGCCCTGACTGGGTCGACTTTGATTTCTACGGCCATCAGATTGTCGCCCACCTGTCACCCGCCGAAGTCGGACATAAGGCGACCAGCGCCGTGGATGGTGAGAATGTGCCCGTGCGCCATTTCGGCGTGATCCTGGAATTGTCGGCGTGGCAGGACCTGGCCGATCGCTTGAGCGCGGCCGGGACCAAATTCATCATTGAACCGCAGATTCGCTTCAAGGGCCTGCCCGGCGAGCAGGCGACCCTGTTCTTCCTGGACCCGTCCGGCAATGCCCTGGAATTCAAAGCCTTTGCCGACGATGCCATGGTGTTTGCCAAATGAGCGTCAGCTTCACAGACATCGAAAGGGCAGCTCAGCGTCTGGCGGGTTTGGCGGTCCGGACGCCGTTGATTGAGAGTGATGTCCTCAATGATCTTTTAGGTTTGCGGGTACTGATCAAGCCCGAGACCCTGCAAAGGGTCGGAGCTTTCAAGTTCCGGGGGGCCTATAATCGCCTGTCACAGATTCCGCCCAAGGCCAAGGCCGCCGGGGTTGTGGCCTTTTCATCGGGCAATCATGCCCAGGGGGTCGCGTTGGCGGCCCGGATGCTGGGAATGCCGGCCCTGATCGTCATGCCGTCAGATGCCCCAAAGATAAAGGTGGATGCCACCTTGGGCTATGGGGCGGAAATCGCCTTCTATAACCGGATGACAGACGACCGCATCGCGATGGCCGCCGCATTCGCCGAGCAGCGGGGTGCGATTATAGTACCGGCCTTTGATGATGATGACATTATTGCGGGCCAAGGCACAGTCGGTCTGGAAATGGTGCAGCAGGCGGCGGACCTTAATTTGAAGCTGGACATGGTCATCAGCCCGGTCGGTGGCGGCGGCCTGCTCGCCGGCACTGCATTGGCGGTTAAGGCACGCTCGCCTGGGACCCTGATGGTCGGGGTGGAGCCTGTCACCTTTAACGACACGAAGATTTCCCTTGAAGCCGGGGTGCGTCAGGCCATTTCACCCTCTGCCCGGTCCTTGTGCGACGCGTTGGAATCCCCCGCGCCCGGCGCACTGACCTTTCCGATTGTGCAGCAGACCGTGACGGAAATTGCCGTGGTCAGCGATGCGGAGGTGGCTGCGGCCATGCGATATGCCTTCTCCACCCTCAAGCTTGTGGTCGAGCCCGGGGGTGTGGTGGGTCTGGCCGCCCTGCTGGCTGGCAAGGTGGCGTCTTTGACGCCGAGGCAGGTAGTTGGCGTCGTTCTGTCGGGCGGAAATGTGGACCCTGATCTTTTCGCTCAGGTCCTGCGCGGTGATTACTGAATGGTCGGGTGCGCCGACGGTGAGGCCTGACGGGGGGTGATCAGTCGGGCCAGACGCGGCTTCAGCCAGGCCTCGAAGTCGTCCACAAATTCATAGACCACGGGCACCAGGACCAGGGACAATATGGTCGAGGTGATCAGACCGCCGATCACCGCCACCGCCATGGGTTGACGGAATTCCGCCCCCTTTTCCAGGGCAAAGGCAGTGGGCAGCATACCGGCCGCCATGGCCATGGTGGTCATGACAATCGGTCGCGCCCGTTCGCGGCAGGCCTCGATCAGGCTCTCTCTCTGGCTCAGGCCCGCGCGCTCCTGTTCGATGGCGTATTCCACCAGCAGGATCGAGTTCTTGGTCACAATGCCATCAGCAT
>NMUI01000024.1 GCA_002221445.1 Phenylobacterium zucineum | reverse complement strand
GGCTCACCCTGAAGTTCACAGTTCCGGAGATGCAGGGTTATGGCCGAGGACAATACCGAAGACTTCGTTTTCGACGATGCAACTGTCGAATGGGTCAGCGCCGCATCCCTGCAGGATAAGGGTGATGCGGTCGTAGAGGTCCGGGACTCGGTGGGTAATTTGCTCGCCGACGGGGATAGTGTGACCCTGATCAAGGACCTTAAGGTCAAGGGGGCTGGGCAGACTCTCAAGCGGGGTACAGTCATCAAATCCATTCGCCTGACTGGCGATGATCAGGAAATTGACTGTCGATATGAGGGAATTAAGGGTCTGGTCCTAAGGGCTGAATTCGTCCGGAAATCTTAGAGCGGTTCCGAGACATGGGAACCGGGTATCGGATCAAAATAGGCTCTAACTTTTTGAATGAAAGCGTTTTTCATCCCTTTGGATGATTCCGTCCAAAGGGAAGGGGCTTCAAGCGCCCTGTCGATCCGACTGTGGTTTCCTCTGCCAGGAAGGCTCCAAGGGCCTTGAGGAAGGGTAGAGCGTCACGGAACTCCTGGTCCGTGAAACCCTCCCGGAGCTTTTCGGTCTGGGCCTTCATGGCTTTGAAAATGCCGTTCGCGGTTTCAAGGCCGCGGCGGGTGATCCTGACCCGCTTCTTGCGACCATCCGCAACATCACCAATCACGGCGATCAGGCCCTGATCCTGCATTTTCTGAAGTATGTTGGTGACCGCGCCTTTTGTGACCAGCAATACCTGCGCCAATTCGGCGGGCGTCCAGCCGTCGCCGTAACGCATGAAGTGCCTCAGGACTTCAAACTGGGCATAGGTCATGCCGGTCGGAAGGTGACGTATAACCGTCCTGCGCAGGTCGTGTTCAATAACACTAATCGCGGTAAAGACCTCGATATGCGGATGATTTTGCGGTGCCGATGTCGCGCGGTGTGGGTTTGAAGCCATGGCCGGTTGAGTATTTTTGACCTCTGACTCTGGAGTGACATCAAGGCCGTGCGTCCGTGTCAAAGTCAAAACCTCCATTAGAATCAATAATTTTCATGGATCACATTGAGTTCAACCAGGGCTCGGGTATTCCTATAAAGGCGATGCCAATGATGGACTCAGATTCTTGGGCTCCATGTCGTTTAACGGTAAACGATCTGAGCATCTTTGCCTTCCGTGTCAAGGGTGCAGGCGCGCCTCGGTTAACCCCTGACGGGCCAATTCATCTGCCCTCTCATTCATCGGATGACCGGCGTGACCCTTGACCCATTTCCAGGACACTTGGTGCCTTTCCCGGGCTTGATCAAGTTCGCGCCAAAGGTCGTCGTTCTTCACAGGCTTATTGTCCGCTGTGCGCCAACCCCGGCGCTTCCAGTTGTGAATCCACTCGGAAATACCCTTCATCACATAGGTGCTGTCGGTATGTAGCTCCACCGCGCAGGGTTTGTTCAGGGCTTCGAGGGCCCGAATGGCGGCCATCAGTTCCATCCGGTTATTGGTGGTATCGGGCTCACCACCACAGATTTCCTTGACGTTTTGACCCAGGGTCAGGATGGCACCCCAACCACCGGGGCCGGGATTTCCGGAACAGGCCCCATCGGTATAGATCACCACCTTGGGCGTCATCGGTCCGTGCCCATAAGCACGAGGTCAGGGGCTTCCCGATGCACAGCCAGCTTACGCTCGTATTCCAAAGGGTCCTTGGGTTTGACCAGAGCCCCTTCCGGGGTCGCACCCCAATCGGCCAATCGCGTCAGGAAGAACCGCATGGCGGCACCATGGGCCAGGATCGGCAGGGCGTTCCGCTCCGCCGCCGTCAGCGGACGATGGGCCTCATAACCGGCAACCAGGGCGCGGGCCGCGGTAATGTTGAAGCTGCCGTCCGCCTCAAAACACCAAGCATTCAGCGCAATAGCAATGTCATAAGCCAGGGCATCGGTGCAGGCGAAATAGAAGTCGATGGCCCCGGCAAACTGACCGCCGTTGAAGAACACATTGTCGGGGAAATAGTCGGCGTGGACGATCCCGCTCGGCAGGTCCTGTGGCCATTGGACGGCGAAATGAGCCATGTCGGTGGCAAGGGTGGCCGCGAGACCGGGTTTCAGATTTTCAGCTTCGGTCTTCAGTCGCGCCAGCATAGGGGCCCAGGCAGCATGTCCAAAATCATTGGCCCGAACCGCCGGATAGCCCCTGGCGGCGAGGTGCAGTCTGGCTAGGCCTTCACCGGCCTGGCGGCAGTGGGCGACGCCGGGTCGCCGAACCGAGAGGCCGGGCAGAAAGGTCACAATGGCTGCCGGTTTGCCGCGTACTGCCTGAAGCACCCTGCCCAAGCGGTCAGGCACCGGGGCTGCGCTGGGATAGCCCTTGTCAGATAGCCAGCTCAGCAGGTTGAGAAAGAACGGCAGGTCTTCGGCGCGAACCCGCTTTTCATAGACCGTGAGAAAAAACGACCGGTCTCAGTCTCCAGCATGAAATTGGAGTTTTCGACCCCTTCTGCCACGCCCTTAAAGGCCAGGGGTGCGCCGAGATCATAGGTCGCCAGCAGCGCGTGCAAGTCTTCGTCAGTAAGGTCGGTGTAAACAGCCATGCGGCGTTCCGATTGCGGGAGGTCGGCTCGCCGGTCAAGTCACAGAATATCCGATCCCTCGGCCTACAGGCGTGCGCCCGGAAAATTACACCGTATCCGGGCCCGATACCGTGGCTTCGCTCATCATATGTTCGAGGGCCGACGGGATGACCCGGTGTTTCTTCTCATCCAGGGGAAAGTCATAAACCGCGGTGGACCCATAGCGATGGGGGGCTTGGTCATCGTGACGAGGTTTATCAAAGGCGATAACCCGTGTCCCTAATTTGAAGGCCTCCTTGATGTCGTGGGTCACCATCAGAATGGTCAGGCCATGCTCCTCCCACAGTTCGGTAATCAGCACATGCATATCCAAACGAACCCCAGGATCCAAGGCCCCGAACGGCTCATCCAGGAGCAGAATGCGAGGGCGCGTGATCAGGGCCTGGGCAATGGCGAGGCGTTGCTGCATTCCCCCTGACAGGGTGCGGGGATAGGCCTGCAGGCTTGCGCCCAGGCCCACACGCTCCAGCAGCGCCGCGGCTCGATCTTTGGCTTGTTTTCTGGCGGTGCCGAAGAGCCTTCCGAGGGCGGGCGATCCGGCACATTCCAGGCCGAATAAGACATTGTCCAAGGCGCTCATGTGCGGAAATACGGAATATCGCTGGAATACAACGCCTCGATCAGGCCCAGGTTCCGGGGCCAGGGGGTCATCGCCCAGTAGGATATGACCGCGATTGGGGGCTTCCTGGCCGAGGGCCAGACGCAGGAAGGTGGATTTTCCGGCCCCTGACGGCCCGACGATTGAGACGAAAGCCCCATCGGCAATGTCCAGCGATACGCGTTCCAGAACCACCTTATCCTGGTACTCGACCCAGACATTGCGGAAGGACAGGGCGCTCATCGACCTGCCCTCTCGGCGTGGGCCCACGGATAGGCTGCCCGGCTGAAGCTGAGCAGGGCAAGGTCCATGATCACCGCCAGCAACGAAATCCAGACGACGTAGGGCAGTATGGTGTCCATCGCCAGATAGCGGCGAACCAGGAAAATCCGATAACCCAGGCCGACATCTGCCGCGATGGCTTCAGCGGAAATGAGGTAAACCCAAGCCGGGCACAGGGCGAGTCTGAGGGAGTCGATCAGCCGCGGCATGGCCTGGGGCAGGGCGACCCGAAGCAGGGTCAGCCAGGTGGACGCGCCCAGGGTCTGAGCTTTGACAATTTGCTCTTCGGGAATGGCCGAGATGTGGCCCGCCAGATCTCGGACCATGACCGGGGTTATGCCTAGAAAGATCAGGACAATCTTCGAGGTCTCACCGAGCCCGAAGATGATGAACAATATGGGCAGAATGGCGATGGGCGGTATCACCGAAATCGTCGCCACCAAGGGGCCTAATCCGGCACGCACAAGCGGCAGGAGGCCAATAACAAGTCCCAGGATCAGGGTGGTTACCGCCGCCAAAGCAATAGCAATTCCCAGCCGGCGCAGGCTAGCCTGGTGTCTGCGATCATGGGCACCTCTCCGGTGCGGGGGTCCGCCTGGAGGGCCATGGTCTGTACCGCAGCGGCCATGGCGGAGGGGATCGGCGTAATCTTGTCCCGGGGATTTTCCGCATGGCGGGCCGAGGCGACCAACAGATAAACCAGGATCAGTGTCAGGATCGGCAGAAGGCCAAGCAGAACCCGCCCCCGCCCCGTGGCCGTGCGTTTAGAAGTCGGCTCATAGGCAAGGGTCCCAGAAATGGGGTGATGACACGACGGGTTAGAGCTTTCCGTCCGCCGCCATCTGGACAAAGGTCGGGTCGAAACGAAGCTTTATATTGGTAGGATTGCCCAGGATTTTTCCGCCTGGAAACGCGATGCCGATGTCATCCACCGATTTGGCACCCTGACCGAACAGGCCAGTTTGGAAGCTGAATCGGCGGACCCGATCATTGGCGGTAATCAGATCCGGGCTGAGGGTTGCTGCCAAGGCGCCTTGGGATCAGCATAAAGGAAGGTGGTCTTGAGCTGGCTCTCATAGCTTTCAAGGCTTGAGCCGGATAGTTTGGCCATGGCCGCCCGCGCAGCCTTACCTTGGGCATCCTGGCGGGCCATCAGGGCCGTGGTTTCGTACCATATACCCGTCAGCGCCTTCCCCAGAGTGGGATTGGCTTTAAGGGCGTCGGAGGACACGATCAGGGTGTCAAGAATTTCACCAGGGATCTTGGAGCTATCAAAGACAGCATTAGCCCCGGCTTGCTTTTTAACTTCGGACAACTGGGGGTTCCAGGTGACCAACGCCTTGGTGTCGGCCGCAGAAAAGGCCGCCACAATGTCGGCGTCCGATGTGTTGACCACCTTGACATCCGAAAGTTTCAGGCCGGTCTGCTCCAGACCGCGAGCCAAAAGGTAGTGAGACACGGAATTTTCAACCAAATTAACCGGACGACCCCTAATATCGGCCATGGAGGTCCCGCCTTTTAGGATGACGCCGTCATTGCCGTTGGAGTAGTCGCCAATCATCAGCACGGTGGTGTCTTTTCCGGAGGCTGCCGGAATGGTCAGGGCGTCCATATTGGCGGCGGTGACGCCATCCAGCTTTCCGGCGGTGTATTGGTTCAGACTCTCAACATAATCGTTGATCTGAACGATCTTGATGTTCACGCCGTACTTGTCCGACCACTTCTTCACAATCCCGGCCTGTTCAGCATAGGGCCAGGGCATCCATCCGGCATAAATAGACCAACCGATAGTATAGGCCTTGGCGGCGGGTGCAGCTGCCATCTCGGTTTTGGCTGCGGGCTTCGGGCCGCAGGCGGTGAGCGCCAAACAGCAGAGGGCTGCGGTTGCGGCCACACGAATTCCGGATACCCACTTGGTCATCTTGATCCCTTTCAGACAGACCGTTGAAAGCTGCCATGCTTCGCCAATTATTACTGATCACACAAAGCGTAACATTCCAGACGTCATGACCATTTCCGGCAATAGGAGCCCGGAGGTGCCGGAAAACTACGCATCGAGCCTACCGAATGATCGCCGGCGCGTCACTTCAGGCCTTTCGGCTCGGTCTCTCATGGTCTAAGCCACAGGGCGCTGCACCTGGAGCCGCACCCATTTCGCCGATCCCCCACCTAATGGACGGGTCTGAAAGGTTGCTATCATGCGGGTGTCGGCATGATAGAAAAGATTCGATCCGATAATCAGCTCCGGCCTATCGGGATGAGCTCCAGCCAAACTGTAGGACACGTGGTGCGACCCGATATATTCTTGGAGTCTACCGCCGGACACCTACCCAAAGCCACACGGACAGTTGCTCTGGACGGGAATTCGGTCGAGGCAAAACGATCTGAAATTCTTAACTATTTCTGCCAAACCTTCGATCTCTATGAACGGCTTTATGACTGTATATCCGATGAGCGGGGTTGGTACGCCAAGGCCATTTCCCTTCGCCATCCCCTGATATTTTACTTCGGACATACCGCCGCTTTCTTCATCAACAAGCTCTTGGCCGATGGTCAGATTGACCAGCGGATCGACGCCGAAATTGAGGCACAGGTGGCAATCGGTGTGGACGAGATGAGTTGGGATGATTTGGATGAGGCCAATTATGGCTGGCCGTCTATTGCGGCGCTAAGGGATTACCGTGCCAAGGTCCGGGCGCGGGTGATTGAGGCCATTTCGGCCATGCCCCTGACCTTGCCGATAGCCTGGGACAGTCCTGCTTGGGTCATACTCATGGGGATTGAGCACGAGAGAATCCACCTGGAAACCTCAAGTGTGCTGATCCGGCAACTGCCCATCGCATGGGTGCAGCCAGAGGCCCACTGGCCGATTTGCTTGCAGGCGCGCCGGGATCGACTCACCGTTCCGGTCAATCAGCTGGTTCCCGTGGCCGGTGGACAGATCATGCTGGGCAAGACGGATCTGACCTATGGCTGGGACAATGAATACGGCCAGCAGTCGGTCATTCTGGAGAGCTTTGAAGCTGCGAGCATGTTGGTGAGCAATGCGGAATTCTTCACCTTTGTGGAGGCGGGCGGTTATGAAAACCCGCTATGGTGGACCACCGAAGGCTGGGCCTGGAAACAGTTTGCCGGGGCCGAACATCCCACGTTTTGGGTCGGGTCGCTGGACGATGCGGACCGGCTGCGCCTGCGGCTGATGACCGTGGAGACACCGATGGCCTGGGATTGGCCCGTTGATGTCAACGCCCATGAGGCTGCTGCCTTCTGTCGATGGAAGGCTGACGCCACAGGCCGTTCAATCCAGCTGCCGTGCGAGGCGGAATGGGTCTCAATGCGCGCCATGGTCCCAGGAGATCAGCCGAACTGGTCTCCGGCACCGGGTAATATAAACCTGGAATATGCCGCCAGCGCCTGTCCTGTGGATATGTTCCTGCAAGCCCCCGGCTTCTACGATATTGTCGGTAATGCTTGGCAATGGACCAGCACGCCGATCTCTGGGTATGACGGCTTTCGCGTCCACCCGCGCTATGACGATTTTTCCGTCCCGACCTTCGATGGCAAGCACGACCTGATCAAGGGGGGGAGTTGGGCCTCCACCGGCAATCTGGCCCTGGCATCCGCACGTTATGCCTTCCGTCGCCATTTCTTCCAGCACGCCAGCTTCAGATACGTCGCTTCCAAAAACAAAGGACCTCGTTTGGAAAATCCTTATGAAACAGATGAGCAGGTTTGCCAGTATCTGGATTTTCACTATGGCAGGACCTATTTCGACGTCCCGAATTTCTCCCAAGCGCTTGCCAGGGCGGCGATTGAGCTGTGTCCCCAGGGTGGGCGCGCCCTAGATCTGGGGTGTGCGGTCGGACGCGCAAGCCTGGAATTGGCCTGTCACTTTTCGCAAGTGGATGGCGTTGATTTTTCAGCCCGGTTTATCGATGTGGCCGGACAACTGATCGCACAGGGCAGCTATCGCTATACCGTCCCGGTGGAGGGTGATCTGGTCGAGTATTGCGAGGCGTCCCTGGCCGATATGGGGTTCACCCCTGACCATCTCAGCCGGATACGGTTCAGCCAGGGGGACGCACAGAATCTGAAGCCCAAATATGCGGACTATGATCTGGTCCTGGCTGCCAATCTGATCGACCGGCTTCAGGACCCAACCCGCTTCCTTAGGGATGTGGGCACACGGATTAAGCCCGGGGGGCTGCTGGTGCTGACCTCGCCCTATACTTGGCTTGAGGCCTTTACCCCGAAGGCGAACTGGCTTGGCGGCTTCCGGGAAAATGGTGAGTCGGTAACGACCTATCGCGCCCTGCAACTCTTACTGGTCGATCAGTTTGACGAAGCGCAAACGCCGACGGACATTCCCTTTGTGATCCGGGAAACGGCCCGCAAGCATCAGCATAGCTTGGCCCAAATGACCGTTTGGCGACGCCGATAGGCCTCTCAATTCAAAGAAACCCAGCATAATCTGCCGAGCCGATCTCAGCTCGGCGGAAAGGGCGCTGTTCTGCCGTTATGGCCCCGCAGACTTGACCCTTGCCGGAGCGGTTTCCCGGGTCAGCAGCATGGCGGCAACGCCGATCACCATGGCTCCGGTAATGTAAAAGGCCGGGGCGAGGGGATTGCCCGTCAGCTCAATCAGCCCCTTTACGACAAACTGGGTCGTGCCTCCAAAGGCAGACATGGCGATGGCGTAGAGCGTTCCCAGCACGCCCGATCGCACTGCCATGGGCAGGCTTTCCGTTACCGAAATCAAGGCAGGCCCGCTGATCAATGCGCTTAGAATTCCAAGTATGGCGGTTACGGCAAAAATCACCGTTGGGTTGGGAAATCTATTGAGGATGGCAAAGGCTGGAATGATCACAAGGACGACAGCGACCGACGCTAGGATCATGATCGGTTTGCGGCCGACCCTGTCGGTCATCAGCCCGCACAGTATGTCCGTAATCACCATCACAACCCCCAGCAGGATTGTGGCCCCGAAGGCCAGCTTGACCGATAGGTGCAGCGTATCCTGGGCGTAGGTGTTGATATATTCAATGCCGTAATAAGCGATGGTCGAGGCCCCCAGCATCAGTACGCCCAGGACAAAAAGCCGGACCACCTCGGCGGATTTTCGGGTGGCGGCCTTATCTGTCTCTGAGGTGACAAAGGTCTCTGGCAGACTGTTACGCAGCATCAGACCGAAGGGCACGATCGCCGCGCCGAGCAGGAAGGCGACCCGCCAGCCCCAGGTGTCAAGGACGGCCGGAGTCATGAGGATCGTCAGCAGGAAGCCGACAATCCCCGCCACCAGAACCGCCAGATCCTGCGTCGCCATTTGTAAGCCGACATAAAGTCCCCGACGATGCGGCGGAGCTGCTTCGATCAGAAAGGCGGTGGACGGCCCGACCTCTCCCCCCAGGGCAAACCCTTGCAGCAGCCGGAAAAACACCAGCAGGACCGGGGCCCAGACGCCGATTTGTGCGTATCCCGGGGTCAGGGCCAAGCCTAAAATCGCTACACCCATCAAGGTGAAGCTCCACATCATAGCGGGTTTCCGTCCCTTCCGGTCGCCATAGGCCCCGAGGATCAGCCCCCCGAGCGGTCTTGTCGCAAAGCCCACCCCGAAGGTTGCCAGGGTATAGAGCAGTCCATGGGATGTTTGACTGGTCGGAAAAAGGTATGGCCGATCTGGATCGAAAACAGACCGAAGGACAGGAAGTCGTAGAATTCAAGAGCATTTCCGATTCCGACCGCCCCCACCTTGGATAAAGGCAGATGCTTCTGGTCCAGGGTTGCCGGAGTTTCAGTATCTGAAAAATTCATGGTCATCTGAAAATTCTTAAAGCGGTTTTGGCGCAAGGGATAGCTCCAACCGACGGGGTCTACATACTTAACTAGCCAAATATCGATTGACTAGCCAAACGAAATTGGCTATCTAGTTTCATGACCGACAAACCTGAAACCGTCAGCCTGTACCAGTTCTTCCAACGCTTCCCCGATGAAGCTGCGGCTCGCGCCTATTTCGAACGCAACCGCTGGAACGGCGAAGTCTCTTGCCTCCATTGCGGCAGCGTTTCTGTTGCTCCGGTCAAGAGCATGAAGCCCATGCCCTACCGCTGCCGCGATTGCCGCCAGCATTTCAGCGTTCGCACTGGCACCGTTCTGGCCGAAAGCCGCCTGCCGCTGCACAAGTGGCTTATGGCGATCTACATGATGACCACAGCGCGCAAGGGCATCCCCTCAACCCAGATGGCCCGCGAACTCGGCATCACACAAAAATCTGCATGGTTTCTTGCCCAACGCATCCGCGAAACTTGGCTGGGCAATTCGGATGATGGCATGGGGAACCATGTCCAGGTTGATGAAACGTTCATGGGCGGGAAAGAGAAGAACAAGCACGCCGACAAGAAGCTCCGCGCTGGTCGTGGCGCCGTCGGCAAGACGGCCGTTATCGGGATTCGGGATGAAGATGGCGAGGTTCGGGCCACACCGATTTCTGATACTACCTCCAAAACTGTGCAGGGCTACGTGGTTGCCAATGTTCCGCGGGGCGCTGCCGTTGTTACCGATGAATTCGCGGGCTACCGCGGCCTCAATGCCAAGGGTTATGTCCACCACACCGTCAACCACAGCGCAGGCGAGTACGTCCGCCACTTCTGCATTCATACCAATGGGATTGAAAGTTTCTGGGCTCTGCTAAAGCGCGGACACTATGGCATCTACCATTACATGAGCGCCAAGCACCTGCATCGCTACGTCAACGAGTTTGCCTTCCGCCATAACACGGCTCAGGCTGGAACCATGGCGTTCATCGAACAAACCGCACGCCAGATGATCGGCAAGCGCCTCACTTACAAAGGCCTTATCAATGCCTGACGACAAGAAGATTATCGAACCGATTGATGCCGCTTTTGACGATGTAGCTAAATCACTCGTATCTAAGCCCACCTCTATATCAAATAATTTCAATAGATTAGCTCCAAAAGTCGGCGATTTGGTCCCACCCCCCGTGCAAGGGGAATTGTTCCATATTGAGAAGCAAGCCGAGGTCGACGGCATTGAAATGGGCGTTCTTGAAAACGGAATGCCTTATCTGACTGAAAGCGGCCTTGCGCGTATGTGTGGGATTGACCGGAAAGTTTTGAATCGGTTGGCCGCAAACTGGGTGGAGGAACGCTCAAAACCTCGGGGGCAAAAAATCGAAGATCTGTTGTCTGAGGGAGGGTTCAACGGAGACAAACTCTCTCTACCATCGGAGCATAGAGGGTCCGCAATCAGCGCTTACCCAGAGCCGGTCTGTCTCGCCCTACTCGAATACTATGCCTTTGTGACGGACGAGCCAAGAGAGCAAGCCGTGCGGGCATTTCGAACCCTCGCCAAGACCACGTTCCGAGCATTCATCTACAGCGCAGTTGGATATCAACCAAACCAGCAAGCCATCGATAGCTGGAAGCACTTCCATGACCGCATCGATATGACTATGGATTCAGTCCCGGAGGGCTACTTCAGCATCTTCCGGGAAATCGCCTCAATGATAGTTCCGATGATCCGCTCAAACATCATTATCAGCGATAAAGTGATCCCAGACATTTCAGTGGGAAAAGCGTGGTCTGAATATTGGAAAGCTAACGGTTTGTATAAGTACGGTGATCGAATCAGATATGATCACGAGTATCCACTTTATTACCCGCAAGCGAAGTCCAATCCGCAACCGGCATTCGCCTACCCCGAAGCTATAATTGGAATTTTTCGGGCGTGGCTTCGCCGCGAATACATTACCAACAAGCTGCCTACCTATCTCACCGGCCAGATCAAGAAGGGTGCACTCGCGCACCATACCGCCACGAAAGTGATTGAGTCATTTTCCGGCAAGCGCCTGGAAGGCCCTAAGGACTAGCGAGTGGGGTTTTGCTCATTCGAAAATAGGTAGCGTGCGGCAACGTATCCTAGGCCGACCACTTGCAAGAACGTCTCGACTGTTACGGCGGTTACAAACCAAGGCGTCCTACTGAAATCCAAACAACCGGCCCCGACCAAAACGGTTAGGGTTGCATTGAAAACGATTAACCCAGAAATCCACCAAGTTATCGAGTCGGACCATCTCTTCTGGAGTCTGAAAAATTGCTTGCGTCCATCAATCTCAACGCGGACCTTGGCTGCTGCAAGCAAGTCCGAATCCTTCGTCGCGTCGGTTTCATGAACTTCGACTTGGATAGCGCTTTGCGCAACTGCACGGGAAGGGGCACTCACCCTAGAGCCACTTCATCCGATTCATCACTACCTCACGCGAAACCAGGAACATTCCCGCAAGCTCGGTGGGAGTTGCAAAATCCACGTATTTCCGCAGCATTTCTAACGGGACCAGCAACTCCGCAGCAAACGCATCGGCCTCCTGCTCCTCTGACGGTTTTGGTCCGTCGTAGGAGTTGAAGCGAGGGAAAACTCGATAAGAGCCTTCGTCATCAAGATACGCGGCATGCAGCTTGTGATGTCCAAGCTCGTGCGCAATTGTAAACGTTTTCCGATTGGAAGGCAGGTCCGCATTGACAATTATCCGACCGTTCTTCGGTTCGGAGAACCCCGCAACCTGATCGGCAATCGGCCCATTGAACTTAACGTAAACGACTTCAATGCCCTCCGCCTCAGCAATGGCTTCTGGGTCGATCGGAGCCGTCTTAATCTTGTAATCGGCTATCAGCTTTTGAGCGGCCTTCTTCGCGCGAACGTAGTCTGCGGGCATGGCGGACACTCCTCTTGCATTCATATAGGATACGGGGAACGGAACAGCAACCTCGCCGTTCGAGAGCGGCTAAGCCGTTTGGCTAGCTATCGATATAGGTCCCAAACAAATTGGCCGATCAGACGATCCGGGTGAGGAAAACCCACAGCCTCGGTAGGTCGGTTTATGCCCGGCTTCGATGTCCCCGGCGGTTTACTATGAGGCCTAACTCAGCCATGACCTTTCAGTCTGATAGCCGGTCGAGGATTCAGGCTCACGCCGCGACGGCGTGGAGGGACTCGATGTCGGGGCGATAGCTGTCTTCGTCCCAAAGAGCATCCCAGTCGGCCCAGCGGGCTGAGGCATCGCGCAGCCGGGCATCGTCGCGGACCCGGATCACCTGACCCTCGGCCTCGTCCCAGTCCACGGTCAGATCAGAGAGACGGTAATCGCCCGCCCCCAGCTTACCTTGGGCTTGCAGGCGTCCGATCATGTCCGAACTGATCCTCAAACGCAGCCGCCCGCCGGGCAGGCGGGTCGCCTGATCGGCATGGGTAATCAGGCGAGAGATCATTTCCGGGTCGGCTGGCTGAAGGGGCCGGCGCGCATCGAACAGGAACAGAGGCTCCGGACGGGCTTTGCGGATCGCGTGAACATTCGACATGTTTAAGTCCTTTCGTGTCGGCAGGATCACTCTGAGCTGGTATTGCGACAAAAACGGACGTAAGTTTTTGCTATGTTCTGTTTTTATGCCGAGGCCGAGTCATGCGCCATGAGAAAGCCACCCGCCTTGTAGAACTCGCCCGACGGCTGGCCGGTTCGGCCGAAGGGCTGACCCTCGATGAAATGGCTCAGGCCATGGGGGTTGGTCGTCGCACGGTGGAGCGTATGCGTGATGCGGTCCGCGATGCTTTTCCACAGATGGAGGAGGTGGACGATCCCCCCACCCGGCGCTGGCGTATTCCCGCGGGCCTCGACGGGGTCTTCCAGGCCCCCACCGCGGATGAATTCGCCGCCCTCCGCGCGGCCGCCGAATACTTTCGCAGCATAGGGGCCACGGCGCGGGCTAGGGCCTTGGGCAATCTGGAACAGAAGGTCCTTTCCGCCATGCGGGCAGGGGTGAGACGCAAGCTGGCACCGGACCTCGAAGCCTTGCTGGAATCCCAGACCCTGGCCATTCACGCGGGGCCACGCCCCTTCGAAGATGAAACCGTGCTCAATGCTGTGCGCGAGGCCATCATGTCTCTGCACAGGTTGCGCTTTAAATATGACGGAGGCTCGACCCCCGGGCGTGAGCGGGTTGTAACACCTTTTGGCCTGATGTTTGGTCGGGCCAATTATCTGGTGGGAGCTGAGGGCGAGTCTGTGGAACCTCGCACCTGGCGGCTGGATCGCCTGCGTGACATCGCGGTGACGGACATCCCAGGTGCCCGCCCGCCGGGCTTTACCTTGCAAGCCTTCCAGGAACGCAGCTTTGGCATTTATCAGGACGAGGTCGAGGACATTCGTCTACGCATCCTGCCCCACGGTGCCGAGGAGGCTATGGGGTGGCGGTTTCATCCGACTCAGGTCCTCACCCCCCAGGCCGACGGCTCCGTGCTTGCGGCCTTCCGGGCAGGGGGGATGCGGGAACTGGCCTGGCACCTGTTTACCTGGGGCGACAAGGTCGAAATCCTGGCCCCGGAGCGGCTCAAGGTCGTCATGCGCCAGGAACTGCAAATGGCCCTGCTGGCCCACAAGGTCCAAGCGCCGATTCCTTAATTAGCCCCCTCCAGCAATCGCCGGGCGATGACCTGGGCTTGGATTTCGCCAGCCCCTTCAAAGATATTGAGAATCCGAGCGTCGGCCAGCAGGCGGCTGGCGGGCTGTTCCAGGGCAAAGCCAGTTCCCCCATGAATCTGCACGCCATTGTCGGCGCAGGTCCAGGCAATGCGGGCGGCAGTCAGCTTGGCCATACCGGCTTCCAGATCGCATCGCCGTCCGTCGTCCTTGGCACGGGCGGCAAACCAGGCCAGCCGCCTGGCCCCCAGTAGCTCGGCGGCCATCATGGCCAGCTTATTGGCCACTCGGGGGAAGTGCGCGATGGGCTGTCCGAACTGACGCCTCTGTAGGGCGTAGTCCAGGGCTGTATCCAGCGCCGCCTGTCCGACGCCAATCGCCCGGGCGGCCGTCTGGATCCGCGCACTCTCAAAAGTTGCCATCAGCTGTGAGAAGCCCTGCCCCAGGGCACCGCCGAGGACATTGGCGTCAGGGACCTCGAAGTCATCAAAGGCGATCTCGTATTCCTTCATGCCGCGATAGCCGATCACCCCGATCTCACCCCCGGACATGCCTGCCGCCGGGAAGGGATCAGAGCTAGTCCCCCGGGGCTTTTCCGCCAGCAGCATGGTCAGACCGCGATGGTCTTTCGACGCCGGGTCTGTGCGGACCAGCAAGGTCATCAGATCGGCCCGAGCCGCATGGGTGATCCAGGTCTTGGCCCCGGTCACCTTCCAAACCTCGCCCGCTCTGTCTGCCCGGGTGCGCAGCGCCCCCAGGTCCGAGCCCGTCTCAGGCTCCGTGAAGACCGCGGTCGGAATGATGTCGCCCCGGGTGATTTTGTCCAGGAACCGGGTTTTCTGGTCTTCGGTGCCATGGGCCAGAATCAGCTCGACGGCGATCTCGGACCGGGTGCCGAGGGAGCCCGCACCGATCCAGCCTCGAGACAGGGCTTCGGACACCACGCACATGGCGATCTTGCCCATCCCCGACCCGCCATAGGCCTCGGGTGCCGTCAGGCCGAACACGCCGAGATCGGCCAGTTCCGTCAGCAGTTCTATGGGGATCAACTCGTCGCGCAGGTGCCAGCCCTGGGCGAAGGGGGTAATCTTCCTGGCGGTGAAGGCGGTGAACTGGTCGGCGATATGCTGAAGCGTCTCGTCCAGGCCGCTCGCCTCTAGGGACATCTGACCACGGGCAGCGTCCAACAGTGCGACGATTCGGGTTTTCACCGCCTGACTGGCACCGGGTCGCAGGGTGTCGATCAGGCCTGAGAATCGCGATCCATCCAGGCCCAGATCCCCCGGACGGAAGACCTCGCCCTGATTCATTGCCACACCACCGGCCAGTTGGTTGAGATATTCAAAGGCCAGAAGTTGGGCGGGTAGGGCTTCGCGCTCGGTCAACCGATCCTGGCTTGCCAGTTCCGCCGCCCAGACCGCCGTCTGCCGCAGGGTCTGGGCATAGGCCGCAGCCCAGGCCAGACCGTGAACCACATGCTGTTCGGCGTCCAGCGCCCGTCGTTCCACCTTGCCATCGGGGGCGGTTAGCTTGGCGACGGCTCGTCGTGTCTCGTCGGCGAAGGCTTCGGCAGCATGGGCCGCGCGGTCCAGAAGGGCGGTCAGGTCAGGTAGGATCAGGTCACACATGGCACCACCATATCCATCACCTGGAGCCGATCCAACCTTGCCCAGACGGGCATCCCCCGATACCTCTTTCAAAAGTCTTTGGAGACTCCCCCATGCTCGTCGTTCATCATCTCAATGACTCCCGATCCCAGCGCATATTGTGGCTGCTTGAGGAACTGAGCCTGCCTTATGAGATCAAGTTTTATGCCCGGGATGCGGTCACCCGTCTGGCTCCGCCGGAGCTGACCGCCGTTCACCCCCTCGGCAAATCGCCTGTGGTGACTGAGGGCGCGGCCGCGGTCATCGAGTCCGGTGCTATTATCGACTATATCATCCGTCGTCACGCTGAGGGACGCCTTGCCCCCGATCCCAAGACCTTCGACTATGACGTCTATCAGCAGTGGCTGCACTATGCTGAAGGCTCGGCCATGCTGCCCCTCATGCTCAACATGTATGTCATGCGCCTGGGCGAGGCCGGTGCGCCCCTGCACCCGCGCATCCAGAGCGAAATCGCCAACCATCTCGGTTATGTGGAAACCTCCTTGGCAGGGAAAGACTATCTGATGGGTGCCTTTTCCGCCGCTGACGTCCAGATGAGTTTTGTGGGTGAGGTCACCGGGGCCTTTGGCCTCTATGATGCCTATCCGAACATTACCGCATGGGTAAAGCGGTTCCAGGCCCGCCCCGCCTACCGCAAGGCCCTCGCCAAGGGCGGACCATATAATATGGGCCCAAAGGATTAGGCCCACCCCCAACCTCAAGGATTAGCCATGAAGACCTTCGCTGCTCTTGTGGCGGTCTGCGCCCTTACCCTGACCCATCCCGCCCAGGCGGCACTGCGCCACGACCGGCTCTGGACGGCGGCCCAGGCGGAGGCCCCGAAGGCGCTGGAAACCCTGAAGGCCTTGGTCAATATCGAGACGCCCTCTCGCGAGGTGGGCGGCATGGCTGAACTGGGCGATCTGCTGGCGGGGCGCCTGACCGATCTTGGTGCCCAGGTTGAGAAAATACCCGCCATCGCCCCGGCCCATGGGTCGGTGATTGTCGGCCGCTTCACCGGAACGGGTCAGGCGAAGATCCTGCTCATCGCTCACATGGATACCATCTATCCCGCTGGGTCCCTGGCCAAGCGGCCCTTTAAGATTGAAGGAGGCCGCGCCTATGGCCCCGGCATTGCTGATGATAAGAGCGGCGTCACGGTCATCCTGCACAGCTTGGCCGCCCTGAAAACCCAGGGGTTCTGCCGTTATGGCCAGCTCACCGTCATGTTCAATACCGACGAGGAGCAGACCTCGGTCTTTTCAGGGAAGATTGTCACAGACCTCGCCGGCAAGGCCGATGTGGTCATGTCCTTTGAGCCCAGCACAGTCGGGCTAGAAATCATTCCCCGGGCCGCTGCTGGCAATGGCGAGACAAGGGTCATTGTTACGGGCCGGGCCGCCCATGCCGGTGCCGAGCCCGAGCGAGGTCGCAACGCCCTGGTTGAGGCTGCCGACATTGTGCTGAAGACCCGCGACCTTGATGATCCCGCCAAGGGGTTCCGCTTCAACTGGACCCAAATGACCAGTGGAACCATCCGCAATCAGATCCCAGATCAGGCGGTGATTTCAGCCGACACTCGCCACATGTCCAAGGCGGTGCTGGACGACAAGCTGGCGCAACTGGCCGAACGCCTGAAGATGCCCTTGGTACCCGACACCACCGCCAGGGTCGATTATCGCCCCGGTCGTCCCGGATACGTCGCCGACCCTCCGTCCAACGCCCTGATCGATAAAGCTGTCGCGATTTACAACGAGGTGGGCGGTGCCCTGACCCCTGTCCCGGCCATGACTGCCAGCTCCGACGCCGGCTATGCCCAGGTGTCGGGCAAGCCGGTCATCGAAGGCTTCGGCCTGCCCGGTTACGGCTATCATTCCTCGGAAGAAGAATATGTCGATCTCACCCGCATGGCCCCGCGCATCTATCTGACGGCCCGCATGATTATGGAATTGAGCGGGCGGTAGCGGGATGGTGCCTGTGCGGACGGACCTTTAGTGCGGGACAAGGCTTGGTCATAGGTGCGACCGCCCTCGGTCGGCCCGCGAGGTGGCGCTGGCCTGCCTGTGCGCGGCTAGATTCGTTTTCACTTAGGTT
>NMUI01000240.1 GCA_002221445.1 Phenylobacterium zucineum | reverse complement strand
TGCGAGAATACGAGCTTCGTGTCAGCGCAGATCGCAGTCCAGGTCCAGGTGTCGCCAGCACCTTCCGGCGCAGCCTTGGCGCCAGCTACGTTCTTTTGCTTGGCATAGGTGAAGGTCCAAATCTCATCCACCTGGACGCGCTTGCACTGAAGTTCGTGGAAAACCTCGTCCTGATAAGCACCAAGCGCACGCCCTGCATCATTCAATAGCTTGACGACAGTGTTCTTACTGGCGCCCGTTAGGCGCGCAATTGCCCGAATCGACATCCCTTCGCAAAGCAGGTGAAGAATGTGGGCGCGATCGTCTGCGGTCAGGCGGTTCATACTGACCATTATGCGTAAGGCTACACAAATCTCAATATCAATCTTTACACTAAGCGTAATAATGGTATTGCAATTATTGCGGGTTCGGCTATAAGAGGATTGTCCTGTGTTGGACGTGGAGTTCAGTGACGATGAGTTGGACCGCCTTGAGACCGACCGCGCCTTCACCGCTGGTTTCGGTCCCGATGTTGTTCGCGGATTTCGGAAGGCGATGAACGCCATTCGAGCGGCTGTTGATGTCCGCGACCTGTATCGCGGAGGATTGCGCATGGAAAAACTGAAAGGACAACGGCAACACCAGCATTCGATCAGGCTGAATGGCCAATGGCGTTTGATCGTAGAAGTCGCTGATAAAGCGATCACGATCATCGGCGTTGAAGATTATCACTAAGGGGGATGCTATGACTAATCGTGTACCGGCTGAAGTTTTTCCCCCAGGTGAATTCCTGAGGGATGCATTGGAAGATCGTGGATGGAACCAGACTGAGTTCTCTGAAATTATTGGCCGCCCCCCTCGGGTAGTGAATGAAATCATTGCTGCGAAACGTTCAGTTACACCGGAAACAGCCCAGGAATTTGCTGCAGCGCTTGGAACGAGTGCTCAGTATTGGCTGAACCTTGAGAGCGCCTATCAGCTTTCCAAGGTTCTGCCGGCAGATGAGCGCATAGCTAGAGTGGCAGCCTTACGGGAACGGTTCCCTGTTCGGCAGATGATCCAGCGTGGATGGATTGCCCAATCTAATGATAACACCGAGGTCGCAGCGAGTGTGCTCCGCTTCTTTGAACTTAAGACTCTGGATGACCCGATTGTGTTTTCGCACGCTGCCCGAGCTAGGCGCGTAGAACGTTCTGAACTTCAGTGGGCGTGGATTTTCCGCGTCAAACAACTTGCTGCCGCCTTTAAGGTTCCGAGGTTTTCTGCCGAAAGGTTGCTTGCAGCTATGACTGATCTGGAACGACTAATGACCGAGCCTGAGGAAATCCGGCACGTCCCAAAGATACTCGCGGAATGCGGCGTCCGGCTGATTGTTGTCGAGCCAATTCCGGGATCTGAAATCCAGGGGGTCTGCTTCTGGCTAGAAGGCCAACCGGTCGTCGGCCTAACTCTCAAGGGTGATTACATTGATCGCTTTTGGTTCAACCTTCGGCACGAACTAGAACACGTCCTAAATGGTGATGGACAAGATGATCCCATTACGGATGAATTCAATGAATCCAGCGGAGGGGAGCGTGACCCGTGTGAAGTCGCTGCGGATGCCGCCGCTGCGGAGTTTTGCGTACCGCAGGCTCAACTCAATAACTTTGTTGCCCGTCATGATCCGGCATATTCGCATTTAAACTTCTTGGGTTTTTCGCGACTTATGCGACGTCATCCCGGCATCGTAGCTGGCCAACTCCAAAGGAAGATCAACCGACCAGAGCTTTTCAAAAAGTACCAAGTGCGCGTTCGACCCATCATAGCAGCGGCAGCTCTGACCGACGGTTATGGCCAGGCTCTGCCCACCGATATTTAGAGGCACAAATGGCTACCTATACAAAGCAGATGCAGCAAATTGTAGAAGACTACAGAGCCTCTGGGCAGCCGTGGCCTGCAACCGCCAGGGCGATGGCGCAGTGGGCGGTTCATACGCGACGCTGGGAACTCCCCGCAGCAGCCGTGGTGAGCAAGTGCGCTGACGATTTGGCGACGGCGATGAGGGAAGAGTATTATACCGATCCCAAGGGAAGGCGCGTGCGGCTTCTACATGCAGCCAAAAGACATGCTGGTGGCGAGCAGTTGACCCTTTGGGACGATATCCGAACTGCGGACCGCCTACATATGCAGCTTGCCTTTCAGCAGCGCAGACAGAGCATAGTCGGTGACTGTCGGCAATTGAAGGTGGACGCCGATAGCTATAGCGACGCTCATCCCGAGCAAGCGCCGATCCAGCCAGTCTTCGATTTCACTATGGACCTTGCCGAGCTGGAAGCGGCTGCGGCCTAGTCTTCATTGCGGCGCCAGCGGGCTTGTGCAGCCAACTTAGCTGCCTCGGAACGTTGCTCTGGGGTAAGTCGAGCGGCCCTAACAATACCACCCTTTGCACCGCCCTTTCGACTTAGGTCAGCCTTGGCGGAATCACGCATATTGGTCGCTTCGGAAACATCACCAGTCGCCAGATCGGCAATCATCTTGGCCAGTTGGTTGCCGTCTGTGGGGCGCTTCTGGCCGTTGGGTCCCTTAGGCATTTACGTCGCTCGAAAGCACTCGCACCTGCGGAATATCTGCGGCGACAGTGAAGTCGCCTAAATCGTATTTGCGCGATGCAGCCTCGAATACGGCGGGCCAGCCGAAGTCCTCGACCACTTCTGCCGAACTGATCACAATTACCTTCTTGCCCGACTGATCGGTTGCTCGAGCGCGCTCGTTGAAATCGGAATCCCTCATGCGATCCCCTGAGTCTGACAACGGCATTTACGCCTCCATGGTTCCGCTCAAGAATGCGCTACAGCAGGGACGGGATCAAGGTCGGGTCCAGAAGACCATATTTTCAAACTGACCCACTACCCGATAACCGGTTCCCACTTATCGGAACGCACTCTAGTGATCCCCAATCTCAGAACCAGACAAAAAAATCGCCCGGACACTGGAGGGGCCCGGGCGATAGGTTCAGCTCTCATGCCGCAGTCGGGAGGGGATCAAGTCCGACCGGGTGTCCGTCCGTCTGCACGAACGTCATAAGTGGTATTATTGCCACGACCGCCAAAATTATCAATCAAAAACAATATGAACTTGCTTGTTGTGAAATCGTCACATTCCCGCCCGACCCGGACGGACCGGCCTGGGGTCTTTCAGCAGGAACAAATCAGCCGCCAGGCCCGAAGTCGGGGCAAAGTCGTTCAGCTGAATGCGGGTGGTCTGGCCCTGGGCATCGGAAACCTGCCACCCGATCAGGGCCAGGGGGGCGTTGGAAAAGATCAGGCTGATACGGCCTTCCGCCGTCCGGGCACCGTCCTGAGCGGTCAGGGTAAAACCGTCAGCGGCGCGACGAACCCCGGTAATAATAACCCCCTTATCCAGGTGAATCTGCCGGGCCAGGAACAGGGACAGGGGCGTGGCCATCAATGGATAGCGGTCAAAGGTCTTTAGCTGGGGATTGACCACCGAAACATAGGTCCCGTCTGCCACCACCAGCAGGCCCGAGGGCGGATCATAGGCGAACCGGGCCCGACCTGGGCGTTTCAGATAAACCTCGCCCCGGGTTACAGTTCCCCGGGCATCGGTCTGGACAAATCGGCCCTTGGCCTGGGTAAGACCCTGCAGATAGCCCGCAGCCGCCTCGACCAGGGCGCGATCTTCCGGCGACAGAACCGCCGCGCGCGCCGCCAGGGCGACCTGTGGTGCGAAGACCAGGGCCAGGGTGAGCCATCGTCGGTTCAACATGAAATCTGCGGTCTCCTGTTCGGGACGGACTCGTAACAACCCCTCAAGGGCGGTTTTAAGACCGGGTCAGCCGACGGCAGATCTCGTCCAGCTGTTCCAGGGTCTTATAGCTGATCCGGACCTCCCCGCGTCCATCCCGGTCCAAGACCGCAACATCAAGGCCCAAACCCTCGGACAAATCATGTTCGAGGGCGGCAATATCGGCGGACGACCCCGAGTCGGCCTTAACCTTGGCAGGCTTTGCCATGGACGGGGTTTCAGACTCGCGAACCAGGGCTTCGGTGGCGCGAACCGACAGGCCTTGGGCCAGAACCTGTTCAGCCAGGGCGGAAATCCTTGTGAACTCATGGGCCCCCAGCAGGGCGCGACCATGGCCTGCACTGAGGTGACCAGCCAGAATATGCTCCCGCACCTCTCCCGGTAGGTTGATCAGGCGCACGGTATTGGCCACATGCGCCCGGCTCTTGCCCACAGCCTCGGCCACCTCCCCATGGGTGCGGCCCAGACCTTCGATTAGCTGATTATAGGCCATGGCCTCTTCAATGGCGTTGAGATCGGACCGCTGGACATTCTCCACAATGGAGATTTCCATAACCTCAATATCGCCAAGATCGCGGACAATGGCAGGCAGAACATGAAGCCCGGCCTTCTGCGCCGCCCGCCAGCGCCGCTCACCGGCGACAATCTGGAAGTGTCCGTCCATATCCTTAAGCGGCCGCACCAAAATGGGTTGGAGCACCCCGGTCCGGCGCAAGGAGGCGGCCAGGTCCTCCAACTCGGCCTCATCAAAGCGGAATCGAGGCTGGTGCTCATTGCGATGGATCAGGTCTATGGGAATGTCCCGCAGGCCAAGCTGGGCCGGGCCGCCCTGAGCCTCCTCAGACTCCCCCAATAGGGCCGAGAGTCCTCGGCCAAGTCCGCGTTTTTCAGCCATTTTCTTTGGTGTCCTTAAGCCGGAGTCCTGGCGCGGCGGTCCCGTTCCCGGGCCACAACTTCCTTGGCGAGCTTGATATAGGCCTGACTGCCCGCGCAGTGCATGTCGTAGACGAGGGCGGGCTTGCCGAAGGAGGGGGCCTCAGACACCCGGACATTGCGCGGAATGACCGTCTTATAGACGGTTTCGCCGAAATGGGCCCGTACATCCCCCGACACCTGCTCCGACAGTCGATTGCGGCGATCATACATGGTCAGAACAATGCCCTGAATCTCCAGGACCGGATTGAGACTGCCCCGCACCAGATCCACGGTCCGCATGAGCTGGCTAAGACCCTCAAGGGCAAAAAATTCGCATTGGAGGGGTACGAGAACCGCGTCTGCGGCCGCCATAGCATTGACCGTCAGCAGATTCAGGGATGGCGGGCAATCAATCAGAACATAGCTGTAAGCCCCAGAGGTCTTTAGGGGTTCAAGGGCCGTCCTCAGCCTGTAGGACCGCCGGGGATCCTGACCCAGCTCCAGCTCCACCCCCGACAAATCTGGGTCGGCGGCGATCAGGTCGAGCCCCGGCAAGGCCGTGGATATAACCGACTCAGAAATCGGGGTCTGGCCCATCAGCACGTCATAAAGGGTGACCTTACGCCGAGCATGGCCCACCCCCAGGCCTGTGGAGGCATTGCCCTGGGGGTCGGAATCGATCAGCAGGACCTTTTCCCCAACAGCGGCCAGGGCGGTCCCCAGATTGATGGCCGTGGTGGTCTTGCCCACCCCACCCTTCTGGTTGGCCACCACCAGAATTCTCAGCGCTCGCATTTTGGAACTACCGACCACGACCCAGCCTTTTCACACAGACGATGCGACCTCGCGCGTCGCTTAGACTTTGCAGAACATCTGCGTCGAAATCCCAAGATTTAGAGGCTTCCGTCAAATCTGACGCAACATCTTGTCCCTTGAGGAACAGCCCCCGGGCCCCGCTTTGAAAGTAGGGCCGGGCATACCCAAGCAATCTGGACAGGGGCGCACAAGCCCGGGCGGTGACAATATCCACAGCCAAAGACAAGTCTTCCGCACGAGAATTATGAACCGTGGCCGGCAGGTCCAAGACGGTGACCACTTCAGACAGGAAGCGGCAGCGTTTGGTCAGGCTTTCCACCAGATGCACATGATAAGACGGGCGGCCTTTTCCGAGGATTGCCAGGACGATACCCGGTAATCCTGCGCCGGTTCCCAGGTCCGCCCAGGTCAGGGCGTCGGGGGCAAACCGCAGGATCTGGGCGCTGTCCCAAGCATGCCGGGACCAGAAAACCTCCAAGGTTTTAGGGCCCACCAGATTCATGTGTCGGTTCCAGTCGGCCAGGTATGACCGGTAGTGCTCAAGGTCGGACATGGCGGTAGGACCAGCCCCGGTGGCCGCCGCAAAACTCTCAGCGTCCCTCACATCAACCATCGGTTCAGGCAGCATGGCGACGGACATAGGCCAGAAGGGCGGTCAGGGCTCCGGGGGTCACGCCCTCAATCCGCGAGGCCTGGCCCAGGGTCGAAGGTTGTATGGTCTGAAGTTTTTCCCGGACCTCGTTGGACAAGGCCCCGATGGCGGCATAATCCAGATCCCGGGGCAGGTGCAGATTCTCATCCTTACGAAAGGCTGCCGCATCCACCGCCTGGCGATCCATATAACCGCTATAGGTCGCATCAATCTCGATCTGCTCACGCACATCGGCCCGCCAGGTGCAGATATGCGGCCAAACCTGCGCCAAATCGTCGAAGCTGATGGTGGGATAGGCCAGAAGCTGGGTTAGGGTCCGCCGTTGACCATCGGCCCGCACCGGCAGTCCAGCCTTTTCAGCCTCATTGGGGGTCAGGGTCAGGGCCGCCGCTTCGGTCCGGGCCCGCATCAGGGCCTCGGCCTTGGCCCGATAAGATGTTTCACGTGAAACACCGACACACCCCAGGGCCAGACCGGTAGGGGTGAGACGCTGGTCGGCATTATCAGCCCGCAGGCTCAGACGAAATTCAGCCCGGCTGGTGAACATCCGATAGGGCTCTGTCACCCCCCGAGTCACCAGATCATCAATCATCACACCGATATAGGCCTGATCCCGGCCAAAAACCGCCGGTTGCGATCCGGCTGCAGCCCGCGCCGCATTCAGGCCGGCAGCTAGGCCTTGAGCCGCTGCCTCTTCATAGCCGGTGGTGCCATTGATCTGGCCCGCCAGATAAAGCCCGCCTAGCCGTTTGACCTCCAGGGTCGGATCCAGCTCCCGGGGGTCCACATAGTCATATTCGATGGCATAGCCGTATTTTTTGACCCGAACCGCTTCGAGACCCGGAATGGTGCGCAAGAATAGATCCTGGGTCTGCGCCGACACCGAGGTGGAAATCCCGTTCGGATAGACCGTGTCATCATCCAGACCCTCAGGTTCCAGGAAGATCTGGTGGCTGGTCTTATCGGCGAACCGCACCACCTTGTCTTCGATGGACGGGCAATAGCGCGGCCCCCGCCCGCTGATCCGACCGCCATAGACCGCCGACTCCGTCAGCCGCGCCGCGATAATGGCGTGGGTTTCTGCGGTGGTGTGGGTGATACCGCAAGCCACCTGCGGGGTGGTGATCTTCTCGGTGAGGAATGAAAACGGGATGGGTTCTGCATCGGCGTCCTGCATGTCCAGTCGATCCCAGGCGATGGTCTTGCCGTCCAGCCGGGCAGGGGTACCGGTCTTGAGCCGCCCCATGGCTAGGCCAAGATTGTAGAGTCGATCAGAAAGGCCGATGGCCGGGGCTTCGCCCACTCGACCGGCGGGGATGCGTTCCTCCCCCAGATGGATCATACCTTTGAGGAAGGTGCCCGTGGTCAGCACCACCCGGCCGGTGACATAGACCTCACCACTGGCCCCAACCACCCCAGCCAGAACACCGTCTCTGATCACTAGATCTTCAACCGCATCGGCCATCAAGGTCAGATTGGGGGTGGCACCTAGCTCAGCCTGCATGGCTAGGCGATAGAGCTTACGATCGATCTGCGACCGGGGGCCCCGCACGGCGGCGCCCTTGGACCGGTTCAGCATTCGGAACTGGATGCCAGCCTGATCGGCAAGGCGCCCCATCACCCCGTCCAGGGCGTCGATCTCCCGGACCAGGTGCCCCTTACCCAGACCGCCAATGGCGGGATTGCAGCTCATTTCGCCGATGGTTTGCAGCTTGTGAGTCAATAGGAGGGTGCGCGCACCAAACCGGGCGGACGCCGCCGCCGCCTCACAGCCGGCATGGCCGCCACCAATAATGATCACATCCCACGTTTTCACTGACCTGACCGTCACGGGGCCTTCCTGACTCTTCCGGGCTGAGGGCTATAGCGCAAGCAGCCAAGTGTTCACGTGAAACATGGCGGAGATGGGCAAGCGGGGTTCAGCTATTTACCGATGCAGAAGTTGGCAAACACCCGGTCCAGCACATCTTCCGGGCCGATAGCGCCGGTAATGCGGTCCAGAGCCCGGGCCGCCAGCCGTACATCCTCCGCCGCCAGTTCAGGCGATGCCATCCGACCAAGGGCGCTGACCAGTCGATCATGGGCCTCCTGGAGTAGGCGGGAATGGCGCAGACGGGTGGCAGACGGCGGACTGCCCGACCCCAGATGGTCTATAACCCGAAGGCTGAGGGCCTCCTTCAGGACACGGAGATCTTCCGCCTGATGGGCACTTACCCGGTGTACGTCAAGAGACAGGGCCAATGCCTCCTGCAGGGCCGTGCCGGTCTGACCGCCTGCGGGGAGGTCCGCCTTATTGATCAGGCAAAGATCCCTGGCCCTCAGTCCATCCGGGGCGGGAAGACCGTGAACCTGCGCCCCGTCCACGACCCAAATCCGCAGATCAGCTTCAGCGGCCCAGGCCTTTGCTCGACGCACCCCTTCAGCCTCGATCTCATCGCCAGTGTCCCGCAAACCCGCTGTGTCAGCCATGATGACCTTATAGCCCCCGAAAATCAGCGGGATCTCGATAATGTCCCGGGTGGTTCCAGGGGTTGAGGTGACAATGGCCGCCTCGCGCCCGGCCAAGGCGTTGAGCAGGGTGCTCTTGCCGGCATTGGGGGCCCCGATCAGGGCGATCCGATAGCCTTCACGCACAGCAACCCCGCGCCGGGCGTCGTCCAGAGCTGTTCCCACCTGCTGTATAAGGCGCTCCAGGCCAGGGCGGGATTCCTCAGCCACCTCATCTGAAATCTCTTCGTCTGGAAAATCCACAGCGGCCTCCAATTGGGCGAGGATTTCGACCAAATCCCCCCGCCATTGCCGATGAAGCTGACCCAGGGCACCGCTCAGTTGAGACAGGGCCTGCCGCCTCTGGCCCTCGGTTTCGGCATCAATCAGATCGGCGACGGCTTCGGCCTGGGCGAGGTCCAACTTGCCGTTCTCGAAGGCCCGGCGGGTAAAGGCCCCCGGGGCGGCGGGTGTCAGCCCGTAATCCAGCAGGGCTTGGGCCAAGGCATCCACCACCGCCACGCCGCCATGCACGTGAAACTCTGCGCTATCCTCGCCGGTATAACTGGCAGGAGCGGGCAACCACAGCACCAAGGCCTGGTCGATCTGCCCGCCCGCCCGGTCCTTAAGCGTCCGAACCGATGCCCGGCGAGGCTTCGGACAAGCCCCGGTCAGGGCCATGAGCACGGGCCGTGCGTCAGGCCCAGATACCCGAATCACCGCCACCGCCCCCCGCCCGGACGCGGTGGTGAGGGCAAAAATCGTTGAGGTCATTTGGGCCGGGTCGCGCTCATCCCAATGTCCACCGCCTGGGTCATCAGCTTGCGGAACTGCTCCTGGGCCCCGGCCCCAAACGCGCTCCAACTCTTGATTAACTCATCAGGTGACAGCCGCGCCATGTTTTCGGTCATGCGCGCCTGCATCTCCTCAACCATTCTTGCATTCAGGCCCGAGACATCCGGCAGGCCCATAAAGCTCCGGGCTTCTTCCGGTGTACACTCGACTTCGACGGTCATCTTCATGGTGACATTCCCTGGATTTACGATTCCGTTATGAGGGGGGTTGGCGGGGCTTAGCTAGTCCCTATTGTTTCCCGCAGAAAGTTTAGGAGCACGACCCTCATGGGTGAACCCCTAAAGACCGAAACCCCTAATGCCCGATCCACTGGGCCACACCCCCCTGCCCTCATCTCCCTGTCCTCATCCTAAAGATCGGCTGATCCATGCGCGCTGTTCAAATCGAAACCACCGGCGGCCCCGACGTCCTGACCATGGTTGATCTGCCCAAACCCACGCCTAAGCCTGGGGAGATCCTGGTGGCCCAGACCGCGATCGGGGTCAATTTCATCGATACCTACCACCGCACAGGCCTCTATCCCATCAGACTGCCCTCCGGTCTGGGCATGGAAGGGGCCGGTACTGTCGAGGCCGTTGGGGATGGCGTCACCCGTTTTAAGGCCGGAGATCGCGTCGCCTATGCGTCTGGGCCCATCGGGGCCTATGCGGCGTTTCACGTGGTCAATGCTGAGCGGGCCGTGATGGTTCCCGACGAGGTGGACCTAACCATAGCGGCGGCGGCCCTGCTGAAGGGCATGACGGCGGAATTTTTGCTCCGCCGCTGCTACCCCTTGAAGGCCGGACAGGTGGCCCTGATCCACGCGGCCGCCGGTGGGGTGGGGCAGATCATGGTTCAGTGGGCCAAGGCTATCGGCGCGGACGTCATCGCCACAGTCGGGTCAGAAGCCAAGGCCGAGCTGGTCCGGTCCCTCGGGGCCGACCATGTAATCCTTTATGATGCTCAGGATGTGGCCGCCGAAGTGCGAAGGATCACAAACGGCATCGGGGTTCCTGTGGCCTATGACTCAGTGGGCGCTTCGACCTTTGAGGGCACCTTGGCCAGTTTGGCCCGGCGAGGACTTTTCGTCAGCTATGGCAATGCGTCGGGGCCGGCCCCAGCGGTGGAACCTGGCCGACTGTCGCGGATGGGATCGCTCTACCTGACCCGGCCGACCCTGTTTGACTATGTGGCCACCACAGCCGACCTGGACGACAGCGCGGGAGCCTTGTTCCACATGATCAAGTGCGGGAAGGTCCAGATCGAGATCGGCCAAACCTTCAGCCTCGACGACGCCCGCCTGGCCCACGAGGCCCTGGAATCCCGCCAGACCACAGGCTCCACCCTGCTCCTACCCTGAAGCCGGAGGTGTTTCACGTGAAACACTTTTAGTTTCAATGAGATGACCGCATTTCAGTCCGAGGGCGCCGTCCCAAATCACCGGTCACCCCGGCGGTGACCGGGGTCCTGGTGAACCCCTAGAGTGCGTTCCGATAAGCGG
>NMUI01000239.1 GCA_002221445.1 Phenylobacterium zucineum | reverse complement strand
ATGATATGCAACTGTAGTACTAGTGCGAAAGTCGGCTTGGACTCTAACTACGTTTTCAGTGCGATCGAACCCCTGGTCGAGTCGGGTTTTGCGATCCATTGGCTGCGCGAGAACTCAAAAGCGCCGGCAGATATAGCCTGGAGCAACGCGCCGGTCGCGACGGTCGGCCAACTGCGGTCAACCCAACTAGAGTGCGTTCCGATAAGTGGGAACCGGTTATCGGATCGGGTCATACTCTAACGGGTTGAATTAGAGATCTTTTTGCCCCTTCAAGCGATTGTTTCTGAAGGGAAGGGAGCTCTAACCGAAGGTTTTGCGGATACGGACATAAAACATCTGGCCGAACTGAATGTCGCGGTCTTCGGTATAGGCAAGGCCGTTCCTATTGCGCGGCCCGCTATAGATATAACGGGTATTTCGGAAACCCCGCGCGGTGGCGTTCGACAATTCCCCTCGGATGCTGAGATCCGGCTTTGGTTTCCATTCGATATAGGGTTGGACATAGGTCTTCAACTTGCTGACCTCGATCTCGTCCAGGCGATAAAATGTTCGCCGCCAAGCCCCGTTGACGTCCACGCCCCAGTTGAGCTTGTACTGCGGCAGGTCCCAGCTGAAATGGGCTTCCCACTCCAGCGGACGCAGGCCCGAAATTTCCCGTCGAGTATGGGTGGTAGGGTCGGTGACCTCTGATCGTCTCCAGGTGCTTGAGCCGCGTAACTGGGCACCCGTCATGCCGATGCGATCAAAGGGTAGGGTCAGCTCAACCGATAGTTCGTCCTTGATCCCGTCACCTATATTGGCCGGTGAATCAAAGGATTCCGTTGCCGTATAGATCGGGGCCCGGTCAATGACATCTGTAAGGGCCGAATGCCGCAGGGAGATCGACACCGATCCATCGGTGAGGAACCTCTGCTCCAAAGCGACTTCGCTGACCCAGGCCTGTTCCGGGACCAGGTTTGGATTTCCGGCGGTCACAAGACCTGAATTCTGAGAAGAGCCGGCCGTAAAGTCCCCGAAGTCAAGCTGACCCACCGACCGTTCAATGTTCAGCCGCACCTGGGTCGTCCCGTTAGGTGCCCATGTGACAGCGATTCGCGGCTTGTCATAGGCCAGGGTCTTTTTGAGATTGACCTCGCCTCGGGACGAAATCTGCGAGCTTTCATGCCGCAGACTCCCCTCAACGGTCCAATGGGGCAAAGGACGCCAGACCGCCTTGCCGAACACCTCGTAGCGTTTTTCCTCAACCCTTACATTACCACCCGGAATGGGAATGGCCTGATCATTCGAAACGAAACTGAGTCGATTTTCCAGGGTATTGAGAACATCTTCGCCGCCGAATTCCAAGGAAAGGGTCGGGCTGTTGGTCATCTTCACCACAGCGCGGCCAATGCTTTCTCGGGTATCAGATCCCTGTCGAAAGGCATCCTTGCCCTGTGATCTGCGACTGACCGCATCGAAATCTTCGGTCTTGGCTCTCTGGAGGCCAACCAGTTCAAGGCTCGTGGCCGGGCCGATCTGTCGCGTATAGCGTAGGCCCAGTTCACCCTCTGTGGTGGCGTCACCCTGATGGGAAAGGTTAAGATCACCGTTGGGATAGTGGGTACGATTGGTTTCGTCATAGTCCCAGAATTGGCGCTGCAGACGACCGTTGATCTTCAGCTTTCCGCCCGCCTGGGGCGTCTCATAAGCGCCGGTAATGTGGTAGTCGTGCCCGCCCGCTTCCGACTGCACCGTGGAGCGGATCAAGGCCACTCCCGCCGGACTGACTCTCAGGCGTGGACCGTCTCCCGATCCGTCGTCGATGAAGCTGCCCGCAAACAGGCCCAATTCCCAATTTCGCCCATTGGACCCACCAGATCCCTCAAGCCGCGTGGCCGGGGCATTGCGCCCATCCTTGGGATAGATATTGTCGGCGATGGCGAACAGGCCGTGGAACCCGCCGTCAGTTTTGAGGATGATATTGGCGATTACCGCCTTGCCCTGCATGTCGATCCCTGGCGCACCGCCCCGGATCAGATCCACTCGGGCGACCCTGGAAGCTGGTAATCGACGCAGAATGTCTTCCAGGTTGTCGGACTTGGAAGCGGGTCTCTGGCCGTCGATCAGGACATTGCCTGCGGCACCTTCATAGCCCCGGACCCCGTCTCCGCCGTTGAAGACGAAGCCGGGAACCCGGTCCAGCATTTCCCGGGCGTTTGCCGGACGGGCGGCGGCGAAAAAGGCCGGCGGATAAGCGATCACGCCCTGGCTGATCGCGGCATCCGGGGCGGTTGCGACCACAGCTTGGGTCAGGGCATAGATCAAACTCATAGCGTAACCTTCTCAGGGGATAGGTTGCACCGAGCCCTGACCCGCCCGGGAACGCCAATTAATTACCCGTAAGGTGGATTAATATTTAGACAGACCCTTGCTAAACTCCGGTCCCACCCACGGTCAGTCCGGTAATCTTAAGAGACGGCTGACCAACCCCGACCGGCACGCTTTGTCCCGACTTGCCGCACACGCCGACACCGGGGTCAAAGTCAAAATCATCGCCGATCATGGTGACCCGGGTGAGGGCTGAGGGGCCGTCGCCGATCAGGGTTGCTCCCTTCACCGGTGCGGTGATCTTGCCGTCCTCGATCAGATAGGCCTCGGTACACTGAAAGACGAACTTGCCATTGGTGATGTCTACCTGGCCACCGCCAAAATTCGCGCAATAGAGCCCCCGCTTCGTCGCTTCGATCATTTCGGCCCGAGGCGTGGTTCCATTGTCCATTGCGGTATTGGTCATACGGGGCATGGGCATGTGGGCGAAGGACTGCCGCCTGCCGTTGCCGGTCGCGGTTAGGCCCATCAACCGAGCACTCATCCTATCGTGCATATAGCCCACCAGAATGCCGTCTTCGATCAGGACCGTCCGTTCGGTCGGGGTGCCCTCATCATCCACGGTCAAGGACCCGCGACGACCGGGGAGGGAGCCGTCGTCGAAAACCGTGACCCCCTTGGCTGCGACCCGCTCGCCGATCCGCCCTGAAAAGGCTGAAGTCCCCTTACGGTTGAAATCACCCTCCAGGCCGTGGCCCACGGCCTCATGCAGCAGGACGCCGTTCCAACCGGCCCCCAGAACCACATCCATTTCACCAGCAGGACAGGAGACGGCATCCAGGTTGACCAGGGCTTGGCGCAAGGCTTCCTCGGCCTGCTCTTGCCACCGATCGGGGCTGATCCACACCTCGAACCCCGCCCGTCCGCCGGCCCCGGCAAACCCGTTTTCCCGACGTCCGTCTTTTTCCACGGTCAGCTGAACATTGATCCGGGCCAGGGGGCGAACATCGCGAATCAGGCGACCGTCGGCCCGCAGGATTTCCACTGTGCGTCGCTCGCCAGACAGGGAGGCCATGACTTGTACCACCCGGGGGTCCCGCGCCCGACACCAGGCGTCGATCTCCTGAAGCAGGGCCACCTTGTCCGAAAACGCCGGCGACGCCGTCGGATCGTCTTCCCCATAGAGGCGAGTATTGGTGGCGCGGGGTCCATGATCAGCCGATCCACTATAGCCCCGCTTGGCCAGGGCCGAGGAGTCCGCTGCCCGGCGCAGGGCCGCTTCGGTGATTTCGCTGGAGTGGGCATATCCGGCCGTTTCGCCCGCCACCACCCTGAGGCCGAAACCTTCCGACGAATCATAGGCGGCCGACTTCAGCCGACCATCATCGAAAAGAAAGGATTCGCTTTCAGACCGCTCGATGAACAATTCGCCATCGTCCGCCCCCTGGAGCGCGCCATTCAGAATCGCTTCCGCCCGATCTAACGAAACACCAGCGGCTTCTAGGATCGACGGGGCGGGAGAGAGAGCATTCATCGAAAAACCCATGAAAAAGCGAAATTGTCCGGTCCTCAAATAGGGGTTCGCGCCGTCGCCGTCATCTCTTACGGTCGTCTTTTGACCCATGGTGCGGGCTTCATGCCAGATGAGGGCCGGAAAGGGCGCGCAACTGCCTTGGCAAGCCCGATTTCAGCGCGTATGGACGCCGTGGAAGGGGCTGATCCAAAAGATGGGGAAAGTCTCTATTTCGTCGATCCGGCGCGGCGCTTTATTGTCCGTCGATCAGACAAGCAGACCGAGGGGACATGACGTCGAGGGTTCAAGGTATGCGGGCGTGGGCGGCAGGAGCCGCTGCGGGCGTAATGACAGCGCTTTGGGGCGTTACTGCTCTGGCGCAAACACCAGATAGTATCGGACAGCCGACTCCCGGCGCGATTGATCTACAGCCAGGTGTCACGCCTTTGCGGCATGATGCGATCTTTTTCTACAACGACATATTGATGCCGATTATTACGGTCATCACCCTGTTCGTTCTGGGCCTGCTGATCTGGATCTGCATTCGCTATAACAAGAAAGCGAACCCGGTTCCGGCGAAATTCACCCACAACACACTGATCGAAGTGGTCTGGACCGTGGTTCCAGTGCTGATCTTGATGTTCATCGCCATTTTCTCGTTCAAGCTGCTGTTTGCCTATAACGACATGCCCAAGCCAGACCTTACGGTTAAGGCCACGGGGTATCAGTGGTACTGGGGTTATGAATATCCCGACCAGAAGATCAGCGAATATGTCTCAAACGTCCTGCCTGAGGACGAAGCCAAGAAAAAGAATGTTCCCTACCTTCTGGCCGCTACGGAACCCCTGGTGGTGCCGGCGGGCAAGGTTGTTCAGGTTCTGGTTACCGGGGCCGACGTGATCCACGCCTTTGCGGTTCCGAGTTTCGGCGTCATCAGCGACGCCATTCCCGGCCGGGTCAATCACGTCTGGTTCAAGGTTGATCGTCCGGGCATATATTATGGCAATTGTCGTGAACTCTGTGGCATTCAGCACTCTGCTATGCCCATCGAGGTTCACGTTCTGCCCCAGGCGCAGTTCGACGCCTGGGTCGTTTCCAAGGGCGGATCTCCGAAGGGGGTCATGCCAGCGCCGGTCGCAAAGGCGGTTGCGACAGAGCCCGCGATTGCAGCGGGTGCTGCGGCCGTTCCCGCCGCCGCCGTCGCGCCTGTAACGGCCAGCCCGGTCGCCGCCACC
>NMUI01000238.1 GCA_002221445.1 Phenylobacterium zucineum | reverse complement strand
AGTCGGGCATCGAGTATCCGCGCCTGATCGACGAGCTGATTGAGCTCGCGCTCGAAGGCCGCTAACGGGCCTAACCGACAGCCGTGCAGGTTCGGTTAGCCGGGATGTTCTGAACCGGCAGCGCCAGATCGGTGAGCACATCGACGCCGGCCACTCGCTTTGAATTTACGATTACCTCGGTGGCGGGGTTTCGGCCGAAGGTGATGAATCGGTAGTTCGGCGCCTTGCTAGGGTCGACTAGCCAATCCACGTTTTCAACGGTGACGCACTTGAGAGTGCTGGCATCGACCTCGGGCAATCCACAGCGCACAATAATCGCGGCTGGCTCGCCCCAGGCGCCCGTTGCCTGCGCGTCGGTGACGCGTTTATTCACGCCGCCGAGCTGCTGTGGCAGGCGCACGGTGATCTCGGCGCACAGCGGATTATTGGCGTCCGGTGCGGCCTCGAGCGACACCGAACTGGTGCAACCCGATAGGGCCAAAGTTGCCGAGGCGGCCACGAGCAGGCTCAGTGCAATCTGGCGCTTTCGGCTGCGTCTGGGCGGCAAAATCTTCATCAAATACAGGCTACCTTTGAACTGTGCCCAACAAAAACCAGCCAGAACTGAGCGGCGAGACCATAGCCTCGCTTGGCGAAAACGAGAGCCTGAGGCGAACCATTTCGCGCCTCGGAGTCGCGGCTGCCGCTCTGGTTGGTCCGGGCGACGACTCGGCCGTGGTGGCGGCGCAGGATGGACGTTTCACCGTGACAACAGACACTCTGGTGGAGGGCCACGACTTTCGCCTCGATTGGTCGAGTGGTTTCGATCTGGGCTTTAAGGCGGTTGCGAGCAACATCGCCGACATCGCTGCAATGGGAGCTGTTCCTACCTCGCTCGTGGTTTCTTTGGTCGCTCCGAGCAGCACTTCGATCGAGTGGCTCGAGGCCTTTGCCGATGGCCTAAGCGCTGGATGTGCCGAACTAGCACCCGGCTGCGGCGTGGTTGGCGGCGATCTGGCCGCTGGACCGGTGGTTGTGATTGCGGTGACCGCGCACGGCGACCTCGAGGTCGTGCGCCGGCTGCTGCGCTCTGGCGCA
>NMUI01000237.1 GCA_002221445.1 Phenylobacterium zucineum | reverse complement strand
GCGAGGCCTGCCAGGGCGACGGCCTGATCAAGATCGAAATGCACTTCCTGCCTGACGTCTATGTCACCTGCGATGTCTGTCACGGCAAACGCTATAATCGGGAGACCTTGGAAATCCTGTTCAAGGGCAAGTCGATCTCCGACGTCCTCGACATGACCGTCGATGAGGCCGCTGACTTCTTCAAGGCCGTGCCGCCGGTGCGCGACAAGATGGAAACCCTAAAGCGGGTGGGCCTCAGCTATGTTCAGGTGGGCCAGTCGGCCACCACCCTGTCCGGCGGCGAAGCCCAGCGGGTCAAGCTCAGTAGGGAACTGTCACGGCGGGCGACAGGTAAGACCCTCTATATTCTGGACGAACCCACCACCGGTCTGCATTTCGAAGACGTCAAAAAACTGCTGGAAGTGCTTCACGAATTGGCCGACCAGGGTAACACCGTGGTGGTCATTGAGCACAATCTCGACGTCGTGAAGACCGCCGACTGGATCATCGACTTTGGCCCCGAAGGCGGCGATGGCGGCGGCGAAGTGGTGGCTATGGGCTCTCCAGAGGAGGTGGCCGCCAACCCCAAGAGCTGGACGGGGCGTTATCTGGCCGAGGTGTTGGCCCGCCATGCAGACAGGCGCAAGGCCCGGCGCAAACGGATAGGGGTCTAGCCGCTCGCCACCGCGCCGTGCCTGTGTATGATCCGGGCGAACCTTTTAGGAGACTCCCCCATGATCCTCTATGGCGCGCCTAATCCGGCCCCAAATCCTCGCCGCGTCCGCATCTTCCTGGCGGAGAAGGGTGTCGATCTGCCTGAAACCCCGATCAATATGATGAAGCAGGAGCACAAGTCAGAGGAATTCCGCGCCAAGAACCCCATGGGTCAGATCCCGACCCTGGAGCTGGACGACGGAACCTGTATTTCCGAAACGGTGTCCATCTGCCGCTATCTGGAGGAGGTCTATCCTAAGCCGCCCCTGTTTGGCACGACGCCGGTGGAGCGGGCCCTGGTAGACATGTGGATCCGCCGGATCGAGTTTACCGTCATGATGCCGGTAGGCCAGTTCTGGCGTCACGCCCACCCCCGCACTGCGGCCTTACTGACCCAGTTCAAGGACTTCGGTGAGTCAAACCGAGCGACCTATCAAGGTGCCCAGAAGTTCATGAACCGCGAGTTGGAGGGCCATGACTTCGTGGTCGGGAACACCCTGACCATGGCCGATATCTGCCTATTGTCGACCATCGACTTCGCCGACTGGATCGGCCTGCCTCTTGAGGCAGAGTTCGAGAACCTCGCCGCCTGGCATGCCCGCATGACGGCCCGGGCAAGCGCCACCGCCTAACCTCCCTGCCCCAACACAGACCTTGGTAGATGAGCGATCCTAGAGCCTGTTCCCACTTATCGGAACGCACTCTAGGATTTGGCCCAGACCCCGACCTTCCAGGCGTCGTCCTGTTTGAGTTCGCGATAGGCTACCGCCAGGGGGGAGGTCAGCATGATGACCTTCAGGGTTTGAATCACCACCTCGATAAACAGGGTCATCACCACCGCCAGTGCCGAGAGAGGCCGGAAGTGCGAGGGATGAGCAATGGTCGTGGCTCCCCCGCCGATGGAAACGAAGGCCAGACCGATAACCGACAGCAGCGCCCAGACCATAACGTAAAAGACGATAGACAACAGGGCCATGCCCAACAGCGGCCAGAAATGGCCCTCCGTCAGTTTCCAGGATTCGGCAATCGCGATCCGGCCCTCCCCAAAGGTCATGGGTGTCACCAGGATCAACCTGACTCCGACCCAGATCAGTAGGCAAGACAAACCAAACCCGACCAACACGCCGGGAAAGCCGCCAATCATGGTGGCGAATGTGGCGGCGATCACAAATGATAGAATACCGATCGCCAGCATGACCAGATTGACTAGGGCCAATCGGATTTCGTCCTGCCCGAGCTGCATATGCGCAACGCCCTTATCGAGAGGCTTCAGCACCATGCGGAAAATGCCGCCGGTCAAAACCGATGACACAAAGGTATCAAGCACCAGAACCACGACGAAGGCTGGCCAGGATCGCTTGAGCATACCCACATAAGCCTTGGGGTCCCCGGCCTGCATACCGCCACTCTGGATAAACTGTTTGAACTCCGGGCCTGCCATGGTGTTCATGGCAATACCCATGGCCAGCAGGCCGACAAAGTAGAGCAGGCTCCAAACCAGGATCGCACTTGGCTGCTCGCGGCTTAGTCGGAACCCCTCTAGCGCCGCCTCACTTGGCGAAAACTTCGTCATCATCCCACCAGGACCGAGCAGGCTCAACGGAGTCTGCGATTCGGCCAGTCCTTTGAGACTCTCTTTTGGAGTGCGGCTTTCCGGGTCGCAAGGCCCCACTCGCGATCTTGGCCGATCGTTGCTAGTAAGCCACGCATGACTCACGCACCCATACACGTCATCGGCGGTGGACTGGCCGGATCAGAGGCCGCTTGGCAAATCGCTAAGACCGGCATTCCGGTGATCCTTCACGAAATGCGCCCCACCCGGCAGACCGACGCCCATCAGACTGAGAACCTGGCGGAACTGGTCTGTTCCAACTCCTTCCGGTCCGACGATTGGACCGGTAATGCGGTGGGGCTGCTGCACGCGGAGATGCGTAAGTTGGGTTCGATCATCATGGCTTGCGGTGATGCCCATCAGGTGCCCGCTGGCGGGGCGCTGGCGGTCGATCGTGACGGCTTTTCCCTGGCGGTTACACAGCAGCTGCTGAATCATCCCTTGATCACCCTCATGCGGGAGGAAGTACCCGGCCTACCCCCCGCCGATTGGGACAATGTGATCATCGCGACGGGGCCCTTAACCTCCCCGGCCCTGGCTGAGGCGATTTTGGACCTGACCGGCGAGGGTCAGTTGGCGTTTTTCGATGCCATTGCCCCCATCGTGCATCTCGAGTCGATAGATATGGATGTGGCTTGGCGTCAGTCGCGCTATGACAAGGAGGGTCCCGGCGGCGACGCAGCGGCCTATATCAACTGTCCTATGTACAAGGATCAGTACGAGGCCTTCATCGATGCCCTGCTGGCGGGACCGAAAACCGAATTTAAAGACTGGGAAAACGTCCCCTATTTCGACGGCTGCCTGCCCATTGAGGTCATGGCTGAACGCGGTCGGGAAACCTTGCGCCACGGCCCGATGAAACCTGTGGGCCTGACCAATGCCCACAACCCCCAGGAAAAAGCCTATGCCGTGGTCCAGTTGCGTCAGGACAACGCCCTCGGCACGCTATGGAACATGGTGGGCTTTCAGACCAAACTTAAGCACGGTGCCCAGACCGAAATTTTCCGGATGATTCCAGGCTTGGAAAAGGCGGTCTTCGCCCGGCTGGGGGGCCTGCACCGCAACACCTTCCTCAACAGCCCGCGTCTGCTGGACGGCCAGCTGCGCCTCAAGGCCCGCCCCGGCCTGCGATTTGCCGGCCAGGTTACGGGGGTGGAAGGCTATATAGAAAGCGCCGCTGTCGGACTGTTGGCGGGACGCTTTGCGGCGGCCCAGCGCCTGGGAATACCCCTGACCCCACCCCCTGCCACCACCGCCCTGGGCGGCTTGATCGGCCATATTACGGGCGGGCATTTAGACGGCGGCAAGGGCTCCTTCCAGCCGATGAACATCAATTACGGGCTCCTGCCCCCGGTGGATGTGATCAAACGCGACGAAGCAGGACGCCGCCTCGGGGTGAAGGAAAAGAACCGTAACAAGAAGCTGGCGGTGGGTGAGCGCGCCCTGGCAGACCTTGCCGCCTGGGTCGAAGGTTAGATCACTCCCGTAAGCACGGCCCATAGCAGTCGGACCCGAATACCAAGATCGCCAGGGGTCCGCCCCTTGGCCCTAGGTCGCGACAACGCGGCGTGGACGATGGCGGGAAAGGCATCTGAGGATAGGCCCCGAGACATCGACTGCGCCCGGACCAGGGCTGACTGCGCCCCCTCGCCCTCCAGCCCCGCCGTCGCCATCAGCCTGCCTATGGCCCAGGCCTGACCGCCGGATCGTGCCGCCTCAGGGTTCGATTTCGAATCGAGGATCTGAGCGGCCACCAGGGCAGCGCTTCCGCCCGTATCCAAGGCCCACCTCAAGGCTTCGGCTAAGGTCATAGGTTTGGAGTCCAGCTCCCGCAGGCGGGCGTCGATCATGGCCTCCAAGGGCTCACGCGGCAGATTTCGGCGGGTGATGGCGGTCGCGAGCGCTTTCGCTGTGGGATGCTGGCGCACGGGTCGGGCTTCATAGACCTCATCGAGCACCTCCCGCCACCAGGCCAGGCGGATTTCGCCCATCAATGGATTGCTGGCGACCTTTGGGGCTCGACCCAACTCATGATCGAAGGCGTAGATCGCGGCCACATCGGCCCGGGCCTGGGTATCGCCGATGAAGCGGCTGGACAGCCAGCGATCCGGGTCCACCCGCTTTAACAAGTCATCGAGATCAAGGGCGTCGGTCATGGCTTAAACGTGAAAAGGCCCGCCCCTGTACGGAGCGGGCCCGATCATCTGATCTGCCGGCTTCGAATTAGCCGAACAGAGTCTGGTTCATGGTCATGGTGACCAGCATGGGGATTGAAAGGAAGGTGTTGGTCCGCGAGAACAACATGGCGGTCCGGCCAGCCTTGGCTTTAGCGTCCGCATCGCCGTCCACGAGGCCCAGAGCGATCTTCTGATTCGGCCAGATAAAGACCCAAACATTGAAACACATGATGGTGGCCAGCCACATGCCCAGACCGATGAAGGTATGTTGCAGAACCGAGAACCCTTGCAGGGCCCCCAGGGTGTAGGCTTCCACCAGATAACCCCGATTCCAGGCCAGGATGATCCCGACCACCAAGGTCAATAGGGCCGCCCAGCGGAACCAGAACAAGGCCTCCGGCGCGATATATTTGGAAACGCCGGGCTTCAGCTCGGCCGGAATGGACGGCATCATACGAATTTGCACGAAGTTGAAATAGTACAGTAGGCCGATCCACATAATCCCGCAGAGGACGTGGAGGAATCGCAGGACCGCCTGCCAGAAGATCTGATCTGCGCCGTGATTGTGCTGCATATAGCCGCCGATCACCACCAGGGCGAAGATAAAGCTGACGATAACGGTATTGCGAAGATTGGAGAGTAGTCCGGCCATTGTTTGCGCCCTTAAAGGTTCCTGCCCTGAGACGTTAGCTATAAGAGCTTTTTGATCCAGCGCAAAGTGCCGGGATCAGATTGCGATCAGGGCCGCGGCCAGCCTGCGACCTTCGGCAGTCAGGAGGTTATAGGTTCTTGCCGCTGTGGAGGTGTCCATAAACTCAAGACCGATCCCGGCGGCGGCTAAGGTTTCACGCACCGCCTTGGGTGGCAGACCATTGGTCGGGCCGACGCCCAGCAGGACGAACTCGACCACAAGCGGCCCGGCCTCAATCACCTGCGCGAAATCGTCAGGGGTCAGGGTCTTGAGCGAGGTCACCGACCAGGGCTGGGCGACATCTTCCAGGATCAGGACGGATCCTTCATGCCAGTCGCCCGACAGTCGGAATCCTCCGCCCCCGTAGGCGTCCACCGAGGGGGCGTTGCGGGCCATTTACCGGACGCCCGCGGGCTTGAGGGGAACCGCCTCTTCATCGCTCCGGCGTACGCCCCAGAGCAGGATGATCGGCAAGGCCACATAGATGGACGAATAGGTGCCGATAATAATGCCGAACACCATGGTGAAGACCAGGGGAAACAGCACAGGACCACCCATGAACAGGGCCCCGGCCAGGGCCAGAATGGCGGTCGATCCTGTGATCAGGGTTCGGGACAGTCGCTCATTCTCGGACTTGTTGATCACCTCGGCCAGGGGCGTCGTCTTATACTTTCGCAGGTTTTCCCGAAGCCGGTCAAAAGTGATGACCTTTTCATTCATGGAATAACCGATCACCGTCAGCAGGGCGGCGATGGAGGTCATGGAAAACTCCAGCTGCATGACCGACAGGAGGCCCAAAGTCAGCAGCACGTCATGAAAGACGGCCACCACGGCCCCGAGCCCAAACTGCAACTGGAACCGGAACCAGATATAACCGAGCATCAACAGCAGGGCCAAACCCAGGGCGATAAAGCCCTTTTGCACCAACTCGCCAGACACCTTAGCTCCGACGGTTTCAGCGCGCTTGATTTGGATACCCGGAAAGGCCCGGGTCAGTTCGGCGCGAACCTTTTCGGTGGCCTGCACCACATTGGCGTTCTCCGCCGAGCGGAAACGGAGCATGGCACCGTTCTTGGTCCCAAGGGTTACGACCTGGGCGTCCTCGCCGCCAACCCGTCCCACAGCGGCTCGGAGATCAGCAACCGGTGGGGGACCGGCAGTTTGCACCTCAAGCAATGTGCCGCCGACGAAGTCGATACTCATATTGAGGCCCTTCGTCACGAAGGATACCCCGGAGGCGAGGATCAGTAGCGCCGACAGAACGGCGGCATAGGGGGCTAGACCGACGAAATTAAAACTGAATTCCCGCGGCAGGTTGCGGATAAGTGGCCAGGACATTGGGGCCTCTAAACGATCGGCAGGGTTTTTGGCTTGGTGGCGCGATACCACCAGCCGATCAGCAGCTGGGTGATGACCACCGCAGTGAACACCGAGGTGATGACCCCGATGAGCAGGGTCCAGGCAAAGCCCTGAACTGGTCCGGCCCCGAACATCAGCATGATCAAAGCCGAAATGGCGCTGGTAATGTTGGCATCCAGGATCGACACCAGGGCGCGGGCATAGCCGTGGTCAAGCGCGCTGATCGGCGAGCGACCAGCATGGGCTTCATCGCGCACCCTTTCATAGATCAGAACATTGGCATCGACGGCTACGGCTAAGGTCAGGATCAGGCCGGCAATACCGGGAAAGGTCAGGGTTGCCTGGGTCATGGACATGGCACCGAAGATCAGCAGGACGTTCACCAGCAGGGCAACGGCCGCGAACACCCCAAACAGACCATAGGCCAGGATAATGAAAATAATAATCGCCGCCGCGCCGATTCCCAGGGAAATAGCCCCGGCCTTGACCGCATCTGCACCAAGTTCGGCACCGACCGTATTCTGCTGCTCCACACTCAAAGGTGCCGGCAGGGCACCCGCCCTAAGCAGGACAGCGAGGTCATTGGCCGATTCCGGCGTGAAATTGCCGGAAATCTGGCCGGAGCCACCGAGAATGGCGCTCTGAATGACCGGGGCTGAAATGATCTTGCCGTCCAGGACAATGGCGAAGCGTTTGCCGATACCGTTAGCCGTGGCCTCACCGAAACGCTTGGCCCCGACGCCATTAAACCGGAAACTCACCACGGCCTGACCCGTCTGTTGCTCGAAGCTCTGACGCGCGTCGGTCAACATGCCGCCATCCACCAGGGCCCGCTTCTTCACCAGAAGTTGCCCCTCGTCCTGACTGGGCAAAACCACCGAGCCCGGCGGGATGCGACCCTGGGCCACCTCAGCAGGAGTCACCGAATCATCGACCATCTGAAAGGTCAGCTTGGCGGTCTTGCCGATGATCGCCTTCAGACGCTCAGGATCGCTTTCACCCGGGGCCTGGACCACGATCCGATCAACACCCTGGCGCTGAATGGAGGGTTCCTTGGTGCCTAGGGCATCAATGCGGCGACGGATGATTTCAATGGACTGTTCCACCGCCTTTCCCGCTTCAGCCGCCATGGCCTGATTGGAAAAACTCATCCTGACGCGCTGATCATCACCCTGGCTGATACTCACATCGCGCCCGGTCCCGTTCGAAAGCGGTGCCCCGACTCGGTTGCGGAGCAGGTTCATCGCATCATTCAGCTTGGTCGGATCGGTGATCCGCACCAGAACATCGCCACCCACTTGCCCGAGGTCGGTAAAATCAATCTTTTCCTCCCGCAGGGTCGCGCGGGTATCTTCAATGAGATTAGTGATCTTCTCAGCCCGCAGGGCCTTGGTGTCCACTGACAGCAGCAGCATGGAACCACCCTGCAGATCCAGACCCAGATTCAGGGTCTTTTTCGGCATGACGCTAGGCAGAGCATCCCGGGTACTCTGCGGCAGAACATTGGGCAGGGTGAACAGAAGTCCGAGAATCACGGCCGCCAGGACCGAGAATGTCTTCCACCGTGACGGCGCGATCATGAGGCGGGCCTAGACCTTGGCGTCATTGGCCGCAGCGGCAGGTTCACCGCGGGTCCGGACCTCAGAGATCATCGCCTTGACGACCTTGATCGTGACCCCCTGAGCGATTTCCAAACCGACTTCCTTATCCTCGACCCGGACAACCTTGCCGATAACCCCCGAATTCAGGACCACGGTGTCATTGCGCTTAACCGCTGCAACCATGGCCTGATGCGCCTTCAACCGCTGTTGCTGCGGGCGGATCATCAGAAAGTAAAATAGGACGAAGAGCGGCACAAAAATAGGAGAGAGCCGAAGGGCTCGGGCAGGCCCGCAATACCGGTTGCAGCAGCGCCGGTGGTCTGGGCAAAAGCAGGGGTGGCGAACATGGCCTCTCCGGTGGTCATTAGGGGCGCAGCCGAGCGCCCGCTTTCAAAGTCGCCGGAAGCTAAGGGTTCATCCGGGCTTTTGCAATGGAACCCGGCAGGGGCTAATCATTCAATCCATGACATCGGACCTAAAACCCGTCCTAGAACGTATTGCCGAGGCCCTGGAACGCTTGGCACCGGCACCCCCGTCTGGCCCGGATTTCGCCAGCGCGCGCCTGTTTCGGCACGACGCCGCACTCAGGGTCTTCCGATCTGCGCCGGATTATCCCCTGGTTCTGGATAGTCTGGTGGGGGTTGATCGTCAGAAAGAGCGTTTCCTGGAAAATCTCCGGAGATTCGCTCAAGGCCTGCCGGCCAATCATGTTCTGCTGTGGGGGGTTCGCGGTACCGGCAAGAGCTCCATCGCCAAGGCGGCCTTCATGGCCGTGGCAACCGACGCGCCGAATCCTAAATCACCAGATCTTAAATTGGTTGAAGTGGATCGCGACGAGATCACCGCCCTGCCCGACCTGTTCGATACCCTGCGTCAGCACTCAGAGCGGTTCCTGGTCCTGTGCGATGACCTGTCTTTCGAGGAGGGTGCCGATGCGGCCAAGGCCCTGAAGTCGGCCTTGGAGGGCGGAGTTTCAGGTCCGCCAGCCAATGTTCTGTTCGTCGCCACCTCAAACCGGCGTCACCTCATGCCTCGGGGACATGACGAAGCCCGCGGTCTAATTGCCACCGCCGAGGATGCCGAAGAAGAGATCAGCGTCTCGGATCGGTTCGGCCTGTGGATCGGTTTTCCGCCCATGGATCAGGCCACCTATCTGGCAGCGGTTACTGCCTATGCGAAACGCCACGACCTTCAGATCGACAATCTCGAACGCCGGGCGCTCCAGTGGGTGCAACTCCGGGGCGGGCGCAGCGGACGGGTGGCCTGGCAGTTTATTCGGGATCTGGCGGGCGAGCTTGGCAGGACCCTGCCGCTTTGACCTGGTGATGATTAAAACGCCTGTTCAAAACCCGATTGTCAAAAACCCCCTCCCCCGGCATAACTTCGCCAACTCCAGGGAGGACTATCAAAATGCGTGAAGCTGTCATCGTTTCCTACGCCCGGACCGGGCTGGCCAAATCCGGCCGCGGCGGATTTAATATCACCCCGCCGATGAGCATGGCGGCCCACGCCATCAAGCACGCCGTCGAACGGTCCGGCGTCGAGAAGGACTTCGTTGAAGACTGCTATCTCGGCAACAACGCCCACGGTGCAGCAAATATCGGTCGTCAGGCAGCCCTGTTGGCCGGTATGCCCGTCACAACGGCCGGGGTCTCGGTGAACCGCTTCTGCTCCTCAGGCCTACAAACCATCGCCATGGCGGCCAACCACATCCGCGGTGATGGTGCCGACTGCGTTGTGGCCGGCGGTGTGGAAAGCATCTCTATTCCCGGCGGGGCCATGCCCCGTGAAGCCGTTGACCCTGAGCTATCGAAAATCGCTCCGGCGATCTTCATGGCCATGATCGACACCGCCGACATCGTCGCCGAACGCTACAAGGTCAGCCGCGAATATCAGGACGAATATTCGTTAGAGTCTCAGCGTCGGATGGCGGCCGCTCAACAGGCTGGGAAGTTTGCGGACGAAATCGTACCGATGAAGACCAAGATGAAGGTGGTCAATAAGGAAACCAAGGAAGAGTCCATCGTCGATTACACGGTCGATCGCGACGAATGTAACCGCCCCGAGACCAGCCTTGAAGGCCTCGCCAAGCTCGAACCCGTCAAGGGCGCAGGCAAATACATCACCGCGGGCAATGCCAGCCAATTATCCGACGGTGCCGCGGCCGTGGTACTGATGGAGGCCAAGGAAGCTGAGCGTCGCGGCCTGACCCCCATGGGTCGTTTCGTGTCCTGGGCCGTAGCGGGCTGCGAGCCCGACGAAATGGGCATTGGTCCGGTTTTCGCCATCCCCAAGCTGCTGAAGCGTCAGGGCCTGACCGTCGATGACATCGACATCTGGGAGCTGAACGAAGCCTTCGCCAGCCAGTGCCTCTATTCCCGTGATAAGCTGGGTATTGATCCGGCCAAGTACAATGTGAATGGCGGCTCCATTGCCATCGGCCACCCCTTCGGCATGACCGGGGCCCGCCTGACCGGCCACATCCTGCAGGAAGGTAAGCGGCGCGGTGCCAAGTGGGGTGTGGTGACCATGTGCATCGGGGGCGGCCAAGGCGGTGCCGGCCTCTTCGAAATCTACTAGGATCGATTAAAGTCCCCGTAGCTTACCGGCTGCGGGGATTTTCTTTTTCAGGGTTTGTCTCATGGCGACGTCCGCACGTTACCCCTTGCTGTTCTCGCCCCTTGAACTTGGCCATACGCGCCTAAAGAACCGAGCCATTATGGGCTCCATGCACACGGGCCTTGAAGACATTCCCGGCGGCTTTGACCGTCAGGCCGCCTATTTCGCCGAACGCGCCCGGGGCGGTGTCGGCATGATTATCACCGGTGGCATTTCTCCAAATAGCGATCCTGGTGCCCGGGGACGACTGGCTACCGCTGAAGATGCGGCGCAGCACAGGGTGGTCACCAAAGCCGTCCATGACGCCGACCCTGAGGTGAAGATCTGCCTGCAAATCCTGCACGCCGGTCCCTTATCCCGGGGCGATGAATGCGTTGCCCCATCCGCCGTCCGGTCGCGCATCAGCCCTATGGTTCCCAAGGCGCTTGATGACGCGGGCATCGAAAAGCAGTTTGCAGACTTCGCCAACTGCGCCGTCAAGGCCCAGGAAGCTGGCTATGACGGAGTCGAGATCATCGGCTCGGCCGGATACCTGCTCTCGACCTTTCTGGTGGAGAAAACCAACCTTCGCACCGACCAATGGGGCGGCCCGTTCGAGAACCGTATGCGTTTTCCGGTGGAGATCGTCCGCCGGGTGCGCGAGGCTGTCGGCCCCGACTTCATCGTCATCTTCCGCATCGCCGCCATGGACATGCTGGAAGGGGGGATGGCCTGGGACGAGGTCGTCACCCTGGGCAAGGCCATAGAGGCGGCAGGTGCCAGCATTATCAGCACTCACTTCTGCTGGCATGAGGCCCCCGTCCCGACCATCGCCACCATGGTGCCCAGGGCAGCCTTCACCCAGGTGACCGGACGTCTGCGCAAGGCGCTGAAGATTCCGGTCATCACCAGCAACCGGATCAATATGCCCGACGTGGCGGAAACGGTTCTAGCCCGCGGCGACGCCGATCTGGTTTCCATGGCCCGGCCCATGCTGGCCGACCCGGACCTGGTCAAAAAGGCCCTGGAAGGTCGTGAGGATGAAATCAATACCTGCATCGGCTGCAATCAGGCCTGCCTGGATCATACTTTCACCGGCAAGCTGGTGAGCTGTCTGGTCAATCCTCGGGCGTGTAATGAGACCGAGCTGAACTACATACCAACCCCTTCGCCTAAGACCATCGCCGTGGTCGGGGCCGGACCGGCGGGCCTCGCCTACGCCACCGTTGCCGCTGAGCGGGGGCATAGAGTCACTCTGTTCGAAGCCTCCAGTGAAATCGGCGGTCAGTTCAACCTGGCCAAGCGCATTCCAGGCAAGGAAGAATTTTACGAGACCCTGCGCTACTTCGCGAGGCGCTTAGAGATTCTGAAGGTTGATGTTCGTCTGGATACCCGTGTCGATGCTGCCGGCCTAAAGGATATGGGCTTTGACGAAGTGGTCCTGGCCACCGGCATTGAACCCCGGACACCGGACTTTCCGGGCATCAATCAACCCGAGGTGGTCAGCTATATCGACGTCATCCTTGGTAAGGCTGAGGTCGGTCAGAAGGTCGCCATTATCGGGGCGGGGGGGATCGGCTTCGACGTGGCCGAACTCATCAGTCATTCCGGGCCGTCGGGCGCCACCGACGTCGAGGTCTTCGCTAAGGAATGGGGCATAGACTTCAAGAACCACCCCCGCGGCGGCGTCACCGGCGTCGTCCCTAAGGTCGCCAAGGTGGACCGGGAGGTCATCCTCATGCAGCGCAAGGCCGAGGCCCTAGGCAAGACCCTGGGCCGCACCACCGGCTGGACCCACAAGGCAACCCTCCAGCGCCGAGGGGTACAGATGGTGGCTGGGGTTGAATATCTGAGTATTGACGATCAGGGCCTGCACACCCTGGTGGGCGGCGAGCCCCGGCTGTTTGAGGTGGACACCATCATCCTGTGTGCTGGTCAACTGCCCCTGCGGGCGGTCTATGAGGATTTGGCGGCCATGGGCGTTAAGGCGACCCTGGTGGGCGGTGCCTTTGAAGCCTCTGAGCTCGACGCCAAGCGCGCCATCGATCAGGCCAGCCGACTGGCGGCGGCGGTCTAAGCCGGGTGGAGGCCTTCGGTGAAGGCCTCTGGCTGATCGACGGCTCGATCGTTGAGGTTGCGGGCTTCCGATATCCGACGCGGATGACGGTCATCAAGCTGGCCGAAGGCGGCCTGCTGGTCTGTTCCCCTATCGCGTTGGATGAGGCACTTAGGACGAAGATTGAAGCCCTGGGCGAGGTGCGTTGGCTCGTGGCCCCCAACGCCTTACACCATGTCTTCTTAAAGGACTGGCAGGAGGCCTATCCCACCGCCCAGACCTTTGCTCCGCCGGGTCTGCGCAAGAAACGGCCCGACCTCAGATTCGACGAAGACTTGAGCGACCTAGCCCCTGCCGCCTGGGCCCCCGAGATGGATCAGGTCATTGTTCGCGGGAACCTCATAACCTCCGAAGTGGTTTTCTTCCACCGTCCCAGTGGAACCGTGATCTTTACCGACCTCATTCAGCACTTTGCGCCCGGCTGGTTCACAGGGTGGCGCGCCGTGGTCGCGAGGCTGGATCGGATGACCGCCCCCCTGCCCGAAGTCCCCCAGAAGTTCCGAAACACCTTCATCAACCGAAGCGCAGCGCGCAAGGCGATCCGCCAAGTCTTGGACTGGCCTATCGAAAAGGTAGTCATGGCCCACGCGCCGCCGGTAAGGTCCAACGGCCGCGCATTCATCGCTCAGGCGTTCCAGTGGCTCAGGATCTAGCTCTCAAGGTCTCCCATTCCTGTCAGTCGGATGGGTCCAGTCCCTGGAAGCCCGATACGGGGTTCCAACTTGCCGCCAGCCGCTTCCACAAAATGTCGTAGAGTCGACAGATAGAGGTCGGTCTGCCGCTCCATCTTTAGGACAGCAGACTGTTTGATCCCCAACACCTGGGCGATTTGTTCCTGACTGCGCTTGGTTAGCAAGCGCAAGGTCTTCAATCCTTTGACCTAACTTAGAGTGCGTTCCGATAAGTGGGAACCGGTTATCGGCACGCACTCTAGGCCGCGAAGGCCTTCATCCGCTCGGCCAGGATGTCATTGGCCTGGGTCATGATGTTGTGAACCAACTCGGCGCAGGTCGGGATGTCGTGGATCAGGGCCTGGCTTTGGCCCGTGGTCCAGATGCCGCCGTCGAGATTGCCATCCCGCAGGACATTCTCACGACCGCGCACGCCGGCCATGAGCTCTTGTACCTCAGCAAAGGTCTTGGTCGGATCGCGCTGAATTTCAAAGACCTGCTCGGAAACGGCATTGCGCGCCACCCGGGAGGTGTTGCGCAGGCTGCGGCCCACCAGAATCGTGTCGCGTTCGGTATTGGCGACGATCTGTTCTTTCACGTTGTGGTGGATCTTGGCCTCCTGAGTGGCGCAGAATCGGGTGCCCATATTGACGCCCTCCGCCCCAAGGGCGAGCGCCGCCACCAAGCTGCGACCATCGGCCATGCCGCCCGAGGCAATAATCGGCACTTTGATCGCGTCTACGGTTGCGGGAAGCAGAACAATAAGGCCGACATCATCCTCGCCCGGGTGACCGGCACATTCAAAGCCGTCAATGCTGATCACATCGACACCATGCTTTACCGCCGAAACCGCGTGGCGGACTGACGTACACTTGTGAATGACCTTGACGCCGTTTTCCTTAAATCGCGGCAGGTGATCGATGGGCGTGCGGCCAGCGGTTTCAACGATCTTGATACCCGACTCGATGATCGCCTCGCGATAGGCGTCATAGGGAATGGGGTTGATGGAGGGCAGCAAGGTCAGGTTCACGCCGAACGGCTTGTCGGTCATGGTCTTGATTCGCTCGATCTCCGCCAGCAGGGCCTCGCCGGACGGGAACATGTGGGCCACGAGAAAGCCGAGCGCTCCGGCATTAGCCACAGCGGCCACCAGATCGCCGTAACCCACCCCGGTCATGCCGCCCATGACGATGGGGGTCTCGACCCCGAACATTTCGGTAATGGCAGTCTTCATGGCGATGTCCTTCCTAAAATGCGCGTCGCCTTTCTGCGGCGAACTCAATTTCAGAATTGCACGGGTGCCGCGACCCGTCGAGACCGCGACGCCCATAGCAGGCCGATTCAACCGACTTTGTCTGCGGAGGTGGCGTCCTCTACGATGATCTCCCCGCCCTCAAAGGTCAGGGTGGAGCTCGCCGAACGGCGCCGAGGCGAAGACACGCAAAGACGTCAGCGGAAATTTCCGCTCCGCCGAAGCGGATCGTTTTGCGGGTAATGGTTTTAATGGTCGCGCAGGACGGGCCGGAGGGCTCTAAGGAAATTGCTGTCGGATGTAAACGTCCAGATGGCCTCAACATCGCCCCTTGAGTTTCAGTTCAGCGGCCAGCTAGGTTCGAGTTCATTCGAAGCTAAGACTTCGACAGGAATTAGAGAGACACCCTAGAGTGCGTTCCGATA
>NMUI01000236.1 GCA_002221445.1 Phenylobacterium zucineum | reverse complement strand
CTTTAGACGGAAACGTCTAAAGGGATAAAACAGGCTCTCATTCAAGATGTTAGAGTGCGTTTCGATCCGATAACCGGTTCCCTCTTATCGGAACGCACTTTAGGGCAGCTTGTCGGGAAATGTTGTGCCCTTCGATTGGGATACCAACCTACGCCGGTATGACCATGAATTAGGTCATAACATCAGGATGTTACACAAAAACTCTTCCCGCCGGTTATCGGGTGGCGGTGTGGAAACTCTCCACCAGACTTCCGGCAACCAGCCGCCAACCGTCTACCAGAACGAAGAAAATCAACTTAAACGGCAAGGAGATTGTCGCTGGCGGCAGCATCATCATCCCCATGCTCATCAGTACACTAGCCACCACCAGATCAATGACCAGGAAGGGAATGAACAGGAGAAAGCCAATCTCGAAGGCCCGCTTCAACTCGGAAATCATGAAGGCCGGAGTGACCACTTGTAAGGGCAGTTCCTGGATCGTCTTGGGCTTCGGTAATTTGGACAGTTTCACAAACAGGGCCAGGTCCTCCCGGTCCACCTGGGCCAGCATGAAGGTTTTCACCGGGGCACCGGCGGCGGTGAAGGCCTGAGGTAGTTCTATCTGATGATCCAGCAGGGGCTTAATCCCCTGATTGTAAGAGGTTTGCAGGGTCGGACCCATGACTATGGCCGTCAGGAACAGGGCCAAGCTGATGATTACGGCATTCGGTGGGCTCTGTTGCACCCCCAGGGCTGTACGCAAAAGCGACAGGACCACGACGATCCGGACAAAGGCCGTGGTCATGATGACAATAGACGGGGCCAGGGACAGGACTGTCAGCAGGCCGATTAGCTGAACAACCCGGTCGGTCAGGCCTGCACCAGACCCGAGATTGATGTTTACCGCCTGGGCAATGGCCTGGGTCGGCGCAATCATACCCAAAAGGGTCACTAGGAGAGCATAACCCGCCGCGCGACGGATGTCCCCTGGACGGCAAACGCCGATGGTAAAGACCCACAAGCTGTACAGGCCCCTAAGCATCGAAGGCAGCCTTTATCGACTGTGTGGCATTGACCGGGGCGGCACCCTTAAGGCTCTGACCTTCGCCCAGCAGCAGTAATTGCTCCTCGCCGTCGCAGGATACCAGGACAAGTCGTCGGGCCGGGTCGAGGATCAGGGTCTCCACCACCAGCAATCGCCGGGTTCGGCCCTTCGGCAGCATTTGGGCGATGGCATCGGGTCCGTAGCGGCGCAGGGCTACGGCGGCGAGGCCGATTAGGCCCAGGGTGAGGGCGAGGGCAAAAATAGCGCGAACGGTATCTGCGAGGTTCATGTCCCGGTCATGGCTTAGCCGCCGGCTGGGCGTGCGCCGGTCCGCGCGAGATATGACCGTGAGGGTCTTAAGGACGGATTAACCCTATTTCTTCACCATATGGACCATGGATATTACCGACATCCCGCTGTTTGCCATGCTCAAGTCGCGCATGGGGTATCTGACGGAACGTCAGAGGGTAATCGCCCAGAATGTCGCCAATGCCGATACCCCAAACTATCTGCCCCAAGACTTAAAGCCCTACAGCTTCCAGTCCCATTTGGCCGGGGCACCCAGCCCGCCGGGACCCATGTCGGTGACGTTGACCAACCCCATGCACATCGCCCACACCGCGACCTCGCCCAGCCAGATACCGGTTAAGGCCCCGAAATCTATGGATACTGAGACCACTCTGGACGGCAATAGCGTGGTGCTGGAAGACGAAATGCTGAAGCTGACCGATACCCGCATGAACTATGATGCAGCGGTCAGTTTTTATCAGAAGTCTCTGAATCTTTTGAAGATGGCCACCAAGGCACCGGGTCGCTAGGAGTTAATCCATGGCTGAAATCAAGTCTGCGGGGTCCGCCGCCCAGTCCATCGCCACCTCGGCCCTTCGCGCCCAGCAGGCGCGGATGCGGATTATCGCTGAAAACCTTGCCAATGCTGACTCCACGTCGAAAACGGCGGGGGGAGATCCTTACCGGCGGCAGATTCCGGTATTTAAGCCAACCCGGGTTGACGGCGGGGAGGGGGTGCGCATGACCAAGGTCACGCCCGACAACAGCGATTTTAAGCTCGACTATGAGCCGGGCCACCCGTCTGCCGACGCCAACGGCTATGTAAAAATGCCCAATGTCGAACCGCTGATTGAAGCCCTCGACATGCGTGAGGCCCAGCGGGCCTATGAAGCCAACCTCAATGTGATCGAGACGGCCCGCAATATGGATATGCGCACCCTCGACCTCCTGCGCAAATAGGAGTGGCTGAGCCATGATGACCGCCCTCGCCGCCGCCAAGGCTTATGCTGCCACTGCAGGTCAGGCCTCATCCACAAGCTCTGGTATAGCCGGGGCCGCCGAGGGGGGTATGGATTTTGGGTCCATGGTGAAGAACGCCATGACCGATGCGGTCCATGCCTCGAAAAACGCCGAAACCCAGATCGTCGCGCACACCCAGGGCAAGGCGCAACTGATCGATGTCGCCACCGCTATCTCTGCCGCCGAGACCAGCCTGGAAACCGTGATGGCGGTTCGCGATCAGGTGATCAGTGCCTACCAGGAAATCATGCGAATGCCGATTTAAGGATGGGTTCAGACCTATTGCGCTCCCGGCCTACAGCTCGCCGGAAGCGCAATCCTGGGTCTCCCGTTCTCAATACCAGCCGTGCCTACTTTGATCCGGTGATTGCGGGAGGTGCGGGTGGCGTAAAGCTCAGCGTGATCAAGGCCGTATTAGCTTTCAGGCTATCCAAGGTGCCATAACCATTGCCGTAGGAAGCCCCCAGCCAGAGCCCTTCGTGCAGGCGGTGCTGAAGCGACAACAGATAGCGCTCTCCGCTGCGTTCAAAAGGTTTGGTAAGGGCATTTCTCGCCTTAACATCGAGCCACCCATATTGTGCCGCTAGACGAAAATCGTCAGAAAGCCGTTCAAGCCCGATCCAGGCATCCAACGTGTCGGCGCGCATTTCCGGCGTCGCCTTGTCACCCGTGGTCAGGTACTCACCCCTTGCATAGCGCACCGAACTAACGACCATCCAGGCTTGTTTGGGAACCCTGGCGTCCACACCCTCGGCATAGATGCCGTCAGAATCCGGCTGTGGGAATTTCACACCGAATGGATACTTGTAGGCCAGCCAGGCCACCTGACCACCATCTTTCAGATCGCCCAACCGCCCAGGTGTACCGCGCCACAAGGTTCCAAAGCCGACATCAAGGTCGGGGCTGAATCTCGCCGCGCGGCTGGCTGCGATCGCACAGTTGTTAATCATGCGACCCAGCCCGCTTTCTGTAACGGCCTTATCGTCAGCGACATTTTGGGCTGCGTCTAAGCGATTTTGCTCCGCAGCTGTTCCCGAATTGCTATCAATAAGGTCCACTTCCTTCTTCACAGCCGCCCTGAATTCGCTGTCGGTCAAGAGCTTGACGGATGCGGCCACCGGTAGGTAGGGCGCTAATCGCGTTCTCGCTCTTTCATAGTCGGCGGCCGTGGGATTGTCGCCCTTGATATCGTCCCATGCTCTCTCATAGGCCCATTTCCGCACCCCGACAGGACCATCATCGGGGGTGATTGTGTCTCTCGAAGTCCAGACGGTATGAACCTTGCCATTCAAGGCGTTGAGGCATCCCAAAAGAAGCCTGTTACCATTTGCGTCCTTGGTACCGGTTACCAAAGGATCAGCTGAGTCCAGCAGAGAGGCGCTAAGGCCCAAGGCCAGACGTGAATGAACAGATTTACCGGCATCGCCGTTCATGGCTGCGACCCCGACACGGGTTCGGTAACCAAGGCGGTAGAGCAGGCCCTCATTTACATAATTGTTAAAGGTCGTGTCGGATTGAGGTCCGAAGAAGGCTCCCGGTGCCGCATCAAATGCGAAACTTTGACCCGCAGATCCATTGAACAGCGATGGCGCGCTCATCACAAACTTCGTCAAGCTGGTCGAGGGAGGGGACTTATCCGCTGACAGGCCGAGCAGTGTTGTTGCCGGCGATGAAGGCGGACCATAGTCGAAGTTGAAAATCGAATTTTCAGCCTTATGCTCTAGGAGCGTTATAGCGGTATTATCTGCTGGCGCTGCTGATGCTGCACCTGTGGCAAGGACAGCAAAAGATCCAGCCGTTAATCCCAAAAGGGGCATCATATAAATTTTGCGATAGAGACTCATGGCCATACCTCAAAATTGAAGCGATTGGTCTGAGCTTGAGCAACCGATCCCAATTTTACAGGGCCGAAAGCGGAACCTAGTTTATTCACAATCTTTCCGGCTGCATCTTGACAGGAGATGATCTTACCATTTTGTAAAATTTTAAGCCAAGCATTACTTCCGTTAGTACCGATATTGGCACCTAAGATCCTTAATTTCAGTATCAAGTCTTCTGAGGGCGTTACCTGGAACATAGCGTCTCCGTCGGCATCGTCGTGATCTGTACGCTTCAGATCAGATTGACTACCTGCGGCCGTCATTGACGCTAGAACGAACCATGCTAACCCTTCATTGTCCAAACTGACTTGGATATCCACTGGATCTCCACCCTTTGCTCTCCAAATCATTTCCGATTCTCCATTATTGAATCTATGGAAGACACTGTAATCGACGCATCTGCCCTGACTGATGTCTTAAAATTGAACCCAAAATTCGGATTTACCTGTGATAAAAGGCACCTTCTTGATGTGAAAAACGACACAGTTTTCGATTGTAATCTGAGACCCAATGCTAATTCCAACGACGTCCTCAGCAGAGTTTTGAATCGTCATCTTAAACCCGGGGGCCGCGTCTACTTTCTGCAGAACCCAATGGCAGGTGAATTTGGCCGTAAACGGCTTATCTTTGTAAAAGAATGCAGTTGACCTAGAGATGAATATAACATTCTCTCTTTGGTAGGGATTGGCCAATTTACCGGATGCCCGATGGACATGTACACGACCTTCATCTGATACCCGAGCCTGGCTTCACGCCCTTCGAGTCATGGAGACCTGTCGTGTCCGGCCCCTTGACGGTCGTTTTCCGCGATCTTTCTTACCAATATGATGGGGCATCTGCACCGCTGTTTACAGGCCTATCGGCCCACCTTCCTCAGGGCTTTACCGGGGTGGTTGGGGCCAACGGTGCGGGTAAGTCCACCCTGCTGCGTCTGTTATGCGGGCACCTTAGCTCAACCTCGGGTCATGTGGAGAGCGCGGCTGAGGCGGTCTATTGTCCACAGGCGACGGACGACCCGCCGCTGGATCTCGACGCCTTCCTCGAAGACTCGAGTGCCTCGGCTTTCCGTTTGCGGGGCCGTCTCAATATCGAACCCGATTTCGGTCGGCGCTGGGCCACCCTCAGTCATGGGGAGCGCAAACGAGCGCAGATTGCCTGTGCCCTGGGGCGTAGGCCGAACTTGCTGGCTATTGATGAACCTACCAATCACTTGGATTCGGTCGCGCGGCATTTGCTGATCGATGCTCTAGTTCGTTTTCGGGGGGTTGGGGTGATTGTTAGCCATGACCGCGCCCTGCTCGACGCGCTTTGCATCCAATGTATCTGGCTCGAACCGCCCGGTGCCGAAGTCTATCCCGGTGGCTATTCTAGCGCCCGGGAATTGCGTTTGGCGGCCCGCGCGCATCGGGTGGCGGAGCGGGAGAAGGCGACTCGTGCCCAGAGGGTGCTGGAACAGGAAATGGCTACCCGCCGGGAAAAAGCGGCTCGAGAACACAAGGTCCGCTCAAAGCGTGGCCTTTCCCGTCATGACAACGACGGGCGCGAAAAGATCGACCGCGCCAGGATTGCCGACAGCAAGGCTGGGGCCCCTCTGAGGCAAATGCGCGGGCGTGAACGACAGGCCGTTGAGCGGCTTGAGTCGGTGCAGATTCAGAAGGAAACTCGGATTGGTATCCGCCTGTTTGCGGAACCCTCCCGCCGGCACCGGCTATTTAGGCTCGACCCTGGTGAGATCGCCTTGGATGATCGTCGGTGCCTGCGCTATCCGGCCCTTTCCATGGGGCCTACGGATCGGATTGCTCTGACCGGGCCAAATGGCGTAGGCAAGTCAACTCTATTGCGGAAAATCCTCGCGGAGACGGTGGTATCGGTCAATCAGGTGATTGATATGCCACAGGAGATACCCGCCAACGAGGTCTCACATCTGCTGGCGGTGGTCCGGAGATTGCCCGCCGCGCAACGGGGCCAGGTGATGACCATTTTCAGCTGTCTAGGTTCCCGCCCCCAACGTCTGCTCGAGACCACCCAGCCAAGTCCGGGGGAGATTCGCAAGCTGCTCTTGGCCCTCGGTCTTGCCACCTCACCCCAATTTTTGGTCCTTGATGAGCCGACTAACCACCTGGATTTGCCCTCCATCGAGGCCCTGGAAGACACTCTCCAGGACTGTACTTGCGGCTTGCTACTGGTCAGCCACGATCAGGGGTTTCTGGACCGGTTGGAAACCCTGATATGGCGAATTGAGGTCGATGAGGCGGGAAATTCGATGGTGGTTCTACCATAGAGTTATAACACCAGCTTTTTTACGATAATGTGACGTGAATATTTTACAAAATTCTATAAAATACAAATTAATGAATATTAGTTTTTATTAATTAAATTAAGAAACTCGTTATTATTTATGATAAAATCCTCAAAATTAGATATAAATAGATTTTCTGAAATTCCTATTTTGTCAAAAATCAATAATTGATATGCTAAAATAGATTTTCCATTGTCTTTTGAAATAAAATGCGCCAATATTTCATCATTATTAAGTTTGTCAGAAGCCTCTTTACATTTTTTGACATAGTTTTCACAATTCCAAAAACCATAAAACTCGATTGTTTCACAAGATATTTTATTGGTACAGTTCGAGAATGATATAAAAATAGTACCTTTATTAGCTGCAGTTTCGATTGTAGATACACCATTTTCATCTTTTGTCAGTTTAGCTTTATAGCCTGCATTTTGTAGAGCAGTAACTATTGTTTTCGGCTCAAAAGATGTGACATTCTCAGCCTTTGCCGCTGCAATTGGCGCTAATGTCATGATGATGGCTGCGATTAAACCGACCTGAATTCGCATTTTCTACATTCCTTTGAACGGGATGCGTCGGTCTGTTCCAGGGCGCTCCATAATCTGGAATTTCCGATAAAACCCGTATTTAGATATGTGGTGCGCGAATTCACCCTACAGTGAAAATCGCCTGTGTTTCACGTGAAACAAAACCAGAACTTTGTCAATCCTGCAACCGTTCATTAACCATGATCACGGCAATTGGGGCCTTGAGTTCTCTGTGGTTTGAAGGTGGCGGTCATGACAGGTGCCGAGGTTCTGGACGTCGGTCGTGAAGCGATCTGGCTGACCATACAATTGTCCGCCCCGATCCTGATTGTCGGCCTGATCGTCGGCGTAGTGATAGGTCTGCTGCAGACAATCACCCAGATTCAGGAAGCGACCTTGGTTTTCGCCCCCAAGATTGTCGTGGTTTTTGCCTCACTGCTGTTCTTCCTGCCGTTTATGGGGGCGCTAATGAGCACTTTCATGCGGCATATCGCAGCGCGCATCGCAGGCATGTAGGGTCTTGGAGCCCTTCGCCACCACACAACAGATTTATACCGGGGCCCTGATTTTTGCGCGCCTAGCGTCGTTGGTCATGACCATGCCGGGCATTGGCGATCCATCGGTACCACCGCGCATCCGCTTATCCTTTGCCTTTGTCCTGACCCTTCTTCTGACGCCCGTCATCGCTCCCATCCTACCGGTTATTCCGCCGGAGATCAGCGCCATTGCCGGGGCGATCATCAAGGAAGTGCTGGTTGGCCTGATGATCGGCACAATTCTTCGCCTATTTCTCATGGTTCTGGCGACCGCCGGAGAGATCGTCTCTATCCAGACCACCTTGTCCTTTGCCCAAACCGCAGCACCGGGTATTGCTCCAGGTTCCACGACAGTCGGCACCTTCCTGGGTCTGATCGGTTTGTTGCTGATCATGGCCACAGACCTGCATCATATGTTCATTGCCGCGATTGTGCGGTCCTACACCATCTTCCCCTTCACACGGGATCTTCCCGTGGCCGACGCCGCTGAATTGGCGATCCAGACTGTATCTCAGTCCTTTAAGATGGGCTTGCAACTGTCGGCACCGGTTGCGGCCTTTGCCTTGATCGTCAACATCGCCGTTGGCTTGGTTGGACGGGTCATGCCGCAGTTCCAGGTCTTCTTCGTCGCCTCGCCCCTCATGGTCCTGTTTGGCCTGTCGATCCTGGCCGCTACCCTGGGGGTGGTCGGTCTGGTCTGGATTGACGGATACCGTGTTCTCTTGCGTCATTTCACCGGCTAGATCATGGCCGAAGAAAATGACCAGGAATCGAAAACAGAAGAGCCTACCAGTAGTCGGCTCGCGCAAGCGCGAGCGAGTGGCGACATTGTTAAGACTCAAGACCTCCCGCAACTGAGTTCCTTCGCTGCTGTAACCGCCGCCTTGCTGATATGTGGCGGCTGGCTCTCACAGAATCTGATCCTGGCCCTCATGCCCTTCCTGCAGCATCCAGAGGCCATGCGGTTGCAGGGCGGCGGCGGGGTAGTGGTCGCACGCCAAGCTATGATGGCGGCCGCTCCGTTTCTGACAGTTGTCCTTGGGTCCGCCGCCTTTGCCGGAGTCAGCGGTCATCTGATTCAAACCGGTCTGATCTGGTCGCCGGACAAATTGAAGCTCGATTTCAGTAAGCTGAACCCCATGTCGGGGCTTCAGCGACTGATGGGGATCGATTCCCTGGTCAACTCATTCAAATCTCTGGTCAAGGTCTGCTTGGTGGGCTGGATTGCCTACACCGTCATCAAGCCTCACTGGCCGGAACTTCAGCAATTGGCAGAGCAGGACCCGACCCTGATGCTGCCCTATGTCATCGACATCCTGAAACATCTTCTCTTCGCTATAGGGTCATTCATGATCGCCATCGCCGGTTTTGACTGGTTCTGGCAGCGTCAGCGATTCATGACCCGGATGCGGATGACCAAGGAAGAGGTCAAGGAAGACTTCAAACAGTCTGAAGGCGATCCGCACATTAAAGCGCGGCAGAAGGCGATCCGCGTCCAGCGGGCCCGGCGGCGGATGATGGCCAATGTGCCTAAGGCCACGGTTGTGGTCATGAACCCGACCCACTTCGCTGTTGCTTTGAAATATGAGGAGGGCGAAGGAACCGCCCCACAATGCGTGGCCAAGGGTGTCGATGCCGTGGCCTTACGCATCCGCGCCGTAGCTGAGGCCGCCGGTGTGACCGTGATCGAAGACCCACCCCTGGCCCGGGCCCTGTTCGCCTCGGTCGAGGTCGAAGACTATATCCCGCTGGCGCACTATGAAGCCGTCGCCAAGATCATCGGCTTTATCATGAATGGGAAGAAGACACGGCCGGGGGCGGTGTGGCCATGACCTTGCCGAGTCCACCAGGCAAAATATCTGTAAAATCCTTGGTTTGTTCAGGTTGATGTATGCTTATGCGTGATTCGAACGGGGCTGTTCCCCGTTTTGAGGCAAACCCTGCGGCCCTAATCATGGCAAAGCCCGAGACTCAAAGTCCGCACTCCAAGTCCTTAAACCTCGGCGTGATGATGACCGCCGGGCTGTTTCTGAGCGCCACGGCTTTTGCTGCTGTTCCGGCGCTTAACGGCAAGCTGGCCACGACCGGCGGCATTATGCTGCTGGTTGGTCTGGTGTGTGTCGCCGCAGCCGGCGTTTTTGCCTTGCTCAAAACAGGTGATGCGCCGACGGAAATAGAGCCGGGGCCGGACACCTTGCTCATGGCCCTGGCAGAACCAGCGGCCTTTGCGGCGGCTGATGGTCGGATTCATGTGGCCAACACTGCCTGGACCGAAGTCTTCGGTGACCATGCAAGGCTGCCCAAGTCCGGCCCGGCTGCCGTCAGCCTGTTTTCCGCCCTCGGGGCCGCCCGTCGGGGTGAGGTGGGCAAGGCCGTTCTGAAGGTCCGGGGCCAGGATCACCATGCGACGGTTACGGTTGTGGCCGAACGCCGTTATCTCGTGCGCCTGTCAGGGCCGCCACCCGAGCTCCTGGCCCTTCCAACCGCTGCCGTAGAGGTTTTGGCGGCCTTTAACGCGGCAAAGCCTCCCCCACCCAAAGTGTTGGACGCCTTTGCGGCGGCCTCACCCTTCGGTGCGGCCTTGCTGGAGGGGGAAGACGCCTTCACCGCCACGATTATAGAGGCCAATCCGACCCTGGCGGCCATTCCCGGTTATGCGGGCCCAGGCTCGGTGTTCGGCGATCTGATCGAGCCTGTCACCCGGGCCGATGCGGCCCGACGGTTGGCCGAGCAGCCGCATACGGAAGCTGCCCTGGAGGTTCGCCTCGCCAAGGATCCTACCAAGATCGCCCATCTTTACCTGTCCAAATCCGCCGGACGCTGGGTGGCCTATCTGGTGGATGTATCTGAACAGAAGCAAATCGAGCTGCAACTGGCTCAGTCGCAAAAGATGCAGGCCATTGGCCAACTGGCTGGGGGGGTGGCTCACGATTTCAACAACCTGCTTACCGCCATCTTTATGCAGTTGGACGTCCTGGCCAGCCGTCATCCGGTGGGCGACCCGTCTTATGAGGGGTTAAACGAGATCCGCCAGACTTCGACCCGGGCCGCCGATCTGGTGCGCAAACTGCTGGCCTTTTCCCGTAAGCAAACCGTCCAACGCGAAATCCTGGATCTGGGTGAGCTGATCAGTGAGTTCGAGGTCCTGTTGCGCCGGGTTCTACAGGAAGATGTAACCCTGCGTACGGAGTATGGTCGAAGCCTGCCCCATGTTCGCGCTGACCGTGGTCAGCTGGAAACCGCAGTCATGAACTTGGCGGTAAACGCCCGGGATGCCATCCGCAGTCATGGCGGGTCTACCGTCACCATCCGCACGGCACGGGTTTCAGCGGAGGACGCCCAGGCCATGGGCTATCCCACAGCTGAGGGCGAGCAGGCCATGATCGAGGTGTCCGACGACGGTGCCGGCATTCCGGCCGATGTCATTCCCAAGATTTTCGATCCCTTTTTCACCACCAAACCTGTGGGTGAGGGGACAGGCCTTGGCCTTGCAACGGTCTATGGCATTGTCAAACAATCCGACGGGTGGATCGCCGTAGACTCCAAAATCGGGAAGGGGACGGCCTTCCGCATCTTTCTGCCGGTTCACCTGCCCGTTGAGGGCGCGGCCCCGGTTGCGATCCCTGCCAAGCCTGTCCGACCTCAGGCCCGCGATCTGTCGGGTGCCGGGCGTATCCTGTTCGTCGAGGATGAGGATGCCGTGCGCGGCGTTGCCGCCAAGCTGCTCCGTGCCCGGGGCTATGAGGTGATTGAGGCGGCATCGGGCGAGGAGGCCCTCGAACTGGCCCGGGAACATGCAGGCTCCATCGACCTGATGATTTCTGATGTGGTGATGCCCGGTATGCAGGGACCCGACCTATTGAAAGCCGCTCGCGGTTATTTAGGCGATGCGCCCGTCATGTTCATTTCAGGCTATGCCGAGGCGGAGTTTTCTAATCTTCTGGAAGGGGAGGCTAATATTTCCTTCCTGGCCAAGCCTATTGACATCAAGACCCTGGCCGAACGGGTAAAGCAGGAGTTGCAACGCGCCGCCTGACTTTGACAGCTGGGTTCCAAAGTGATCCAATTTGTAGAAATTGGGCCTTGTTTGTGATCCTGCTCCGATAGACCTGACAATAGGACGGCCATGGAAGCTGCGCGGTTGGTGTCAGATACGGTCGATAGGCCGCGTCATATTCAGATTCTCGATGAGGCCGCCCGGATCTTCAACCAGGGCGGTGTTTCGTCCAAACCCCTGTCTGACGTGGCCGAACGGCTCAATCTGTCTCGGGCGGCGCTCTATTATTATGTAAAGGATCGGGATGATCTGGTTTTTCAGGTCTATTGCCGCACGTGTGACCTTCTGGACCAATGTCTGACCCGGGCGCAGTCCACCACCTCCGGGGCCTTGGCTGTGGTCCAGGCCTTTGTAGCGCTGACGCTTGATCCTGACGCCCCTGACCTAAGTGCTCTGGGCGAGCTTGGACTTCTGCGCCCCGAAGACCGCAAGGCCGTTCTTCATCGGTTTGAGCACATAGTTGGTCGTCTTGCCGGGGTGCTGGCGGATGGACAAGCCAGAGGTGAACTCCGACCGTGTGACCCGTCCATTGCGGCCCAGACCCTTGTCAGTATTGTCACATCCATTCCAACGACCTCTGCCTGGACAATCTCAGCTCAGGGTCCGGCCCTGGGGGATCGGCGGCTGCAGATTGCCATGGCTCAGGACATGCTCGCCGACGGTTGGCTTGGTGACCGGTCTCTCGTGATAGATCCGCCGTCCCTTAATCTGGAACCTGTCGCCTTGAAAAAGGTGGCGGCCTTTGATCGGAAAGGGATGGTCGAAGCGCGTCGGGAAGCTATCCTTGTCGCCGCCTCACGGCTCTTTAATCGCAAGGGTGTGGGTTCCACATCCTTGGATGAGATTGCCGCCACGGTCGGGGCGACCAAGCGGACCCTTTACCAGCTGGTGGGTGACAAAACCGCCCTGACCATGGCGTGCGCCCGGCGTTCAGGTCAGATTTTCAGCTTCACATTCCGGGAATCCCTTAAGGCCATTGACCTGGACAGACCGACACCAGATGTCCTGATCCAGTGGCAGAGAGCTGCCGCCATGACTCAATTGCGCCGGGATATAGAACCGGTGTGCGTTCTCGGCGGTATTAAGGGTCTTGATGAGGCCTCTGCCGACGAAATTCTCGGCTTGATCCTCCAGGACAACCACAGGCGACTCGACATTATTTCAAACCTCTTACAGTCGGGGCAAATGCGGAACTGCGGACCGCTCAGTTTGATCGGCTTGCCAGGCCTATTGTGGAATTCGATGAGTTGGTTGAGCCGAGGCTTTATTGAGGTCGACGACGACAGAAGGCTGCGGGTTGTGGCTGAAGTTGTTGAGGTCCTCAGCCTGGGTCTGCGGGCCCTTTGACAGACTGCATTTGATACTCATTTGTAGAATGCCTTGACATGCCGCGACGTTGCGAGGACTCTTGAAACTCAATTGTAGAATCGCGCGGGGCTTTATCCCTGGCTCGCGGAGGGGAAAATATACATGACCAATTCGAGAAAGGCTGTCGGCTTGCGCTTGACCACGCTGCTGCTGGTCGGAAGCGCCGGGCTTCCCACCCTTATGGCATCGTCTCTTGCGTCCGCTGCTGAGGTGGCGACGGTGCAGGAAGTGGTGGTCACGGCCCGCCACCGGGAGGAAAACCTCCAAAACATTCCGGGGACAGTTACCGCCATTGGCGGTGAATTCCTAGCTGCGACGAATACCGTCGGTATTGGCCAAATCTCTCAGATGGTTCCCAGTGTTCAGTTCCAGACGATCAATCCCCGCAACTCGCAGATAAACATTCGCGGCCTGGGCAATAATGTGGGTCTGGCCAATGACGGCCTGGACCCCGGCGTCGGATTCTATGTGGATGGCGTTTATTACAATCGCCCGGCCACAGCGACCTTCGATCTAATTGACCTGGAACGCGTTGAAACTCTGAGTGGTCCTCAAGGCACCCTCTACGGCAAGAACACCACGGCCGGTGCCGTTTCCGTAACCACCGCCAGCCCGTCCTTCAACTTTGGTGCCAGTGGTGAACTCAGCGCTGGCAATTACGGCTATGTTCAGGCCAAGGCCTCGGTTACGGGTCCGATTATTGCTGACCGGCTTTCGGGCCGTCTGTCGATCTCGTCCACGAACCGGGAAGGTTTTCAGACAAACCTCTATGACGGAAAAAAGATTAATAATTACAATAATCTAACGGCGCGGGGGCAAATCCTCTATATGCCGACTGATGATTTCAAAGTCCGTGTGATCGCAGATTACAGCCGCCAGCATATGCACTGCTGCTCGGCTGAAATCAGCGGCCTCTGGAACCCGCCGAGCGGTGTCAACTTCCCCGCACTTGGCGCAAAATTCGGCTATACCCCGGTTGTCGGCAGGGTCGATGTTGATGCGGCTGTTAAGGCCAATCAGGAGACCGGCGGCGTTTCTGTGGAGGCCGACTGGGACCTGCCCGGTGCTGTCCTCACCTCGATCAGCGCCTGGCGGTATTGGAACTGGTCTCCGGCCAGCGACCTGCTCCAATCGCGACTGGATGATTTTCAGAAATCACAGGTCATCGACCGCCAGAACCAGTTCACTCAGGAACTTCGCATCGCATCCACCGGCGAAAACACGGTGGACTATGTGGGCGGCGTCTATTTCTTTCATGAAAAGCTGGAAGCCTATGCCACTACGAAATACGGCGCGGCAGCGGTTGCGTCTGTTATCAGTTCGGCCCTTCCGGCCCTGATTCTTAATGGCGTCACCCTCAGCACCAATAGTGACTACAAGACTGAGAGTTATGCCGCCTTCGGTCAGGCGACCTGGCATCTCAATCCCAAGCTCAGCCTGACGGGTGGTCTCCGCTATACCTCCGATCAGAAGAAGGGATCCTATAACGCCGTAGCGACGGGTGGTCTTCCTTTGGCGGGCCCTCTGGCTGGTTTCGCGGCCATTCGCTCGGCCTTTGCCTCCACCAGTGGCTTTCATGTCCGCTCCAACAAGGCGGCCTGGGGTGGTCACCTGGACCTTTCCTACGAGGTCAATCCTGATGTGCTGACCTATGTGAGCTATTCCAAGGGCAATCGTTCGGGAGGCTTGAATCTCAACTCCTTGCCTAGTGGTGCCAGTGCGATTGTGGCTCCAGAGAGCATTGATGCCTATGAAGCAGGTCTCAAAATGCGGCTATTCGAGCGGCGTCTGACTCTGAACACCTCCCTCTTCTTTGAGAAGGATCAGGATTATCAGGCCCAGACTGTCGATCCTGTCCTGCTGAAGACCTATCTCGCCAATATCCCGGAGGTAAGGTCCAAGGGCTTTGAAGTTTCGGCGCAGGGGCGGCCCAGCGAAAGCGTCTCGTTCTATGCCTCAGCGACCTATGATGCCGCCATCTATGCCAAGTTCCCAACCTCGCCGTGCCCGGTCGAACATACCTTACCGGTTCCGGCCAGCTGTAATCTCAGCGGCGTCGCCCTGCCGGGGGTACCGAAGTGGGCCGTGTCGGGCGGATTTGAATACCATCGGCCTTTCAGCCTTGGCACCGGGGAGACCCAGCTTTATTTCGGCATGGATGACAGCTACCGGTCCAGCGTCAACTCCACGGCTACGGTTTCGACCTATGGCCGTCTGCCCAGCCGCAGCCTGATCAATGCGCGTATCGGCCTCCGGTCCGAAGACCGGAACTGGGACACCTATGTTTGGGTCAAGAACTTGCTGGATAAAGATTATCTGACCTCGGCTCAGGCTTTGTCACCCGGATATATCATCGGCTTCCCGGGCGACCCCCGAACCTGGGGCGTTACCGTTCGGGTTCGTCGCTAGCGCCTGTTCCCTTTAGACGGAAACGTCTAGAGAGATAAAACAGGCTCTAATTCAAGATGTTAGAGCAGGTTTCGAGCTGATAATCGGTTCCGGCTTATCAGAACAGGCCACAGCAGGGCGAATTTGAC
>NMUI01000235.1 GCA_002221445.1 Phenylobacterium zucineum | reverse complement strand
TAAAGGGAACAGGCTCTAGGCTCTGAATTCAACTCGGAGAGGGTCAGATGTCTGCTTGCAAGTTCGTTATGGCCGCGATCCTGACTTTGGGACTCGCCGTCGGGTCTGCGGCGGCTCAGACTCTGCCCGATACCCATACTGTGTTCTGCGCGGCGGTGCGCACTGTCCCCCTACTGGACCAGAATAACTATGTCATGGGGGCCAGCGGAACCATCTATATGACCCCGAATTTCGAGACATCACTCAGTCTCGACGACGTGAATTACAACTGGAATGGCTATATCGGATTGAAGCACAAGGTGGTCAATAACGACAATCCCGGCGACAGTTGCCATCCGGCCAATGAGCGACGGGATTGGATGAAGACCTTCATCGGCCATGTGGACTTCCGCTCGGTGAAGTGGCCCCTGGAGCGAGTTCCGACAAGTGGGAACCGATAGTCGGCTCGAAGCCCGTTCTAACTTTTTGAATGAAAGCCAGCGGAAAATAGCATGTCCAGCGACATCGCCGTCAGTCTGACCTCAGCCCTTGCCGCCCTGCCGACCGACAAACCCTTTGTGGAAGTCTTCCGCCGGGACGGCGAAATTTCCGTCGAGCTTTATGTGCCTCAAGGGGTTGATCGCCAGACCCCGCATTCCCGGGACGAACTCTATATCATCGCCGAGGGCACCGGAACCTTCCGCCGAGACCAGGAGTCTGTGACCTTCGGTCCCGGTGACCTGCTCTATGTCCCGGCCTGGGTGGATCACCGCTTCGAGACCTTCAGCCCAGACTTCAAGGTCTGGGTGATCTTCTATGGGCCGAAGCGGTAGGGCTTCACCCCTTCAACGCGTCCAGCACGGCCTGAGGTCGGATGGGAAGATGGCGGACCCGGGCCCCGACGGCGGCGAAGATGGCATTGCCGATCGCAGGAGCCACTACCGTCGTGGCCGGTTCGCCCAGGCCAACTGGGGGCTGGTCGCTCTTGATAAACTCGATCTGAAGGTCCGGCACATCCTTCATCCGTAGGGGGGTATAAGATGCCAGATTGGTCTGCACGATCTTGCCGTTCTTGAAGGTCGCCCCCTCATGCAGGGCGAGGCTAAGGCCCCAGAGGCTGGCCCCTTCTACCTGGGCCAGGGCTCCGTCCGGATGGACGATGATCCCGGCGTCGGTGACCAGGGTCAATTTCTCGACCTTGACCGCACCAGTCTTGCGATCAACCTGAACCTGGGCTGCACAGGCCGTCCAGGTGGGCATGTCCCGCTCCTGGCCGAAGGTTGTAGCCAGGCCGATGCCGGTATCAGCGGGCAGCTTGCCGCCATAGCCCGCCAGCTTGGCTGCCCGGGCCAGAACGGCGGCCTGACGTTTGGCCCCACCCACGGCGCTGCCGCCGTCAGCGGACCCGCTGTTGCGACCCGCCCCGTCCAGCAGTTTCAGCCGGAAGGTCAGGGGCGAGACCCCCAGTTGATGCGCGGCCTCATCCATGGCGCTTTCCACGGCCCAGTTGGTCCAGCCGGGACCGACTGACCGCAGCCATCCGGGGCGGAAGGCGCGGTTGGCCAGGTCATTGGAAATAGCCCGCACCCTGTGGGCACCCACCGAATACCAGTGATTGGCCCCGCTGATCGCGAAGGGATCATAGGCAACCTCGTTCATCCCCTTGGGCATGAAGAACGGGGCCATGACCTCAGTGGGCCAGCCCGCCGCCGCCGCGTGGTCCATGGCGCTTACCCGGCCGCCTTCGCCAAAGGCCATTTTCACCACCTGCACGGAGGGTGAACGGAAACTGTCAAAGGCGGTGTCATCCTCACGGGTGAAGACCAGCTTGACCGGCTTGCCCAGGGCCTTGGAGGCCAGGGCCGCCGGCACCGCATAGTCGCCGTTCAACCGTCGACCAAAACCGCCGCCCAGCAGATAGGTCTTGAGCACGATCTTGTCTTCAGGCCGACCCAGAGCCTTGGCCAGGGTGGGCAGGATCAGGGACTGCCATTGATTGCCCGTATGGATCTCAAAGATGCCGTTGCGCTCGAAGGCCAGGGCGTTCAGCGGCTCCATCTGGAAATGAAGTGCTGCATCGGTGGTGTAGGTGGCTGACAGGGTCGACTTGGCCGAGGCGAAGGCCGCATCAACACCAGGATCGTTCAGGACGGTGGAACCCGATTTCGGGTCAGCGATCAAAGCATCCGCCCGGGCCCGCAGTTCGGCATCGGAAACCTGGGCGGTGGGGCCGGATGCCCAATCGACTTTCAGAGCCCGGGTGGCGCGATCAGCGGCCACAAAGCTGTCGGCCAGTACCACGACCCAACCTGGGACCGTATTGGAGGGATCATCCAGAACCAGATAGCCCTGATAGCCCGGCACGGCCTTGGCGGCGGTGTCGTCCACCGAGACCACCTTGGATTCATTGCGGGTGGGTGGGATTTTTGGCCGCGCATAGACCATGCCGGGTGCGGTGGCGTCGAGGCCATAGACCCCGGTCCCATTGGTCTTCTGTGGAATGTCTCGGGCCTGAACATCGCGACCGATCATCCGGCGCTCGGAAACCGGCTTAATCGGCAGGGCCTTAAGCTCGGCATCGGTGAAGCCGGTCTTGAGCTGTCCTTTGGCGATGATGTCCCCATAGCTGACTGAGCGTTTGCCGCTGATCACGGCCCCTTTGCGGGCGATGCAGGTCTTGGGATCGACCGCCAGCAGCTTGGCCCCGGCGGCGATCAAGGCCACCCGACCGGCGGCCCCCGCCTGGCTCATTAGCGGATAGCTCTGCCAGACCGACCAGGATCCGCCGGTGACCATCAGGCCCCATTTGGGATCAGAGTCCACATGGACAATGCGGACCTTGTCCCAGTCGGCTTCCAGCTCATCGGCGACAATGCGGGCTATGGCGGTGCCCACATGCTGGCCCATTTCGGCCCGGATGACATTAACGGTCACAAGGCCGGATCGGTCGATAGAATACCAGATGGTCGGCTCAAAGGCTGGGGTCCCGCTATAGGAACCCAGCACCACCGCCGCCTCCCCGGCGGCGGCGAATCCGAAGACCGTGCCCGCGGCCCCGGCGGCGATCAGGAACTGACGGCGGCTGGCCACGGCGGTGTCTGACGGCTGTTTCATGCGCGGGCTCCCGACGTCTTAGCGGCCTTGGTGCCGGTCTTCCCAGCCGCGATCTTGATGGCTTTCTTGATGCGGACATAGGCCATGCAGCGGCAGAGATTGCCGTTCATGGCCGCCTCGATCTCAGCGTCGGTGGGGTGGGGTGTGGCTTTTAGCAGGGCTGCGGCCTGCATGATCTGGCCGGACTGACAATAACCACACTGAGGGGCCTGGGCCTCGATCCAGGCGGTTTGCAGCGGATGGGCACTCTTGGGGTCCAAGCCTTCAATCGTGGTTACCGTCCCGCCGTCGGCGACGCTGACCGGGGTGAGGCAGGACCGCACAGCCTGGCCGTTCACATGCACAGTGCAGGCTCCACACTGGCCTATGCCGCAGCCGAATTTTGTACCCTTCAGATTGAGGTCATCCCGAAGAGCCCAGAGCAGGGGTGTATCGTCCGGCCCGTCTGTATGGACCTCGCACCCATTCAGCTGAAACTTGGCCATGTCGCACCCCCTTTAGGTTTGTTATCGCAGGGCTAGGCTGCACCCCAAACCGGGACCTTGTCCAGACCTAACGCAAGGCTTGCGGCCCGGTTCCTATCTTCCCCAAGGATCGTCCTCGACGCCATCCAGAAAGTCGAAGACCGCCGCCTTGGTCAGGCCATGGGGTATGGCGTTGAAATGGTCGCAACCGGGCAGGATGGCGACTTTGCCAAAGGGAAAGGCATCGGCCAGAGCCTGCGGGTTTCCGGCCAAGCTGTCCCTTTGACCCGTGACCACCAGAACCGGCATCTGCAGGGCGAGGAAATCGTCAGGATTCCAGGGTGGATTAGCCGATGCGCTGCAGGCGGCCAGGGCCTTGCGGTCCTCACCTTGTTCATCCGCAAACTGGCGGAAACTTTTAAGCATCGGCTCAGTAATGTCCTCAGGGCTTTCGGCCAGCATGGCCTCGGCCATAGACATACCGCCGGTGGAGGCAGGACGCTCGGTAATCATGGCACCACCGACGCCGCCGAGGATGAGGTTTGACACCCGATTGGGGTCGGCCAAGGCTGTGGCCAGGACCGTTCGGGCCCCCATGGAATAGCCGAACAGATCCACTTGCCCGAGGCCTAGATAATTCATCAGGCGACCAGGTCGCCGGCGAATTTCGCATAGCTGTAAGCCGCTGAGTCGTGCGGCTTGGCGCTTTCTCCATGACCCCTCTGATCTATCGCCACCAACCGGGTCCGCCGCCGTTCCAGGGCCGCATACCAACCGGTCCGCCGCCAGCCCTCCATACGATTTGACGCAAATCCATGGACCAGGACCAGGGTCCGTTCGGCACCGCCCTGGGGCGTCATGTCATCATAGGCCAGGGTCAGGCCGTCGTGTTCGAAATTGGGCATGGGCGTTTCACAAGATTGATGATGGCGTCAGTCTTGCCCGACAGGGCAGGGGAGTCAAAAGCCTGACAGGCTATGGGCGAATATGGAGCTCTTGTGGAATCGGCCCGGTCTTTAGGCCACCGAGGCTGAGAGGGAAGGTCTATCGCAAAAGGCTAGGTTGGAACCTGCTGCCTGCCCGGTTAATCTGACCTTATGATCCGTCTTCTTGTCACCTCGCCCCTCAGTACCGACGTCGCTCTGCCGCTGGATGACGGTCAGAGCCGCTATCTGACCCAGGTCATGCGTAAAGGGGTCGGCGACGAGGTGTTGGTATTCAACGGCATCGACGGCGAATGGCGGTGCGCCATCGAACAGGTGGGCAAGCGGTTTGTCATCCTGCGGACCCGGGCGTTGACCCGACCCCAGACCCCAACGCCGGACCTGATCCTGCTGATCGCCCTGATCAAGCGGGGTCGCCTGGAGACGGTGGTGGAAAAGGCGTCGGAACTGGGTGTCGCCGAGGTCTGGCCAGTGGTGACCGAGCGGGCCGGTGTCGAGCGAGCGCGGGAAGACCGTCTGCGGCTGATCGCCCATGAAGCCGCCGAGCAGACCGGGCGCCTGGATACTCCTGAGATCAAGGCCCCGGCCAAGCTCGATAAGGTGATGGCCGACTGGGACAAAACTTGGCCTGAGGGGCGGAAGCTTCTGTTCTGCGATGAAGCGGGTGACGCTGGCCTTGCGGCCGATGTCCTGGCGACCCAGACCCCTGGACCCTGGGCCATACTGATTGGACCAGAGGGCGGGTTTTCACCGGCCGAGCGAATCCGGCTCCGGAGCCTGCCCTTTACGGTTCCCGTAAGCCTCGGGCCGCGCATACTTCGGGCCGACACGGCGGCTATCAGCGCTATGACACTATGGCAGTGCGCCCTAGGCGACTGGCGTTGAGGTGGACGAAGACCGACCTCTTGAGGTTTCCGGATTTGCGCCCACCTGTGTGAACAGCGTAAAGATCATCGCTGCGGAACCGATGACAGTCCGACGGCATTTCAGATTGAGACGGGTTGGGGGAGAAAAATATGGCCGGTGCTGAGGTCGATGACCATCCCTTGACCCTGGAGGACCTGCTCGCCTGGTTCGAAAAGGGCTCCAAGCCCGCCGACCGTTGGCGGGTGGGGGCTGAACACGAGAAATTTGTCTTCCGTCTGGGGTCCCACGATCCCGTGCCCTATGACGGTCCCAACGGCATTCGGGCCTTGCTGGAGGGTATGAAGCGTTTCGGATGGTCGGGTGTTTATGAGGGCGAGACCCTTATCGGCCTTGAGCGCGGCATGGCCAATATCAGTCTGGAACCCGGTGGTCAGTTTGAGCTGTCCGGTGCGCCGCTGAAGACGATGCACGACATCTGTACCGAGACCGGCGAGCACCTTAATGAGGTCAAGTCCGTGGCCGATGAGCTGGGTCTGGGGTTCCTGGGCCTAGGCTTTACCCCCAACTGGCGGCGGGATCAGATCCCGATCATGCCCAAGGGCCGCTATAAGATCATGCGGGAATACATGCCCAAGGTCGGTAATCTCGGCCTCGACATGATGTTCCGCACCTGCACGGTCCAGGCCAATCTGGATTATGGCTCCGAAGCCGACATGGTGGCCAAGTTCCGGGTCAGCCTGGCCCTCCAGCCCATCGGTACAGCCCTGTTTGCCAATTCACCCTTCGTTGAGGGCAAGCCCTCCGGCTTCCTCACCAAGCGCGCCAATATCTGGACCGACACCGACCCCAACCGCACAGGTATGCTGGATTTCGTGTTCAGGGATGGGTTCAACTTCGAGACCTACGCCCAGTATCTGCTGGACGTGCCTATGTATTTTGCCAAGCGCAATGACCGGTATGTGGATTTGTCAGGCAAGTCCTTCCGGCAGTTCATGGCCGGAACCCTGGCCGACATGCCGGGTGACCGGGCGACGATCAAAGATTTCGCCGACCATTCGACCACGGCCTTCCCGGAGGTCCGCCTCAAACAATATCTTGAAATGCGCGGCTCCGATTCCGGGCCCTGGAGCCGCCTGTGTGCCCTGCCGGCCCTGTGGGCCGGGATCTTCTATGACAGCCAGGCCCTTGCTGCCGCCTGGGATCTCTGCAAGGATTGGCCTCTGGAAAACCACGAACGCCTGCGCACCGACGTGTCGCGCCGGGGTCTTAAGGCCCAGATTGCCGGTCGGACGGTCCAGGACATCGCCAAGGACATGGTGGCCATCGCCAAGTCCGGCCTTAAGAATCGCAATTGCTACAGCGGCGGTCTGGTGGATGAGACCGGCTACCTCGCCGAACTGGAAGACATCGCCGACAGCGGCATGACCCCGGCCGATCGCCTGCTGGAGCTCTACAACGGCCCCTGGCAGGGCGACGTGACCCCGGTGTTTGAGGCGTTTGCGTATTAGGCCTAACCTCATATCGATCCTGCCTCGCATCGGCAGTTTTGCTTAATAGACTTCCAATTTTGTGGCTTCCTATCGGCTGTACTATCGGCGCAAGAGAGCCGTGGTTTCCCTACCGATT
>NMUI01000234.1 GCA_002221445.1 Phenylobacterium zucineum | reverse complement strand
TAGAGTGCGTTCCGATAGGTGGGAACCGGTTATCGGATCGAAACGCACTCTAACATCTTGAATTAGAGCCTGTTCCCGGCCTTTTAGCCCATCCCGCAGAGGGCAGGGCCGGCCATTCGCCTAATACGATATGGTTTGGCGGGGCGATCTTCGCGTAATGGGTGAAACTGACAGCGCGATCTGAACTTGATGTCCATGGTTACCTGAAACTAAATTTCAGAGATGTTCCATGCGTCCGATTTCGCTCTTGCCCTTGGCCGTCCTTGTGGGACTTTCGGCCTGCGACTCCACCAAAGTCGCTCAATTGACAGGGGTCAGGCCAATGTCCGCTCCAGCCTGTTCAGCCGAGTCCGAACCGGCCTGTCCGTCGGTTGCGGTTGCTGGACCTCCTGCCGCGCCCGCTCAGGCACCAGTACCGGCAATACCCGCGCCCGCTATGGTCGCCGAATCCGATACCTGCGCACCGGTCACCCCCAAGCCGACCTCCAATTGCGTCCATGACCCTGTACCGACCGGGGCTGCTGACGCCGGTCAACACGATAATGTACATCACGATCTCAGCGCACCAAGGGTGATCGTGATCCACAAAACCTATTATATCGGCGGCACCCGCCATAAACGGCGAACCCCTCCGGCTCAAAAGCGGTTCTACCTGGACTCTGGTCTACCAGAATATCCCAAGGTCTATGTTCGACGCGAAATTGACCGAACGCCTTGGTCCCGCCCCCTCGGCAATGGTTATGGGCGGATGGACTCCCCATCCACCGGCTATAATGGTCCCTACGGCGAGGGGCAGAGTCCTACTGGCGATTGTCTGTGCGCGTCATCTGCGGCGGGCCGGGACCGGGAGGGTTATCTGATCTGGCCGGGTAAAACCGAGGTCCGATCTCAATGAACACCTTCTCCTGGCTTCGGACCGCAGGAACCGCTATCTCTGATCAGGCTTGAAAAGCCCGCATCAGGAATCTCCATGACCCCGACAGATCGGATTCTACCCCTTGAGGGGGTGGATAATTTTCGAGATTTCGGTGGCTATGCGGCAGCAGATGGTCGGTATATGCGTTCAGGCCGGTTCTGGAGATCGGCCCATCATGGGCGGGCCACCGAGGCCGATCTGGTGACCATCCGTGATCTTGGTCTCACCGCCGTCGTTGATCTGCGCCGACCTCGGGAGCGGGAGTCAGAACCCTCCCGTCGTCCGACCGGATTTGCGGGTGAAATCATTGAATGCGACCTCGGCGATCGCGCCGAAGCACCTCATGTGGCCTTCCTCAGAGACACCGACCTGACCCCGGCCAGTGTCGATGCCTTCTTTCTGGACTATTACACTCAGGCCCCGTTTGAGCCCCGACACCCCATTCTGTTTCGTCGATATTTCCAGGCCCTGCTGGGAACAGACGCCTCTGTTCTGATCCACTGCACCGCAGGCAAGGACCGAACCGGTTTGCTGGCCGCCTTGACCCATCACGTCCTAGGCGTTCATCAGGACGACGTCCTCGCCGATTTCATGCTGACCAATACCGCCGCCAGGGTCGAGGCTCGGGCACCTCTGGTCGCAGAGGCCTTGGCGCGGAGTCTTGGCAAGATTCCGTCCGACACCGCTGTTCGTCTGTTTCTCGGCGTCGACGGGAAATATCTGGACGCGGCCTTGAAGGCCATCACCCAGCAGAGCGGAAGCCTTGAGACCTATCTAGCAGACCTCGGCGTCGATCGGGCCGCGATCATCAAGCTTCGGGATCGGTATCTGACTTAAATCGGGTTCCGATCAATGTGAGCCCATAAGGGTTGAGTCGGTCGCTTACTGATCCCAGTCCGTACTCAGAAGCTTGGAGCGTTTGGATGATTCCAGAGCCCCACGCAACATTCCGATTTCCGTCTTCTGGCGCGCCACATGACCACTAAGTTCCTGGATTTCCTGATTAAACCGGGTCTTTTGGTCTTCAAAACTATCCGTCAGGTTCTTAAAGGCCGCCATGCGACTGATCAGGCCCATCTCGGCCCGATCGGCCCTGGACTCCAGGACACTGTTTTCCTTCGCCAAGGTCTCTGCTCGAGTAATCGCCGTAGCGCGCGCCGATTCAACATCCGAGAGGCGCGCCCTCAGTTCGCTCACCGTCGCATCCAGGTTTTCCGCTCGGCTGCGGAGCTGATTGAGCTCCAAATCCTTGGCCGAAAGGGTGCGAACAAGGCTCGCGCGGTCCTCGGTCACCGACTGAAGTTCCGCTGCCCGGGCTTCACGGGCCGCCTCAAGTCGGGTACAACGGGCCAGGGCGTCTTCAAGGGCGTCCTTGAGCTTCTGAATTTCGGTGAGCTTCAGCGCCTCAGCAGCCTGGTAATCTGAACTGTTTCGCCCGGCTTCCGCCCTAAAGGTCGCGAATTGTGCCTCAAGAACTGATCGTTCCTCGCTCAGATTTTTAAGCGCATATTCCGTCTCATTGGCACGGCGTTCAGACTCCATGGCCTCAGCGCGAACCTGCTCGCACCGCCGACGCAGGGTTTCGACCTCGGACAGGGCCCGGGCGTTTTCGTCCTCAAGCTTCTCCCGATGAGCCGACCACTCCCGTTCATAGGCCACATATTGGGCAACCCGCGTTGAGAGGGATGCGTTCTCAAGGGTCATGGCCGATTGGGCATTCAGGCTGATCTGCTTTTCGACCTTCAGCTCTTCACATTCGGTGCGCAGGGACTGAATAGCGGCCCGCAATTCGATGATGTCGCGCTCACCCGCCTGCTTAGCAGCCGTCAGAAGCGCATTGGCTTCGGTCGTCGCATTGAGTTGGGCTTCAACCTCGCCCAACCGGGCCAGGGCTTGTTTGAGCTCTGATTCCCGCTCGTTTAGCCGGCTCTGGGTCAATCCGAGCTTGGAACTGATTGAGGCCAGTTGGGCATTGTCTTTAATCCGCGCCTTAAACTCGGCGCGGAGGGGCTCGGACAAGGCCTCCAAGGCGGATCGCGCCTGCTCCAGTTTCAGAAGCTCGCGGGAGGCTTCGTCAATGACCCGTGAAATTTCCTCAAGTCGCTCACCATCCTGGGCGGCCAGGATTTCCATATTGTCGTCTTCGACAGCGGGCAGGTTTTCGGCTTTAGCCGGTGGCGCGGCGGACTTGCCCTTCAACATTTCATGAAACCAGACTATTGTTCATGTGAATTCAAAGCCCTAACCATTTCCCGCGCGAACACCCAAGACCGGGCCAATCGGATCAAACCAAACCTTCTTGGCCTTCATCAAGGACGCTATCCTGTCTGCCTAGCCTGCGACAATAGAAGGTTTGCAAACGTCCCGACCCCGCGCCTGTCTTACCCAACTTCCCGTTCCCCGCAGATGGAGCCCGCTATGGCGACAAGAGTAGAAAACGGCTCCACAGTCAATCCTGACCTCAATTCAGTCTCGCGACCTTTCAAGGGGCCCCAAGCTGAAACCGTCACCTCGGTTTTGACGGAATTGGCAATATAGCATTCCAAATGCGCCGCATGATGGAGATCGGCTAATTGCTCTTGAGTCGGCGCAGGGCCTGTCCAGGTAATGTCAGGCTTCAGCCAGACCTGGGTCACAGCCGAGCGACCCGGCTCAACCTCGTCCATAATGCCCTCGGCATGGTCCACATACCGTGCAATCTGAAACCCCGCCAATCTGGCCTTGTGAAGGAAGGTCAGCATGTGACAGTTGGACAAGGCTGCCACCAGCATTTCCTCAGGATCGACCGCGGCCGGATCTGCCCACTTGCCGACCACATGCGGGGAAGCCGAAGCCGGAACCGTGACACCACCGTCAAAGCTCACTGTGTGGGCTCGGCTATAGCGACCGTTCGCAAAATCTTCACCCGGATTGAGGCTCCAGATCACCTCCGCCGTATAGGTCGCCATGTCAGAAGGCCCCCACAGGAAGAACCATTATCCCCTCTGATCTGGTTTCCAACCTAGCCAGATGACCGCCTACTCGGATAGTCAGCAAAATCAGATCTTCTGACGTAAGGCTCGACCCGTCAAGACTCTGCACCGCCACCTCCCTGGACGCTCCGAAACACGGGTCAATGCCCGTGGCCGACCTTATTTCGCGGGCTCAAGAGCCCCGAGCCGTGTCCGTTGAGCCTGATCATCATCGGAGGCCTGTGGCAAAAGATCCGGACGAGTTTGCGCCAAGTGGGCTTCCAGACGTCGACTGGCCTCCTCCAGTTCCAGGATGGCGTTATCAATATCTTCCCGCTGGGCCTGCAGAGCCACAATGCGCTGACGAAACTTGCCGAGCGACTTGGCATTCTGCGTCGCACCGCCGTCATCTACTTCATACAGGTCGAGAATTTCACCGATTTCCGCTAGGGCGAGACCGACCCGCTTGCCCCGCAGGATCAATTGCAGCCGGGCCCGGTCCCGATAGGAATAGACGCGGTTCATGCCATCCCGGGCCGGGGTCAGCAGACCCTTGTCCTCATAAAAGCGCAGGGCGCGGGGCGTACACTTAAACTCTTGGCACAGCTGACGGATGGTGAAGGTGCGAACTGGACGACGCAAATCTGTAGGCACTGGAACTTCCTCCCGAAGGTCTTTTTACCTTCCGGAAACGTAAGCCTACCTTCCGCGCACGTCAATATGATCGTCGATCACATATCCGGTTTAGGCATCCTGGACGAGACGCCCCGTCAAGGCGCGGTCCATAAGGTCAAGGGTAAGATCCAGACCAAATATGGCGGCAAAGGACCCAAAGCGCGGACCCTGGCTCTGGCCGAGAAGCACCTCATAGAGCCCGGTGAACCAAAGGCGCAGGGGATCAAATCCCGCCGCCTTGCCCGCCTCATAGACTTCGGCCTGAATAAGCTCGGCATCCCGACAATCAGGGGGTAGGGCACGGAACCGCACCGCCAGATCCTCAATAGCCGCCCGCTCCCGTGGGTCGGGCCCCGGAAGCGCTTGTTTGGCTTTACGAAGTCCTCGTAATAATGGATCGCATAATCGGTCAACCGATCCAACAGGGGCTGGGTTTCGGCTGTCGCGCCGGGAATATAGGTGCGGATGAAGCCCCAAAGTATGTCCTTGGTGGAGGCATCGGCGGCCGATACCAAGTTCAGCAGCAGCGAGAAAGACACCGGTGAGCCAATAAGCGGCGGTGCGCCCCGATGAACATGCCAAGCCGGATTGTCGATAGCCGGGGCGTTTGATCCATCCCCCCTGGCGCGATTTAAGGCGTCCAGCTGCTGAAGATACTCATCGGTTGCCTTGGGAATGACGTCAAAATAGAGCCGCTTGGCCGACTTGGGCGACTGATACATGTAATAGGCAAGGCTTTCGGGCGCGCCATAGCGCAGCCAGTCCTCCATGGTCAGACCATTGCCCTTGGTCTTGGAGATCTTCTGATTGTTCTCGTCCATGAAGAGTTCGTAGTGAAACCCCGCCGGGGGGGTCCCGCCCAGTACCTTACACACCTGATTGGACAAGCGAACGCTGTCGATCAGGTCCTTACCGCTCATTTCATAGTCGATCTCCAGGGCGGTCCACCGCAGGGCCCAGTCCGGGCGCCATTGCAGTTTTACGTGACCGCCCGTCACGGGAACCTCGGCCAGAGACCCGTCCTCGTCGCGGAAGGTTATGGTTCCACGATCTAGGTGGCGCTCCAGGGTCGGCACATAGAGCACCCGTCCAGTGGTCGGGCTGATGGGGATGAAGGGTGAATAGGTCGCCCGGCGTTCCTCGCCAAGGGAGGGCAACATGATCTTCTGGATGCTGTCAAAGCGCGCCAAGGCGAGGAGCAAAGTCTCGTCGAACCGACCGCTCCGATAGCATTCGGTGGATGAGACAAATTCGTAGTCGAAGCCGAACCGGTCCAGGAAGGCGCGAAGTCTGGCATTATTGTGCGCTCCGAAACTGTCATGGGTTTCGTAGGGGTCTCGAACCACGGTCAGGGGTTTATCCAGGTCCTGAGTCAGCAGGTCCGAATTGGGCAGGCCCGGCGGGATCTTGCGCAGGCCGTCCATATCGTCGCTAAACGCAATCAATCGGGTTGGAAAGGTGTCGTTGGTCAATCCCCGGAAGGCCATTCGCACCATGGTGGTCCGCGCAACTTCGCCGAAGGTTCCAAGATGCGGCAGACCTGAGGGTCCATATCCTGTCTCAAACACAACTGGCTTTTGCAGGGCTTCAAAGGTCTTGGCCGCCTCGTCGGCCTTGCCTTCAGAGATCAGCGAGGCCGCCAAGTCGCGCTCACCGTCGGACAGACGCAGACGCAAGATGCGGTCAAGTAAAAGCCTAGCCTGTTCAAAGGGCCAGCTCTTGGCGGTACGGGCGGAGTGGGAGAGACCTTGCAGAGACATGGCCCGCGCGTTAGCCTCTATGGCGATGGCCTCAAGCACACATTTTACGAGCCTCGCATTAAAACCGTCGAAAATGGGTCCAAGGAGACGGAAACCTTATGAGGATAGACGCCTTGCCTATACGGACATCGGTTGTCGCTATTGCCTTTTTCCTCTCCCTGGCGGCCTGCGGAAAGGCACCCAAGGAGGCTGAGTCCACTGACACAGTACGATTCTCCATCATGTCGACGGAGAATGCCCAGGCTGCGCAAACATCTTGGGCTCCCTTCCTCACCGACATGGAAAAGGCGACCGGCCTGAAGGTGCAGCCGTTCTTCGGTTCCAATTATACAGCTCTGATTGAGGCCATGAGGTTCAAACAGACCGAAATGGGCTGGTTCACCAATCAGTCAGGGCTTGAGGCGGTGCGCCGCTCGGGCGGCGAAGTCTTTGCCCGCACCACAAAGCCCAGCGGCCCGGATGGTTATCAGTCGGTGGTCATCGTGAAGAAGGGCAGCGGCCTGACCCTTGAAAAGATCATGGCCTGCGACAAGACCCTGAATTTTGCCATGGGGGATGCCAAGTCCACCTCGGGCACCCTGGCCCCCATGACCTATCTGTTTGCCCCGAAAAACGTGACACCGACCTCGTGCTTTAAGACCGTCAAGAGCGCCAACCACGAGGCCAACCTGTTCGCCGTCGCCATGGGCCAGGTGGACGCCGCCACCAACAACACCCAGTCTATTGTCCGCCTGTCCACCAAGACGGACCCGGCCGCCAAGCAGGCCTTGGCCAATATCGAAGTGGTCTGGACCTCGCCGACCATTCCTGAAGACCCGATGATCTGGCGCAAGGATGTGCCAGAGTCCGTCAAGGCCAAGGTCCGGGCCTTCATCTTCGCTTACGGTGTGGGCGATACCCCGGAGGCCGCCCGGCAGAGAGAGATTCTCAAGGGCATCGAAACCGGCCCTTTCAAGGTCGCGGACAACCGCCATCTCCTGCCGGTGCGCGAGATGGAGGCCACCGAAGCCCTGATTGAAGCCCGAAACAAGCATGACCCTGCTGCCACCGCCAAGGCCCAGGCCGATCTCGACGCCGTTCACGCTGAACAGAAAGGCGCAGGGCCTTCTTAGATAAGTGAGAGCCGGTTGTCGGATCGAAACGGTCTCTAACTTTTTGAATGGGAGCCCTCGGCCCCAAGCAGGAAGTGGCCGCGCAGGGCGGCGATGGGTTGGTCCCTGGAAGCCTGCCAGGCCTCGACCTGGACGTTTGCAATGCGCCGACCGACTTTTTTCAGATGTGCGGCCACAAGGGTGGTCTGCGGGCGACCCGGACGCAGATATTCAATAGTGACATCAATCGTCCGGTGAGGGTCGGTCCGGGGGTGAACCAGGGTCAGCTGCGACAGGGCTGACAGTTCCATGACCGCACCGATAACACCCCCATGCAGGGCCGGCAGGGCGGTATTGCCGATCAGGTGAGGCGAGAAGGGTAAGACCAGGACCGGCTCACCGTCCGGGGCATCGGCTGAAACCCCAAGAAATCGCGCATAAGGTCTTGCGTCCAGAAAGGCCTGGAGGCGAGCCACGGTCTCATTCACGAGGCAGGCCTTGCCGATTGAGGCCCGTTCAGCACGAAGGCCGCCTGGACGGTGGCAATGGGGTCCTGAGGACGATCATCCCAGGCCGTAGCCCGAACAAAGGCCAGGGAGTCTGTGGATTTATAGCAATGGGCCTCGACCATAACCCCAGCCCCCGGAGCGGCCGGGCGCAGAAAGTCGATCCGCAAATCTAGGGTGGCGGTCGGAAAGCGATCTTCCTCAATGGCCGCAACCGCCATGCCGCAGCAATGGTCCATCAAGGTGGTCATGACCCCGGACGCCAGGGCCCGGGAGTCTGTGGTTTCCACCAGATCTTCTCGCCAGGGTACTTTCATGGAGGCCCGCCCCGCCGTCATGGACAAGGTTTCAAAACCCAGGGCCAGGGCCTGGGGTGTCGCATTCGCCATACGGCTGGCGATCGGGCTGTCGGGGGGTATGTCACTCATCGGTGCAGGATGAGGGTCTGAAAACGGCGTGGTCAATCCTCACCCTGGGTAAGGTCGGGTCAATTCCTGGGCGAGAAATTCCAGCAGGTCGCCGCCTTCAAATCGCCGGGCCCGAACCCCAGCCCGCCGACCCGCCTCAAGGTCTCCATCCTTATCACCGATCATCAGCGAAAGATCGGCATTCACAGGCCATTCGGACATGGCGCGGAGCAACATGCCTGGATTTGGTTTGCGGTCAGGGGGATCGGGATGCCGGTATCGCAGATCAACGGCCTGCGGATGATCTGGGCAATAATAGAAAGCATCGACCCAACCACCGACGTCTTCCAGGGCCTTGGCCATCCGACCGTGGAGGGCCTTGACGTGCTCCTCAGTGTAATAACCCCGTCCGACGCCGGACTGATTGGTCACAACAAACACCAGCCAACCGGCACGATTGAATGCCGCAATGGCATCCTGGGCACCCGGCACCCAGCAGAAATCTTCCCAAAGGTGAACATAGCCCCGATCTTCGTTGAGTACACCGTCCCGATCCAGGAACAAGGCTGGCCGTCGGCGGGTTGGAATCGGCGAGTTTGCGGTCACAGACAGCAGTTTAGCGGGATTTGCGGCGACAACCATAGTTTCGCCACTCGATGACCCCAGCGTAATTGCTGTTTGGTATTGCTCTGATATACATTATCGCATGAGCTCTGAACCGGCCTGGGACCTCTATCAAAGCCTGCACGCCGTCCTACAGACGGGCAGCTTCTCGGCTGCGGCCCGGGCTCGGGGTTTGACCCAACCGACCCTTGGTCGACATATCGAAACTCTTGAACACCGCCTTGGGGCCCCACTCTTTCTACGGAGCCCCCGGGCTGACCCCCACCGATCTGGCTGAAACCTTACGGCCCCATCT
>NMUI01000233.1 GCA_002221445.1 Phenylobacterium zucineum | reverse complement strand
CAAAAAGTTAGAGCATGTTTCGAGCCAATAACCGGTTCCCACCTATCGGAACAGGCTCTAAGGCTCATTGTGAGCAAATGGCGGCGACCTTGGATCACTCGGGCGGAAAATCTCAGGAGGCGACCCGCGCCCGCGGTGAAGCACTGACATCTCTTCAGGACGGGATGCTGATACCGTTTTCCGGTGACCGGTTTACCCGGGTCAGCCCTGAATTGGCGAAGGCCTTTCGCCCGGGTGATCAGCTGATGGTGGTCCAGGACACCGGAGATCTGCTGCATATTCCCGCTGACACTCAAACCCTTGCCCACCAGGCGGTGACGGAGGCCCAGGGTGCGTTTCAGCAGATGGCTGCGGTGAGCGAGGGGCAAATCACCGCCTTTTTCGATCGCTTTGCACGGGCGCTTGGGAACGACCTCATCTGGGCGGCCATCGCCGAAGCCAATCGCCAAGATGTAGCGCGGGCGCTTGAGCGCGGCCGGTCCACGACGCGACTTCTGGCCGATGCCAACATGCGGCGAGATATGATTGCAGGCCTTCGGGTCTGGCGCAATCAGACCAGTCCTCGAAATGCGGTCATCGAACGGATTGCCCATGCCGGATGGGCGGTGGAGCAGGTCAAGGCCCCCTTGGGTGTTGTTGGCTTTGTCTTTGAGGGACGACCCAATGTCTTTGCCGACGCTACAGGGGTTATCCGGGGTGGCAATACGGTGGTGTTTCGGATCGGGTCCGACGCCTTGGGCACGGCCCAGGCCATTGTGCAACATGCCCTTGATCCGGCTCTGGCAGTCGCAGGTCTGCCCGCGGGCGCGGCGCGGCTGGTTGTTTCGCCTGAACATGCCGCAGGCTGGGCGCTTTTCAGCGACAAACGTCTGGCCCTGGCCGTGGCCCGGGGATCAGGTCCGGCGGTCGCCCAACTGGGAGCCATCGCCCGCCAGACCGGTATTCCGGTAAGTCTGCATGGAACCGGTGGTGCCTGGATGGTGGCCGATGCCAGTGCCGATGCGGATCGCTTTTTCGCCTCTGTTTATCACTCTCTGGACCGGAAGGTGTGCAACACGCTCAATGTTTGCGCCATTGTCCGCACCCGTGCCGACGACCTAGTCCCACGCTTCCTGGAGGCCCTGGCGCAGGCTGGGGCCAGACGGGCGGGATTCAAGCTCCATGTCTGGGGCGCGCAGGATAAGATTTCCGTACCCCATACCCAGCTTGCTGAGACCGACCTGGCCACGGAATGGGAATGGGAGGACAAGCCCGAGGTCACCCTGGCTATTGTCGATGACCTTGACCACGCCATCACCCTCTTTAATCGCTATAGTCCCCGGTTCGGGGCCAGCCTGATTGCCGAGGATGCGGCCGCGCAGGCCCATTTCTTTGCCAATCTCGATGCGCCTTTTGTAGGTGATGGCTTTACCCGTTGGATAGACGGTCAATACGCCCTGGACCGACCTGAACTGGGGCTTGCAAATTGGGAGAATGGGCGGCTATTTGCCCGGGGCGGCGTCCTGGCGGGCGACGGCGTTTATACCATCCGCACCCGGGTGCGGCAGAGCGATCAGCATCTCGACCGCACGCCCGACACGGCGAAATCCTTTTGACCCTGCAGGCGCGCCATGTGGTCAGCCGGGGTCGCTAGGCGAAGTCCTCCCGCTGGAAGGCCGGCAAGCCTGCGACTGGGCTTCAGCCTGACGCCGGGCATGCGGGTGGGACTCTATGGCGGCTCGTTTAATCCCGCTCATGAGGGCCATGCCCATGTGGCCGAAACCGCACGGCGAAGGCTTGGTCTGGATCGGGTGATCTGGCTGGTTTCGCCGCAGAACCCACTGAAGCCGTCGCACGAGACGGCAAGCCTCGCCGAGCGCCTAGCCGGTGCTCGACACCTTGCCCACGGTCGAAACATGATCGTCTCCGATGCGGAGTCGCAGATCGGCACCCGGTACACCATTGACACCCTGCGGGTTCTGAAAGGCCGTTTTCCGGGGGTTAGGTTTGTCTGGCTTATGGGCGCAGACAGTCTGGCGTCCTTCCATCATTGGCGCGGCTGGACCCAGATCATGGAAACCGCACCTGTGGCGGTGGTGTCCCGTCCATGGATCTCTCTGAAAAGCCGGTTTTCGCCCGCCGCGAAAAGGTTCGCCCATGCCAGGCTTCCCAATGATCAAGCCCGTGGTCTGCCCAGCCGGCGGCTCCCGCATGGGTATTCTTAACCGGGCCCCTGAATTTTCAGTCCTCCACAGCCCTACGGGAACGCATGGGGTCACGGAAATCACGCCGAGGCTGAGACGGTGGCTGACCTTTTCCTGAAGGTATGCTAGGAGAAGGTTTGAGCGAGGCTACAAAGGAGCGACCCCGCTGAGCCCTGACCCTGCGCCAAGCGCGCAAACGACCCCGGTGCCCCCCGAGGGTGACCCCAGCGCCCGTATTGCGGCCCTTGGGGAAATGATCCTGGCGCGTCTTGATGACGACCAAGCTCAGGATGTGGTTTTCATCGACCTGAAAGGCAAGAGCGCTGTCGCCGACGGCCTGATTGTCGCCTCCGGGCGGTCACATCGCCATGTGGGCGCTATTGCCGACCACCTGCTGCGCGCCCTTAAGGATCAGGGTTACGGCAAGGCGCGTGTGGAAGGTCTGCCCCATTGCGACTGGGTTCTCATTGATACGGGTGACCTGATCATTCATCTGTTTCGACCGGAAGTGCGATCCTTCTATAATATCGAGAAGATCTGGTCGGTCGATGCATCGGCACACATCGCCTTCAATTGAAGCTGATCATACTTGCGGTCGGGCGACTGTCCCGGTCGCCTGAGTTTGACCTAGTAAGGACCTATATCGATCGCGCCACAGCGACGGGTCGGGCGCTCGGATTGGGTCCGGTGGAGGTGATCGAGGTTGAATCCCGTAAGCCTGGCAAGGTCGCTGAAGCGGAGGTCCTTCGTCCCCATCTGGCCGGGGCCTGGGCCATCGCCTGTGATGAACGGGGAAAGGCTTACACATCCAGAGCCTTTGCGGCGGAGCTCGGGCGCATCCGGGACCAGGGTGTGCGTCGAACGGTCATGATGATCGGGGGTGCAGACGGTCTTGATCCTGAGATCACCGCCGCAGCCGATGCGCGACTGGCCTTCGGACCTCAGACCTGGCCCCACGCCTTGGCACGGGTCATGTTGGCCGAACAGGTCTACCGGGCGGTGACAATCCTGGCGGGAGGCCCTTATCATCGGGACTAGACCGTTATCGGGACTGAGCTGTAGCCTGGCGGTGGCGGCAACGGTCTGTGTGGGTGCCATGGCCCTCGCCCAACCCCAGAACACGGCTTTGCGTGCGCTTAATCAGCAGGAAATCACCGCCGGCACCCTGCAAGGCCGCAATCGCAGCCGTTTGGCGCGCCTTCTGACCGTCCTTGTCCGATTCCGCATGGACCCGCCGCCGCCCTTGCTGGTGCGTCCAAATGATGCCGTGGATGCTGCCCGCGCGGCCATATTGGTCAAGGCGATCACACCTGAACTTCAGAGGCGAGCGAGGATTTATGCAGCTGAAGTCCAGGAAATTACCCGGCAAAGACGGGCGGCGGCTGTGGCGAGTGAGGCGAAATTTACAGCCGAAAGCCGCGCAGCTGAGGACGAGAGCGGACCTGTGGCCACGGTGGCCGCCATCACCGGTGAGACAACCCAGCTGGACTTGACCGCTCCCCAGAGACTTTTGGTACCCGTGGATGGACGGCTGTTATCTCAGTTTGGTGAAGACCTTTCCCTTGGGGGTAAGTCAAACGGACTAACCTTTGCGACCGCTCCCGGAACAAACGCTTATGCACCCGCCGCGGGCCTGGTTCAGTTCACCGGTCCCGTCAAGGGTGGGGCCGTGTGATTATCATGCGTCTGACCGGTGGGTATCATCTGGTCCTGGCGGGACTGGACCAGGTGGAGGTCAGCCCCGGTCAGGATGTGTCCCCCGGGATGCGGGTAGGGAAGATGGCAGGTAGCGGACCAAGTCAGCCGCAGCTTTATCTCGAACTGCGGGCCGGAGATGTGCCGGTCGATCCGGCCCCCCTGTTGAAAACCCCCGGGGGTTGGCCCAAATAAATCCTGCTTCGGTGCCCTGAGTTCGCGAATGTGTTGATTGTGCCGTGGGCTAACCTTCGCTGGACCAGGGGTTTGAAGCTCTTTCCCGTTGGACGGAATGACATAGAGAGATAAAA
>NMUI01000232.1 GCA_002221445.1 Phenylobacterium zucineum | reverse complement strand
GGCTCTAATTCAAGATGTTAGAGTACGTTTCGATCCGATAACCGGTTCCCACTTATCGGAACGCACTCTAGGCCTGTGTACTTGGGTCCTCCCCTGGGGCCGGGGCCTTATACGGTGGGGCAAGGGGCGGCCCGCCACGGGCTGGGCAAGTTCAAAATTTATGAACTTTATGAACTTTTGGCCAATTGAACCTGATGCCTATCTAGGCGTGTGGCGCGACCTGGACGGTGGGTCTGGACGGGGGGTGTCGAAAGTCTGCGGACCGAAGACCCCGGACCGGCCCCCCCCCTTTCCTGAAAGTTTTCAAGAGTTTCCAGCAAACATTTTTTCTCATGGGGCCTTGATCGGGCTCGCGATGCAATGCGGAGGCGGGAAAACATGGTGGGAACCGTGGGAACCGTGGGAACCGTGGGAACTGTGGGAACCCTCTCTCTAACTATCTGAGAAATATAGAGAAGGGGTCCGAAAAACGGTTCCCACTCTCTCGCTTTTTAGTGGGAACCAGTGGGAACCGCTAACCCTTCTCGCCATTCGCTGCGGCGGGGCTTTCGCTTAGTCCTTCAGCTCGTCACCACCGCCTGCGAACCGGGTTCGCTCGCTTGGCCAGATCCCCGCACATGCCCCGGACCCCGCGCGAGTGTGGCCCCCTCGCCACTATCTGCGGCGGGGGTGGATCACTTCACCACCGGCGATTAAGTCTCGCGATAGACGAACGGCGGGCATGGAAAAGCCCGGGGCCATAAGACCCCGGGCGGCTTGGTCTGCGTCCATAGAGCGGCGGCTTGTGAGCGGCCTAGACGTTTGCCGCCGCTCTCGCGTGGGCGTACTTGGCTTGCACGTCGTCAATGTCGGCGATTAGGCAGGCCACATCGGCGAGCGCCTGGTACCGCTCCAAGACAGGCTGCATCTCGGTGAGGAAGGAATAGAACGGCGCACCATCATCGATCCGGTCTTTTCCATCCCCGTGCATGGTCAGCATGACGCGGTACTTTATCGCGACCTCTTGGGGGGTCGGGGCGATCATGGCGAGGATCTTCTTGGAAATATCCTCCGCCGATTTGGAGGTTCTCTGGGCGGCTTCATCTAGGCCCGGAATCCCAAAGGATGACGCGATGGCCGCTGTTTGCTTGTCCCATAGGTAGAACGCGGCCTTATCCTGGATAGGCTGCCTGGGCGGATAGAGCTCCATGGCTGCACGTTCGGCGGTAACGAGCCGTGCAAACTCCTGCTCCGCCTGGTCGTAGGCGGCTGACCACTGTGCGGCGAGGTCCGCCATGGAGGGCGAGGGATCTGCCTCAATCTGCATGGCTAGTGGCTGGGGTTTCATGTTGGAGTCTCCTTCTGGTTTGAGTTGGCGAACGGCGTTCGCCGGGGGAATTCGAAGCGGAGCCCCGGGCCGGTTTGGCGCTCGGGGGCGGTAGTGGTCAGGCCCCGATGCGGCTTGTGACGTAGCCCGCGGCTGCGGCATTGGTCCGGGCGTAGGGGCTGGTGCCCAGCGAGCGGCGGATGGGGCTGACGACCATGGAGCGGAGCTGAATGACCCGCGTCACCACCACCGGCGCGGCCTGAAAGGCGACCCAGCCCTTGATGAAATCCCAGGCGGCCCGGAGCTGGTCGGCGAAAGTGGAAGCCTCACCGTTGCGGATTGCGCACCGGTGGTAACTCCAAGCCCGCTTCATAACGCTGCGGAGGTTCTCGCGGGTGAAAGTGGCCATGTGTCTAGCTCCGATCTAACGTCATAATATATACCGTATTAGCGGAGAGCTTGTCAACCTTAACGTCACATTATATGCAATTAAATGCAACGGAAGGAAAACCAATGATAACCCCAGAAGCGAGCCGGGCCGCTCGCGGCCTGCTAGGCTGGACGCTCGAAAACCTAGCCGCCCAAAGCGGCGTCTCATTCGGGACTTTGACCCGCTTTGAGAATGGCCGCCCGATGCGAGTGACCACCGCCGCCAAGATCGTGGCGGCCTTTGAGGCGCATGGTGTGGACCTGGTGACCGATGCGGAAAGCACGGGCGCGGTGCTGGTCTATGCCCGTAGGAAGGGGTGAGCCATGGCATTGCCTCGGTTTTTAGGTGTTGATGGAACGATCTATGAGCTGTCGTGGGTTCGGCTCAAAAAGGCTTCAGAAGTCGACGCAATCGTACCTCCAATTCCTGAGCCCAATTGGCGAGAAGATCTGAAACTATCCCCGCCTGTGACCAAGGAGGCCGGGGCTGCATTTGATCGGCGTGCTTGGCAGGAGCGGACCATAGAAGACCTGAAAACCGGTCTCCGAACATCCGATGGACGACCATTGGGTGGTCACCTAAGGATTGGCGACAAAGTTTCATTCGAGCCTTCTCGCCGACTTGCTCCCGGCGACCTGGAGTGGGCCTTGTCTGAAGCAAAGAAGATACTGGCTGCGCATGATTTCCCCTTGGGTCGGCGTTGGCCGGCCCCTCACGCCTGGGTGTGGGATGGGGGTGAGCTATGGTGGGCTGACACGCCTTGTGGTGGTCTCCTGGACATACAAGAACCCTGGCCCGATTTGGGAATGTCAGGAATTGATAGGGGTGGGTTGCGTTCGACCCGCAGGTTGCATTCGACCCGCGTAATGCCCCCCGGTCTGAAGATGAGCGCCTGCGGGTGGCCAAAGGCTGGCCGAAGTTTTCTCCATTCGACTGGGCTCTAACAATCTACGCAGCGCTCGAAGGTGACTGGGACGATCGAGCGGCTTTCAAAAAAGGCATGGAGGCGGTCATTTTCCCTTTTCAGGTGCGAGCAGCCTTTAGCGGCCCCTCTGACCCCAAAGCCGAAACCGAAGAAATCAGTCTCAAGGAAATGATGCATCGCCATCGATCATTCGAGCTGGGGGCATACCTCGCTGAGTTTCATATCCGCACCGCCTTTGAGCCGCTGGTGATCCGGGGCGAAAAGAACAAAGACGACACGAGTAAGGGCGTTCACGCAACAAATGCGGCGCGGGCGAAAAAATCGTGGATCGGCGGAGCGCTGTTAGGGAGCTGGCGCTGCTAAAACTTAGCGGCTCCGAAGTTTGTCCATCCGGGAGGCAATGGAGCCCAACCAGCCTCGCCACTGAAGTGAGAGAGTCGATGGACAGTGAGAAGCGGCCAGCTGTGTCCACTATTGCAAAAGATATTGTAGCGCTGCGCCTTCTTTCTTCTCCGGACGCTAGTTGGGCGCTGGCGCATCTCCGACAAACGCTAGCGTAACAACATGCAACGCTAGTGACGCGTTTCTCAAATCGCCTCGATCCTTTTCGCACGCCCAGAACACCACAGGGCATGACCGAAAAGGAGAGCGACTATGGAGTTTCCCAAATACCTAAACGTGAATGAGGCTGCGGACCGCATGGGCGTGTCCGTCAGCTACCTCAATAAGCTGCGCCTCACGGAGGGCGATGGTCCTCCGTTCGTGAAGATGGGTGCTCGCGTTGTTTACGATCCAGCCGACCTTGCCGCCTGGGCGGAGTCGCAAAAGCAAAGGTCTACACGGGACCCGCTGAAACCTTCTCAATTCCCAGACCATGGCGTCCGCGCTGCGGTGGTCGCTGAACTGGGAGAGGACTGGGCGCGGTCGTACCTGGACCCTTGTGGCTGGGATGAAGCTGCCCGGGTCATATCGCCAAAGATAGAAATTGCCCGACGCAAGCTGCGCGAGCTCGCTATGCTTGAGCTCCTCAATGGCCTTGGCGTCACTGTCGCGGCGAGCCCTGCGGGGGTCGCGGCATGAGCGAGCTGAGGGACGGCGAACGGCGGTCGCGTCGGGTCGATTTCGAGCGGGTCAACGCTGCGGCGCGCCGAAACTGTGAAGCGGTGGTGACTGGCCTCCTGCCTGAGGGTCGGCGTGAGGGTCGGGAATGGGTTGCCCGCAATCCGAACCGGGCGGATCGCCGCTTGGGGTCCTTCAAGGCCAATCTGGATACCGGCAAATGGGGTGACTTCAGCTCAGGCGATCATGGCGGCGACCTGGTGTCGCTCGCGGCCTATGTGTCTGGTCTTCCCCAGCGCGAGGCCGCAATCCGGCGGCGGAGAGCTTGGGGGTATCCCCATGGGCCTGAAGCGCTACGATCTCGATCCCGCTCGCCCGGTCGGACCCAATTGCGTCAGCATGATCATGACATCGGGGGAAGAGTTTTTCCTTACCCCCGCCCGGTGTAGGCTTGCCCGTCAGCTGCTTGGGTGGAGCCGCAACGCGCTCTCGACAAGGGCGACCCCTTCGCCCGGGTGGCTAAGGCCGCGGCGGGGCAAGGCCTTGCCGCCAATAAGGCGAAGGATCGCACCGACGGCGAACACGTCGCCCCGGCTCCCGATGATGCCCCGGCCCTTCCGACCCAATGGAAAGGCCTGGGCGAGCCTGTCGCGGCCTGGTGTTTCCGCGATGCAGCTGGGCGAGTGCTTCGCTGGACCCTGCGGTTGGAGAAAACCACCGGCGAAAAGGACATTCGCCCGGCGACCCTTTGGCGGGATGCGGCTGGAAAGCTGGCTTGGTGCCTCAAGGGCGAACCCGGTTCGCGGCCTCTCTACGGCCTCGAGCGCCTGGCCTCCCGCATAGGTGCGCCGGTCCTTCTGGTCGAAGGTGAGAAGGCCGCCGACGCTGCGGGCGAACGGTTCCCCGAATTCGTCGCCATGACGTGGCCCGGTGGGTCCCATGCTGTCAGCAAGGCCGATTTTTCAGCGCTGGGCGGGCGTCACGTCATCTTGTGGCCGGATGCTGACGAGCCGGGCCGTAAGGCGCCCAGGCGGCGGCCCGGGCC
>NMUI01000231.1 GCA_002221445.1 Phenylobacterium zucineum | reverse complement strand
GGCTCGTGCACGGCAAACAGGCCGGCCTTGCCGTTGCCCTGGGCGCCACCCACAGTGAGGTAGCCATCTTCGGCGTCGGTCGGCACCACGGTAAGCATGGGCACGGCAAAGAGAATCGCGACAGCAATGGCACCGTGGCTCATCTGCCATCCACGCTTGCCTTTTCGCCAGTTGCGAAGGCTCTCGAGAATGAGCACGCTCGTGATGACGATGATCAAGGTAAGCATTCCCATGCCGCCGAAGTAGACCCACTTGGCTAGCGGTGAGTTTGACTGCGAGATTGCGAGGCGCGCCCAAGGGAAGCCGCCGTATGGGTAGTCGCTTGCGATCCAGTCGCGAAGCATCCAGATACAGGCAACCGCGAATGGCGGAACGATGTGCCGCCAGACACCCTGCAGGCGTTCATCCAGTCGTCGCCACACCACGGCGATGATTCCGAGAAACAGGCCCATCAAGAGGCCCTCGCCACCGGCGAGAATCAGCAACGGGCGCGGCCCTAGGTATTGGCTGATCCAGGTGATTTGGGCCGCGTAGAAACAGAAGCCCGCAACAATTCCTACGAGAACGCCGGTTGAGAATTTCGCCCCGCGAATTGAATACAGAATGACTGGAACGGTGACGAAAATCATGGGCCAAAGGGCCGGCGTCGGGTATGCCAAGTATGAGCTCAGGCCACCTATTGCGGCCAGAATCACTCGCCAATACCAGCGCAAAGCGACCTCCGTGTCGGGAACTGCTTTAAGCCTATGCGTTAGAGGCCCGTGTAGTACGAGTACGCGACGATTCCGCGCTTAACTTTGTCGATCGCGCTCTTCGCATTGTCTGCCACCGATCCGGTGGCGCACTGCGCAATCTGATCGAGCAGGTCGATCACCTGTTTGCTCCAACGAATGAAGTCGCCGGCCAGCAGGTCGGCCTCGTTGAGCACCGTATCTAGCCTTGCGCCAGATGCCCATCGGTACATCGACATGCAGAACGACAAATCTATTTGCGACGTGCGGTCGAGGCGATACTCCTTTGCTTTGAGTTCCAGGTCTTCCCAGAGTTCGATGGTCTGCGTGATGACCATCTCGAAGTTGCCCTTCGGCAGTTTCGGACGAAACTCATCATCGTCTTTGCGGGCCTCGTAGACCAGGGCCGCGGCCATAGCTGCCATGCCCGGCGCGTCGAGTGGCCGCCAGATTTCGTGGCGCAGTGCCTCTGAAACCAGGC
>NMUI01000230.1 GCA_002221445.1 Phenylobacterium zucineum | reverse complement strand
AGAGCGTCTTCGTCGATCCGCCTTGCCCCTGAACTGTCATCCAGCGGCTCCTAGAGCCTGTTTTATCCCTTTAGACGTTTCCGTCTAAAGGGAACAGCCTGCTAGCGCGCATGTGGCTGACTTTTACGCCGCTCATGGCTTTGTTCGATTACCGGCGTCCCTCCGCCTCGTCATGCCCATACAAAGTTTGCAGCAGCGGTTTTCTCGGTGAGCCGGATGGTGGTTGTCATCTCTTCGGATTTGACCCGCGTATATAGGCAGCAAGCCGCCTCACGCTCTTGCCCAAACCCCTGACTCCCCCGCTATAGTCCCGGTCCTTCCCCTGGAGACTGCCATGACCAAAACGATCCTGATTTCCCATGACATGCTGAGCGGCCTACAGGGGCGGTTGGAGTCTGAGGGTTATGAGGTGATCCGCCGATGGGATATGAGCCCGGAACAGGCGGTTCGGGTCGAGGCCATTGTCCATGTGGGCGAAAACCACCTGACCCCGGAATTTCTGAAAGGCCTGCCCGCCCTAAAGCTGATTGCCAATGTCAGCGTGGGGTATGACGGGGTCGATGTGCCCTGGTGTGCTCGACACGACATTGCCGTTACCCATGCGGAGGGATTGAACGCTGACGACGTGGCCGATGTGGCCCTTGGTCTGATGATTGGCGGCTGGCGCAATCTGGTAGAGGGGGATCGAACCTTGCGGGCCGGTCGGTGGAGCCAGGACTCCCGTATGCGCCCGCCGCGAGGTCTGCGGGGTCTGAAGATGGGGATTATGGGTCTGGGCCATATTGGGCAGGCGGTTGCTGTGCGGGCCGAAGCCTTCGGTCTTGAGATCGCTTGGTGGGGACCCAATCCCAAACCAGAGGTCAAGTGGCCGCGGGCTGAAAGCCTGCTGAAGCTGGCCACTGACAGCGATATTCTGGTGGTGGCCTGCAAGGCTGATGCCTCAAACCGTCGGGCCGTGTCGGCCCAGGTGATCGAAGCGGTGGGACCGGGGGGCATGATCGTCAACGTCGCTCGGGGCTCGATCATTGATGAGGATGCCCTGATCGACGCCCTCAAGGCCGGGCGGCTGGGCCGGGCGGGCCTGGACGTCTTTGCGGTAGAGCCGACCCCGCCGGAACGCTGGGCTGATGTGCCCAACACCTTCCTCACCCCCCATACGGCCGGGGGCACCACCAGCTCCCTGCCGCTGATGATTGGCCAGTGTTTCGAGAACCTCCGACGGCACTTTGCGGGAGAGCCGTTGTCGAGTCCGGTTTATTCTTAAGCCTTGCCAGTTGGAAATACCGGAAAGCGGGCCAGGGTCTCCACCACCTCGCAGGATATGTCCTGAGCCCGCATAGATGTCGGTTTCGGCTCATCCAGCAGGCAATAACCCCGCTTCAGGTCATCGGAGGTCATCGCCGCTGCGCGGATCACACGGACGCCTTCTATGGGATTAAAACCGGCCAGGATTTCATCCGACACATTATCGCTGAAGACAATCTCACCGGCTCCGCGTTCTGCCAGTTCTCGGAGCGCGATCTCAACGGCGGCGAGGCGGGTCAGATAGGCATGATCCATGCCAATATCCGGCGAAATCTCATAGGCATGTAGCGACGCAGGATTTCGTAGGCATTTGCCCAGTTGTGGGCATGGACCTGGAGCTTGGCGGCGACGGCCATCCGTTTGAAGATGATCGCTTGGATCGCATCACCGAGAGACCCCGCATCAGGCAAAACTCCCGGATTGAACTGGCGGGCATAGGAGGCGAATAATTCAAGGCCGCCGCGATACATATCCCAGGCCTCCATCGCTTCGCTATTCCCGAGATGCTGATTATTGCCCTGTGACACGGACGTCACCATCAGATAGGGCTCGGGGCAGAATAGAACGCCCCCTTGCAGTAGGGCGTTGGCGAGCATGACGAAGAAAGTGTAGGCAAATCGAGGATTGGGTCCATTGATCCGGGCCAGGGCTGAGCCCCGGATGATCCAGCATTCTGGAAAAATGTCTTTCTGGAGAATGAAGCCCAAACAGTTGGCGAATTGGCCCTGGGTGAATCCTTGCTCGCCCTCCAAATGATAAAACTGGCCTGTAGTCACGCCACCTTTGGTTTCATCGACCAAAAACCAGGGGGCCTGGATCATCACCAGGTCCGGCTCATCAATCATGCGTTGAACATAGGCCAACAGAGGCTTTGCGATCATCAGATCATCGTCGGCTATGCTGACCACCACCTCGCCCCGGGCCCGGCGCAGGGTTTCGAGGACATTGGGATAGGCTCCGACATTCCGGCTTTGGCGTGAGACCCGCATCTGCGGGTAACGACCGGCATAACGTGCGAGGATTTCCGGCGTCTCGTCGGTGGAGCAATTGTCGGAGACCACCAGTTCATAGGTGATCCCTGATGCTTCCAGGGCCTCCAGGTGATGGGTCAGATAACGGTCGAGATAGCGAGCGCGGTTGTAGGTTGCTAGACAAAGGCTGAGACGGGGTGTTGTCTGCATGTCCGGCATATCCATCACCCCTTTGTAACCGTCCACGCTTGGTATCAACGCGCCGGTCAGGCGGGTACAGTTGAGGACGGGACGCGAGTCGTCAACCAAACCCTCTGGTGGGGCCCAAAAGGGTTAGAGCCGTGGTGAAATCCATAGCTTGCCTGCAAAGCCAATGCCTTCGACGATCAGGGGGTGTCGACCCGGATGATCGAGGCCCTCGAAATGCAGTATCTTCGCGGGAGCCTCGTTATTTCGCCGTCGTCATGTGCAGGGGTTGGCCATAAAATTGAAAACCACCCCCCCTTGGAGACTCCACAGCCTCCGTTAACTTGACATAAAGACATAAAGATACCTTTATGTGAATTATGAGTTTGACGGCAATTCAAACGGTTGAAGTCTTGCGGGCGGCGGGGGAACCTTCACGTCTGCGCATACTCGCCCTGCTGTCGCGGGAAGAACTGGCGGTTCTCGAACTTTGCAAGATCCTTGATCAAAGCCAACCCCGGGTGTCGCGGCATCTGAAACTTCTGGCTGACGCCGGGCTCGTCGAGCGGTTCCCGGATGGGGCCTGGGTTTTTATCGGCTGGCGGCGGGTGGCGAGGCCCGGGGGTTGGCGGACGATATTCTGGCCCGGACGGATGATCAGGACCCGGGCTTGGCCCGTGACTATGAACAATTGCAGGCCGTGCGGGCCGAGCGGTCCTCAGACGCCGACGCCTATTTCGCCCGCAATGCCGCCCGCTGGGATGAAATCCGGTCGCTCTATGTCTCGGAAGCGGCTGTGGAGGCGACCATCCTGGACGCGGTGGGTGTAGAACCTGTCCGGCGTCTGGTGGACTTGGGCTCAGGCACCGGGCGTATGCTGACCTTACTGGGGCCCCGGGCCGAAACGGCAGTAGGTCTCGACCTCTCACAGCAGATGCTGAACATTGCCCGCACCCGGGTGGCTGAGGCAGGCCTGCGGCTTGCGAGCTAAGGCATGGGGATATTTTCAACACGCGACTGCCGGAAGGCAGTGCTGATCTGGTGGTGATCCATCAGGTCCTGCACTATTTGGGCGATCCGGCCGCGGCGGTGCGCGAAGCCGGACGCTTGGTGGGACTAGGCGGGCGGCTGCTGATTATCGATTTCGCCCCTCACGCCTTGGAGTTCCTGCGCGAACAGCACCAGCATAGGCGTCTGGGATTTGCCGACACTGAAATCAGCCGTTGGCTGGATGAAGCTGGACTGTCGACAGCGCGGGTCGATGCCTTGCCGTCAACCCGCAAGGACGGTCTGACGGTGAAAATATGGACCGCCGAACGCGGCCGGATAAGCCAGGGAAGCGAATTATGAGCCCGACATCAAGTGCCCTGGGGCCCGTGGCCCGTGCCGGAGCGGGTCTCCCCAGGCACCCGTCCATTTCCTTCGAGTTTTCGCCGCCCAAGACCCCTGAGGCCGAAGAGAGCCTGTGGGAAGCCATCCGCCGTCTGGCACCGCTCAACCCGACCTTTGTCTCCGTCACCTATGGGGCGGGCGGTTCTACCCGCGATCGGACCCACCGGACCGTGGTGCGCATGTTAAGGGAGACAAACCTCAAACCCGCCGCCCACCTTACCTGCGTCGAGGCCAGCCGGACTGAGGTGGATGAGGTGGTCAAAGCCTATTGGGATGCGGGCATCCGGCACATTGTCGCCTTGCGCGGTGATCCACCCGGCCAGATCGGCGGCACCTATATTCCAAGGGAAGACGGTTATCTCAACGCAACGGAATTGACCAAGGGTATCAAGGCCATTGGCGACTTCGAGGTCAGTGTCAGCCTCTATCCCCAGGGCCACCCGGAGAATACCAATCTGGACAAGGACATCGACGTTCTCAAGGCCAAGATCGACGCGGGTGCCACCCGGGCCATCACCCAATTCTTCTACGACATAGACGGTTTCCTGCGGTTTATGGACAAGGTCCGCAAGGCCGGTGTGACAATCCCGATCTCCCCTGGGATCATGCCGGTCTCGAACTTCAAGGGCCTGAAGAAAATGGCTGCGCCGGTGGGCATTACCCTCCCGGACTGGCTGGGTAATCTGTTCGAAGGGCTAGATGGGGACCCGGAGAGCCGCAAGCTGATCGCCGCCAGCGTGGCCACGGAAATGTGCGCAAGCTTGGCTGAAGAAGGCTATTCTGACTTCCACTTCTACACCCTGAACCGGGCCGATCTGGTCTATGCCATCTGTCGGGTGCTGGGGGTGCGTGAAACCCCGACGGAGGCGGTATGAAACCCTATGGCCTAATCTTAGCGCTCGCCGCGACCCTGCCAGCCTGGGCGGCCGGTTCGCCGGCCTCCTGGTCGGCCCCGACGCCCCCCTTCAAGATTGCCGACAACCTCTATTATGTCGGGACAGAGGGAATCTCAGTCTTCCTGATCACGACGCCCAAGGGGCATATCCTGATCGATGGGGCCATGCCCGGCAGTGATAAAACCATTGAGGCGAGCATCAAGGCCTTGGGCTTCAAGCTGGGCGATGTGAAAATTCTGCTGAATACTCATGCTCATTTCGATCATGCGGCGGGTCTGGCTGGGCTTAAGCGCGATACCGGGGCCCGGATGATTGCCGGCGCCGCCGACCGCAAGGCTCTGGAAACTGGAACCTATCTCGGTTTTGAAGAGGTCAAGGCCCTCGATTTCGAACCGCTTAAGGTCGATCAGGTGATCGGTGATGGTGAAAAGGTCAGCCTTGGGGGCATGATCCTGACCGCCCATCTTACGCCCGGGCATACAGCGGGCTGCACCACCTGGACCTTTCCGGTGAAGGCCGATGGCAAGATCCATCAGGCTCTGCTCTATTGCAGCACCAGCGTGGCCCTCAATCGTTTAGTCAACAAGACCCGCGGCCCGCAATATCCTGGCATTGTCGCCGACTATCAGGCCAGTTTTGCCAAACTCAAGGCGATGAAAGCCGACATCTTCCTGGCCCCGCACAATGAACAATTCGACTTGGACGCTAAGCGCGCCAGGCTCAAGGCGGGTGGCACCAATCCGTTCATTGACCCAACGGCACTTTCTAGGGTTGTCGCAGCTTCGGAAGCGGACTTCAAACGCGATCTTGCCAAGCAACAGGATTCCGCCAAATGACCCGAGCTGAACGGATCGCGAAGCTGAAGGCTATATCGAAGGAGCGTGTCCTGATCCTCGACGGCTCATGGGGTGTCATGTTCCAGAAGTGCGGCCTGATGGAAGAAGACTATCGCGGCACCCGGTTTGCTGACCACCACGGTCAGCTGAAGGGCAATAACGACATTCTCTGTCTGACCCGGCCCGACATTGTCGCCGACCTGCACGACCAGTATTTCGCCGCTGGCGCTGACATCAGCGAGACCAACACCTTCTCGGCCACCACCATCGCCCAGGCCGATTACGACATGGGCGAAGCGGTCTATGACATCAACTTTCAAGGTGCCAGGATCGCCCGGGAAGCGGCCGACCGCTGGACGGAAAAGGAACCGCACAAGCCGCGCTTCGTGGCGGGATCTGTCGGACCGCTCAACAAGATGCTGTCCATGTCGTCCGACGTGAACGATCCGGGTGCCCGGTCGGTAACCTTCGAAGAGGTCTATCAGACCTATCGCCAGCAGATGATCGCCCTGCACGACGGTGGGGTGGACCTCTATCTGGTGGAGACCATTACCGACACGCTGAACTGCAAGGCCGCGATCAAAGCGATTCTCGACCTCGAGGACGAGGGCTATGAGCCTCTGCCTATCTGGATTTCCGGCACCATCACCGACCGCTCTGGACGCACCCTGTCAGGCCATACGGCTGAGGCCTTCTGGAATTCTGTCAAGCACGCCAAGCCCTTCGCCATTGGCTTTAACTGTGCCTTGGGGGCTGAGCTGATGCGACCTCATATTGCTGAGCTGGCGCGGGTGGCTGACACCCTGGTCAGCGCCTATCCCAATGCGGGCCTGCCCAACGCCATGGGTCAGTATGACGAACAGCCCCACGAGACCGCCCATGAACTGCATGAATGGGCCCGGAACGGCCTGGTCAACATTCTCGGCGGCTGCTGCGGCACCACCCCCGACCACATCGCCCATGTGGCCAAGGAGGTGGAGGGTGTGAAACCGCGCCAGATCCCGGACCGTCCCAAGGCCTTGCGACTGGCTGGGTTGGAACCTTTTGAGTTGGCCTGAGGCAGGGTCGAGACGGGGGTCTATAGGGGTCTAGTTGATACCCCTATGGGTATGGCCTAGGGTCTGCTCAGGCAAGGAGATATATAAATGGCCAATGTAACGGTCAGTGACGTCGCAATTTGGTTGAAGCATATCCACGGCGATCCCATGCTCACCAAGTCCATTGAAGCTCTTGAGGCGGGTCAAACTGTACGCTTGCGGATCGATGGCGTGCCGGGCACCTGGCGTAAAATGGCCGACGGCAAAGATGGCCGCCCGACCTTTGGTATTCGGCCCTTGGGGGAGGCCAGCGACCATTGGCAAAGGCTTTTCAAGGAGCGGCGGAAGACCGTCGTCGCAATAGAGCTAGACGTATTACCAGAAAGAGGCTCCATCGCGCTGACGCCCAGTCCCGCATCGGACCTGGAGCGGCAGGCTGCGGTGGAGAGCCTGCTGTCCTTGGCCAGCCAGGGCTGGCGGTCCGACGAGGCTTATGGCTCTCGCGATGAATATTACAGCCGATGAGACTTGCTGCTGACACCAATGTCTATGTCTATCTGAGCGACGACCAGCATGCCGACAAGCAAGCGATCGCCCGTGAGTTGGTGCAGGCGTTGGTCAGGGGCGATAGCGCCGTCGCTCTTCAGGTGGTTGGGGAAGTTCAGAACGCCCTCCGGCGGCGTATTAAAATGCCGAACCACCTGGCGCAGCAGCAGGCTCGAAATGTCTACGTGTCCCTGCCATCCTTTGGTTATGACAGCGCCTGCGTCGAGCGCGCCCTGGCGCAGGCGGGGGCGGGGCGGTTGAGTTACTGGGACGCACTCCTGCTGGCGGCCTGCGACCGCGCCGGTATCGACGTCCTATTCTCAGAAGACCTGCAGGACGGGTTCAACTTTGGCGGCGTTCGCGTCGTCAATCCCTTTGCCCCTGACGGCATGAGTCACGCCGCCCAGGAGATTTTGAAAGACTCGGGATCGCCCAGATGAGACCTATTTTTGTAAACATCGGCGAGCGGACCAATGTCACCGGCTCTGCCAAGTTCCGTAAGCTGGTGGCCGAGGGCGACTATCCGGCGGCCTTGAGCGTCGCCCGCCAGCAGGTGGACGCCGGTGCCTCGATCATCGACATCAATATGGACGAGGGCTTGCTGGACTCCCAGAAGGCTATGACGACCTTCCTCAACCTGATCGCCGCCGAGCCCGACATCGCCCGGGTGCCGATCATGATCGACTCTTCCAAGTGGGAGGTGATTGAGGCTGGCCTGAGGTGCGTTCAGGGCAAGGCCATCGTCAACTCCATCTCTATGAAGGAGGGTGAGGAGACCTTCAGCAAGCACGCCCGCGCCTGCCTGCGCTATGGTGCCGCCGTGGTGGTTATGGCCTTTGACGAGCAAGGCCAGGCCGACACCGCCGCTCGCAAGGTCGCGATCTGTACCCGGGCCTATAAGATCTTAGTGGACGAGGTGGGCTTCCCGCCGGAAGACATCATCTTTGATCCCAATATCTTCGCCGTGGCGACGGGCATTGACGACCACGACAACTACGCGGTCGACTTCATTGAAGCGACCCGGATCATCAAACAGACCCTGCCCTATGCCCGTGTCTCCGGGGGGGTCTCTAACGTCTCCTTCAGCTTCCGGGGCAATGAGCCTGTGCGCCGGGCCATTCACGGCGTCTTTCTTTATTACGCCATCGCGGCGGGCATGGATATGGGCATCGTCAATGCGGGCGACTTGCCGGTCTATGACGACATCCCCCTGGAGCTGCGGGATGCTGTTGAGGACGTCATCCTGAACCGGCCCCGGCGGGACCCGAAACTCTCCAACACCGAGCGGCTGGTGGAGCTGGCCCCCAAATACAAGGGCGGTAAGAGCGAGGCCAAGGGCCCCGACCTGGCCTGGCGGGATGCTCCGGTCGCGGCCCGTCTGTCTCATGCCCTGGTCCACGGCCTCACCGACTTCATTGAGGTGGATACCGAAGAAGCTCGCCAAGCCGCTGAGCGGCCCCTGCACGTCATCGAAGGCCCGCTCATGGACGG
>NMUI01000229.1 GCA_002221445.1 Phenylobacterium zucineum | reverse complement strand
AGACGGAAACATTTAGAGGGAAAAACAGGCTCTAGCGGCAAGACTTCAAACTGACACACCGCAGTTAGCCCTTTGACCGCCCTGATAGACTTAAACAGGCTTAAGCGCCTCAAACCAATGACCTAACATTTGTGCCTCCCGGGTCAGGCGGGCTGTCCGTTCAGCGGCCTCGTCATCAATGCCCCATTTCTCCTCCTGGAAGGCGTCATCCACCCGGCTCAGCGCGAAGGCAGCTTCGCCCGACATCCACCCCTGGGCCAGGGCCAAGGTCAACAGGGCCGATCCAAACAGGGGTGCGCCAAAGGCCAAGCCTGCCAGACCGAAATCATTGTGATCCAGAGCCAGGAATTTCACACCCAGCAGGGTCGCCTTCGGTTGGGCCTGGTGGCGAATCCCGGTGGCCCGGATGAAGGACAAGCCAAGCTCCGCCTCCACACGCTCAAGAACCGGCACCCAGGCTTGGGTCTGCCGGGCGACCAGGGTGCTTGGAGTCTCGGCGAAATAACAGATCACATCAGACCCGGCATAGTCAGCAAATTGCTGCGCCACCTGGTCTCTGGCCTGCGGGACGGCCTCGATCGCCGTGAACCCCAGGCGGCTGGCATTCATCCCGGCAAGATCGATAAAGTCCCCCTGCCCGGCCCATTCGTCCGCCATCATCTGGGCCAGCGCCGGGGTAGGGGCAGAAAGTTTCGCCCCCTTGGAGGAACGCGGACTGCGACCGTCCAGCAGGACCTGAAACCCCGCTTCACAGGGCTCCACCGTCACAGCCGTGTAGAACCGTTTGGGCTTTTCTCCCGGTTCGTGAAAACCTCGCTGCGCCACGCGTCTGCCTCCGGATCGCGACGGATTGCGACCGTCTAGCCTGGGAATGGAGGTTCAGCAGGACTTAAGCAAGATGTAAGCCGCAACGGGCACCCGACACACGCCGATGGATCGAAACGGCTTGAATCTCAGAGACGCTTTATCGGCGGCGTTTGGCAAAGGGGTCCGGATCTGCCTCGTGCGGATCAAAGCCGAACTTGGCGAAACCTGCCTTCATCTCCGGGCTGATTGGGGCCTCCAGGACCAGGGTCCCCCGGGAAGGATGCGGCAGGCTGAGGCGGCGGGCGTGCAGTTGCAGCTTAAGCGGACCGGATAATTCCAAAGATTCCGCCGTTTTGTACTTCGGATCGCCCAGAATAGGGTGCCCCATGGCCAGCATGTGGACCCGCAGCTGATGGGTCCGACCGGTGTGTGGCCGAAGAGCCATCCAGGCCACCCGGGCCCCGGCCCGGGAGATCATGGTGAACTCGGTCTCAGCCGCCTCGGCACCGGGTTCTTTGGGTGGGGCCGGCACGACCATCTCACGATCCCCGACCCCCTTTTTGATCAGCGGGAGCGAGAGAATACCGTCCTGGGGTCGAGGATGGCCAATGACCAGGGCCCAATAGGTCTTCTGCGCCTTGCGTCGGGCAAAGGCCCCAGCCAGCTTGGCGGCAGCCCCTGGGGTCTTGCCCAGGACCAGAACCCCGGAAGTATCGCGGTCCAGTCTATGCACCAGTCGGGGCCTGTCCAACCCCTCGCCCCAGGCGCTGAGCAGGCGATCGATATGGTGCTTGGTCTTGGTTCCCCCCTGCACGGCCAGACCGGCAGGTTTGTTGAGCACCAGGACCTCTTCGTCTTCAAAAAGGACCAAGCTCTTAGCGAAGGCGGTGTCGCGGGAATCCAGCTTCGTCTCCCGCTCGCCCGGTGCTGGCGCATCCGGCAGGGGGGCACGCGGACCTGCGATCCGGCAGCAAGTCGGGTGTCGGGCTTGGCCCGGGCACCGTCAACCCGGATCTGACCGGAGCGGGCGAGCTTTTGGATCTGGATATGGTTCAGGTGCGGCCAGCGGCGCTTGAACCAGCGGTCCAACCGCACGCCATCCTCGCCGGCATCCACATGCAGGGTGCGGACCTCCTTCACGCAAACACCTTGCGCGCCAAAAACAGGCCTGCAAAGACCGCCAGAACCGCCAGAACCGCCGAGCTGACCGCATAACCGAGTGCCGCCCCATAGGCCTTGCGCTCAATCATCAGGGCTGTTTCCAGGGAATAGGCGGAAAAGGTCGTAAAGCCGCCCAGGACTCCGACTTGTAGCAAAAGGCGTAGTCTTTCCTGGTCGCCCCCGCCCTTGAAGGCCAGATAGCCCGTCAACAGGCCAATAAAACCCCCGCCGATCAGGTTGGCGGCGAAGGTGCCGTAGGGCCAGCCGGGCCCGAATCCTCGCAAGGCCCAGCCCCCCAAGGCGTAACGCGCCGCCGACCCGACCGCCCCGCCGAGGGCCACAAGGAGAAACTTGTTCATGCCCCCTTATGCGCCGGACGGGGCTTCAGATCAAAGGGCGCTATCCAAGGGAGAGAGCCTTGAGGATTTCCGCCATATCCATGGGGGTCGGCGCTTCTATACGTCGGCTACCGCCCGCGGGGTGGGGAAAACTCAGGGCTGCGGCGTGCAGCATTAGGCGTGGAACCGCGACCCCATCTACGGCCAGGGCACCGCCATAGCGGGCGTCGCCAGCTATTGGCCTGCCGATTGAGGCCAGATGAACCCGTAGTTGGTGCATTCGTCCGGTCTGAGGGGCCAGGTCCAGCAGGGCGCTGGTGTCGGTCATGGCCAGGGTGCGGTAGCGGGTCTCGGCGACCTCCGCGTCGGGATGATCAGGGGCACAGACCCGCATATAAGCCTCCCGTCCGGCCTCGTTTCGGCGAAGCGATTCGGTGATCAAACCCTCGCGGGGATCGGGCGCACCTGGGGTTACAATCGCCCGATAGATCTTGGAAAACTTCCGCGCCATCATGGCCTTACCGAGAAACCCTGCGGCGGGTTTGGTCTTGGCCGTGAGAATGACGCCAGAGGTATCCCGGTCCAGCCTATGGATCAGGCGCGGCCTAGCCTTGCCGGGCTTGGCGAAAGCCCAGATAAGTTCATCCAGGGTATGCACCTGCCCGCGCCCACCCTGGCTGGACAGACCAGCCGGCTTGTTGAGGGCCAGGATGTCGGCATCTTCGAAAATCACCAGACTGCGGACAAAGGTGATTTCGTCGGGGCTCAGGACAATCACTTGAGGTCCTTGCGCATCTGCGCCCAGCTATCCAAGCGCGCCTTGATCTGGCCCTCCGCCCCTTCGCCTTTAGGGGTATAGAATTTGCGCCGCGCCATACCGTCCGGAAAATAGGACTGCCCGGAGAATCCGCCCGGGACATCGTGGTCATAGGCATAACCCTGACCATATCCGAGGTCCTTCATCAGCTTGGTGGGGGCATTGAGGATGTGGGCCGGCGGGGCCAGGGAGCCGGTTTCCCGGGCGGCCTTCCGCGCGGCATTATAGGCGACATAGACGGCATTGGACTTGGGGGCCGAGGCTAAATGCACCACCACCTGTGCCAGGGCGATCTCCCCCTCCGGACTGCCGAGAAAATCATAGGTATCCTTGGCTGAATTGGCGAGGACCAGCGACATGGGATCGGCCTCACCAATATCTTCCACAGCGGCGCGGATCAGTCGCCGGGCGATAAATAAGGGATCTTCACCTCCATCCAGCATACGGGCGAGCCAGTACAAAGCTGCGTCTGGGTCAGAGCCCCGGATGGATTTGTGCAGGGCAGAAATGAGATTGTAGTGCCCTTCCCGGTCCTTGTCATAGGCCGGGCTGCGTTTTTGTAGGAACTGACTGAGCGCCCTGGGATCAAGGGGGTCGGAGACCCCCACATTGAACAGGGTCTCGGCCAGGGTCAGCAGATAGCGACCATCTCCGTCGGCCATGGCGATCAGGGTCGTACGCGCCGCGATGTCCAGCGGAAGGGCCTTGCTTCATAGACCTCGGCCTTGACCAGCAGGGATTCCAATGCCTCGTCATCCAGACGTTTCAGCACATAGACCTGGGCCCGGGACAGCAGGGCACCGTTGAGTTCAAAGGACGGGTTCTCGGTGGTTGCCCCCACCAGGGTGACGATCCCCTCCTCCACGAAAGGCAGGAAGCCGTCCTGCTGGGCGCGGTTGAAGCGATGGATCTCATCCACAAACAGCAGGGTCGATTGACCTGCGGACCGGCGCACCCGAGCCTGTTCAAACGCTTTCTTCAGGTCTGCAACTCCGGAAAACACCGCCGATAATTGCTGAAACTCATAGCCCGCCGCCTTGGCCAGCAGGCGGGCTATGGTGGTCTTGCCCGTCCCGGGCGGACCCCAGAGAATCATCGAAGACAGACGCCTCGCCGCCGCCATGCGCCCAATAGGGCCTTCTGGTCTCAGCAGATGATCCTGGCCCACAACATCGCCCAAGGTTTGAGGGCGCAACCGATCCGCTAGGGGCGTAGGTGCCTGCGGTGTCAATCCCGCCGCTTCAAAGAGATCAGCCATGGACAGCCTGTAACAGGCTTTGGCTCAGGTGCGGAAGGTCCCGGTTATTTCCTGATCACCGCGAAGGATGGTCACCTGCCATGGATTACCCGGCGCAGACAAAACTGAGCGCAGGTCGCTGACAGAATTGATGTCCCGACCGTTGATCCGCTTGATCAGGTCGCCCGGTTGCAGGCCGGCATTGAGCGCAAAACCCCGTCCGATCTTTAACACCATAACCCCCTTACCCAGGAAGGGATCGAGGCCAAGTTCGTCGGCCACGGCGGGGGACAGGTTAACGACGGTTGCCCCATCGAACGGATGACGGCCCTGAAATAATTGTTCATCCCGTGCCGGTCTTGATGGCGGGACTTCCGCCCGGAAGGTCAGCACCTGATTGCTGCCCGCCCGTCGAATGCCGAGCTTCAGGGTGTCACCGGGCCGGACAGCCCCAATGGCGTAAGACACATTCGAGGCGTCAATGACCGGTCGGCCATCGACCGTTGTAATAACGTCGCCCTGTTTCAGGCCTGCCCGATCCGCCGGACCACCGGGCCAGATGTCGGCCACCAGAGCCCCCTGGGGCGAGGGCAGGGCCAGACTCTTGGCGATGTCGCCCGTGACTGTTTGCGTGTGGGCCCCCAACCAGGACCGAACCAGGGTATGACCGCCACCCACCGCCGTCTCGACAATGCGCTTGACCATGGCGGCAGGCACCGCAAATCCGACCCCGGATGAGGTTCCTGATCGCGAGACGATGAAACTGTTCACCCCGATCAGGTCGCCATCCATATCCACCAGAGCCCCGCCGGAATTGCCGGGATTGATGGCCGCGTCGGTCTGGATATAGGCAGTAACCGCCTCGCCATTGGGATCAGCGGTGCGGTTCAGCGCCGAAATAATGCCGTTGGTCACTGTTTGGCCGACGCCGAAGGGGTCGCCAATGGCCAGCACCAGGTCTCCCACCTGGCGTCGCCGGAATCGTCAATGGCCAGGACCGGCAGGCGTTCGGTCCCGGCGTCGATCTTCAGCACAGCAAGATCGAGCCGGGGATCGGCCAGCAGAACCTTGGCCGGAAACTCCCGACGGTCCGATAGGGCAACGGTAATTTCCTGTCCGCCCTGAATAACGTGATTGTTCGTAACGATAATGCCGTCAGACCGCACGATGACCCCAGAGCCTAAAGACCCTTCGATGCGGTCCTGCGGGGCCCCGAGGCCGAAGAAGTCCCAGAAGGGATCACTGGGTGTGCGTACCATCCGCTTAGATGAGATGTTCACCACCGCGGGCGCTGCGCGCTTCACCACCGGGGCGAAGGAGGCCTTCATGGTCAAGGCCTCGCTGGGGGCCGCACGGGTCGGTTGGGCAAAGGCCGGTTGCTGGGCATTGGACCGCGAGGACGGGTCCGAGCAGGCGGCCAAGAGGACGGCAGCGGGGATCAGGATGCGGTAGGCGCGCATGGAAGCTCCGGAAAATACCAACATGATCTCTTTGAGCAGAGTTTTTCGGCGCAAAGATGGCGCTGACAAGGTCAGACGACCACAGTCTCAACCCGACTCGGGGCATGGCCGACCCTGACGGCCAGCAAGAAGGCGCTCAGCAACAGACCCGCTGCGATGAAGATCGGTAGGCCCGGCATGTGCAAGGTGCGATCCTGGTGGATGGCCCAGGCGAAGGCTCCGTTGAAGATCAGGGTCCGAGAACCGAGCCTATACCTTGCAGGGCCTGGTTCGCCCCTTGAAGTTGCCCCTGCTCCTGGGGGCCGACCCGGCGGGTCATCAGACCTTGCAAACCCGGTTGGAGAAAATTGGTCAGGGCGAAGACCGGGGCTGAGGCCAGATACATCCAGCCCTCCGACGCCATCCCGTAAAGTAGGAACCCCGCCGCGCCGCCAACTGTTCCCAGCAGCAAGGCCCCCCGCTCGCCAATCTGCTTGACCAAAGGTCCCACGGCGAAAATCTGCACCAGCACACCCAGAAGGCCCGTGGCCATCATGGTCAGGCCGATGATGTCGCTGGTCCAGTGATACCGGTAACCTGCATAGAGCACGAAAATCGACGGCAGGACCGTATGGGCCAGCTGAAACAGAAAACCCACTGTGGATAGACCGACCAGATCACCGTGTGCTCTCAGGAAGCTCAAGGAGCCGATCGGATTGGCCTTACGCCAGTCAAACTTCCGGATACGCCGGTCGGGTGCTAGGGATTCCGGCAGGATGACATAGCCATAGATCAGGTTGACCGTCGTCATGGCCGCCGCCACCAGGAAGGGGATGCGCAGGGCAAAGTCGCCGAAGATCGGAGTCATAGCCGGTCCCGCTAGGAATCCACCGAGCACAGGCCCCACGAGAAAGCCGAAGCCGAAGGCAGACCCCATAAAGCCGAAAGTTTTGGCGCGATCCTCCGGTGCGGTCACATCAGCCACATAGGCATTGGCCGTGGAGAAACTGGCCGAGGTCATGCCATTGATAATCCGCCCCACAAACAGCCAGGCAAGGCTGGGGGCAAAGGCCATGAACAGAAAGTCCACAGCCAGACCGAAAAAGGAGATCAGCAGGACAGGTCGCCGCCCGATCCGGTCCGACAGCATTCCCAGGATCGGCCCACAGAACAGCTGCATCAACCCCCAGACCGAGCCGAACAGGGCGTTCCATTGGGAGGCCGTGGCCGTATCGCCCCCTGAAAAATGCTTCATCAGCTCAGGCAGGACCGGGATCATGATCCCGAACGAAATCGAATTCATTAGCGCACAGGCGAAGATGAACCCAAAGGCGGCTGTCCGGCGGCGTCCTGCGTCTGTTGTTTGTGTCATGCCTTTACTTACCGCAGACTGGGGTAAGCGACAAATCAGGATCAAGGCGATCCGAGCCGTGTCCGCAATCTACCCCTATGGCATCTTGGGTTTCAGGGCAGACCGTAGGGGGGCAAGGCTTCCGTCGCTCGGCTGGGCCGGAATACCCGCCAGCCGCGCCACCAGGGGATAGACGTCCACATTGTCAAAAGTCCGCAGCCGAACGCCAGATTTGAAGGCCGGACCGCTGGCCACGAAGACGGCGGCCATGTCCCGGGCGGCGGGATCAAAGCCATGGGTCCCCTTCTCCCAACTTCCGGGTTTGCGGACGCGGCTGTAAATGGTCCATCCGGTTTCCGGCAGGCAGAAGATCGGCGCGACCCGGGGGTTATGACCATAGTGGAAACGGGCCGGGAACTGCCCCCTGCGCCAACAGGTCAAGTGCGGATGGTGACCGACCAGGGCCTTATCGACGAGGGTTTCCTGCCCAGGCAGCGGGGCCAGAGTGATGAAAGCTCCGGTTCCCAGCGTGCGGAAGGTGCCGGCCGGCACCAGATCTTCGATGAAGAGCTGACGATCCTCCGAGATGGCTGCCATGCCGTGATCAGCGACCACAACGATATTGGCCTCAAGCCCGCGCGCTTTGAGCCCCGCATCCAGGCGACCGATGGCCGCGTCCACCCGGGTTGCCGCCGCGTTCACCTGCGCCGACTCAGGGCCGTAGGTGTGGCCCATAGTGTCCACATCATCGAAATAGAGGGTGATGAACTGCGGTCTCTGATCGGCCGGCAGGTCGGCCCAGGTCAGGACCTGATCCACCCTGGCTTCGGCACTCTTTGACTGATCAAAGGGCAGCCACAGACCGGGCCGCACCCCATGAACCGCCGCTTCAGATCCGGGCCAGAACATGGTCGCTGACCGGATACCGACCTTCTCCGCCGACACCCAGAGCGGCTCTCCCTGATCCCACCAGCGTCGGTCCACCACTGCATCGTGGTTGGACATCCGGAATGAGACGCCGGGAATAGCCGGGTCCTCCATATTGTTCTCGACAATCCCATTCCGATCCGGCCGCAAGCCGGTAATCAGGGCATAGTGATTAGGAAAGGTCTTGGACGGAAAGGACGGTCGCATGGCCGCCGAAACCCCCAGGGTCGCCATGGCCGACATATTCGGTGTGACGCCCCGTTCAAGATAATCCGCCCGGAAGCCGTCAATGGAGATCAGGACGGTCAGGGGACGAGCAAGAGCGGGGCTTGCCGTTAGGACAATGAAGGACAGGATGAGAAATAGGAATCTACGCATCACAAAATTCTAGCCGGAAATTGTGACGGTCGCCTACGGTACAAACGCAAAAACCCCGGATGTCGCCGTCCGGGGTCTTGAACCTGATCTCTGTAGACCGTTTTAGCCTATTCGTCGCCGAAGCTTGACATATGGACCGGACCGGAATCCTTACCTTTTTCAGAATGATCGCGATCGACAAATTCGATCACCGCCATAGCGGCGTTATCCCCATGGCGGAACCCGGCCTTCAAGACGCGGACATAACCACCCATCCGGCCTTTGTAGCGCGGCCCCAGGGTGGCAAAGAGCTTACCGACCTGTTCCACATCACGGACCTGGCTGATCGCCTGACGGCGCGCATGAAGACTTCCGCGCTTGGCGAGAGTCACCAGCTTCTCGACAACCGGACGCAGCTCCTTGGCCTTGGGCAAGGTGGTCACGATCTGCTCGTGCTTGATCAGGCTGGCCGCCATATTGGCGAACATGGCCGTCCTGTGAGCCGTGGTGCGGCCCAATTTGCGGTGCGCGGAACCGTGGCGCATGGGAAGTCTCTCCTAACAGGCGGGGCGTCTCGCGACGCGCCGCAGGGATTACATCTGGTCTTCGAACTTTTTAGCCAGCTCTTCGATATTTTCAGGTGGCCAGTTGGGCACGTCCATACCGAGGTGAAGGTTCATGCCTGCCAGCACTTCCTTGATCTCGTTCAAAGACTTGCGTCCGAAGTTCGGCGTGCGGAGCATTTCGGCTTCGGTTTTCTGGATAAGATCGCCGATATAGACGATATTGTCGTTCTTCAGGCAGTTGGCCGAACGGACCGACAGCTCCAACTCGTCAACCTTCTTGAGAAGGGCGGGGTTGAAGGGCAGCTCCGGCTTGGACTCGCCTTCCACCTTCTTCTTGGGTTCTTCGAAGGTGATGAAGATTTGCAGCTGGTCCTGTAGAATACGGGCCGCATAGGCCACCGCATCCACCGGCGAGATCGCGCCGTTGGTTTCAATGTCCATGACCAGTTTATCATAATCGAGGCTTTGCCCCTGCCGGGTAGGTTCCACCCGGTAAGCGACGCGCTTGACGGGCGAATAAAGGCTGTCCACGGCGATCAGGCCGATGGGCGCATCCTCCGGGCGATTCTGTTCAGAGGGCACATAGCCCTTGCCGTTCTGAACCGTGAACTCCATGCGCACCGTCGCGCCGTCATCCAAGGTGCAGAGCACATGCTCAGGGTTCAGGACTTCGATTTCCGACCCGGTATCGATTTGACCGGCCGTTACGGCACCAGGTCCGGTAGCGCGCAGGGTCATGCGACGCGGACCTTCGGAGTGCATCCGCAGAGCCATCTGCTTGATGTTCAGGACGATGTCGACGACATCTTCCCGCACACCCTCCAAGGAGGAAAATTCGTGAACCGCCCCGTCAATCTGCACGGCCGTAACCGCGGCCCCTTGCAGGGACGACAGCAGGACGCGACGCAGGCTGTTGCCCAGGGTCACGCCAAAGCCGCGCTCCAGAGGTTCAGCAATCAGACGCGCCTTGCGGTTGGCGTCGGCCCCGAGCTCAATGAGCGGCTTTTCGGGACGGGTAAGCTCGTTCCAATTTCTCTCGATCACGGATAGGTGTCCCTCGAACGCAGGATCGCCGGACGCGACATACGCGGTCCGGCGTGGGAGTATTGCAGCGCTTACGAACGCTAAACGCGCCGACGCTTGGGCGGACGGCAGCCGTTATGCGGAATGGGTGTCACGTCCCGGATGGTGGTGATCGTCATTCCAACAGCCTGCAGAGCCCGCAGCGCCGATTCACGGCCCGAACCCGGACCGGAAACATTAACCTCAAGGGTCTTGACGCCGTGCTCTGCGGCCTTTCGGCCTGCATCTTCCGCTGCCATCTGGGCGGCGTAAGGCGTCGACTTCCGAGACCCCTTGAACCCCATCATGCCCGCTGACGACCACGAGATCGTGTTGCCCTGAGCGTCCGTGATGGTGATCATGGTATTGTTGAACGAGGCATTCACATGCGCCACGCCCGAAGTGATATTTTTGCGTTCGCGTCGTTTGACGCGTGCCGGTTCCTTGGCCATCGCTGAACTCTCTTATTTCTTCTTGCCGGCGATCGGCTTGGCCGGGCCCTTGCGGGTCCGAGCATTGGTGTGGGTGCGCTGGCCGCGGACAGGAAGGCCCTTACGGTGACGCAGACCGCGATAGCAGGCCAGGTCCATCAACCGCTTGATGCTGACTGCCGTCTCGCGGCGCAAGTCCCCTTCCACCGTGTAATCACGGTCGATGGTTTCACGGATTTGCAGCACCTCGGCGTCAGTGAGCTGGTTGACGCGGCGAGCCGCCTCAATGCCAACCTTGCTGACAATCTCGGCGGCCTTAGCCTGTCCGATGCCATGAATGTACTGCAGCGCAATGACGACGCGCTTGTTAGTCGGGATGTTTACGCCGGCGATACGGGCCACGTCTGGTATTCTCCTGGTCACGCAGAGATGCGCGAACAACGTCCTGACCTGGAAATGGCCAGCACGCCCCTCGCGCTTTTCGCGGAAGCCGCTCGTTATAGGGATAGTTGCGTTTCCGTCAATGCCACTCTTCAGCAGAAATGAAGGAATTCGCTCCGCCCCCGGGCGGCGACCGCATAGATTAGCTTATTGCCCCTGTCAAAGCTGCATCAATCGCGGCGGCGACGGTCTCCACCGCCCCCATGCCATCAACCTCAACCAACTTCTTCTGGTTCAAATAATAGGGAAGCAAGGGTGCGGTCTGGTGGTTATAGGCCGCAAGGCGCACCTTGAAGCTGTCCGGATTGTCGTCAGGTCGACCCGACTCAGCGAATCGTCCGGCGATCCGTGTCATCAGCGCCTCATCATCGACTCTCAACCGTATGACGAGACTGATGGGCCGGTTCCGCTGGGTCAGCATGGCATCCAGAGCCTCTGCCTGGGCAAGGGTTCTGGGAAACCCATCGAAAATCGCGCCACCGGCGGCCTCAGCCTCAGGCAACCGGTCCTCGATCAAGGCAATGACGATCTCATCTGTGACCAGCTCACCGCGCTGCATGACGCCTTCAACCCGTTTGCCGAGGTCAGACCCGGACGCAATGGCCGCGCGCAGCATGTCGCCAGTGGAAAGTTGGACCATTTTGCGGTCTTCCACCAAGCGCTTGGCTTGGGTGCCCTTACCCGCCCCGGGTGGTCCGAACAGGATCAAATTCATCGCTTAATGTCCCCTCCCCGCCAACCCATCCCCATGGGTGACGAAAGCCTGCGCAACGGATCTAACGCCCGCGCGCGCCCCGCAATTTTGATTTCTTGATCAGGCCATCATATTGGTGGGCCAAAAGATGACTCTGAATTTGAGTGACCGTATCCATGGTCACGCTGACCACGATCAGGATCGAGGTTCCCCCGAGATAGAAGGGCGCATGATAGGCCGAGATCAGGATCTCAGGGACTAGACAAACAATCGCAATATAGGCCGCACCGACCACAGTGAGGCGGGTCAGGACAAAATCCAGATACTCCGCGGTTCGCTTGCCCGGACGAATGCCGGGCAGAAAGCCACCGTATTTGCGCAAATTCTCAGCCGTGTCCTCGGGATTGAAAACGACAGACGTGTAGAAGAAGCAAAAGAAGACGATCAGCAGGCCATACAGCACCATAAACAAAGGCTGGCCGTGCTGAAGCTGGCCAACCGCCAAGGGTAACCACTGAAGCTGGCTCGGCAGGTTGGCATTGGCTAGGAAGCTCATGGCTGTCGCCGGGAGCAGGAGCAGGGACGAGGCAAAGATCGGCGGGATAACCCCCGATGTGTTCACCTTGAGCGGCATGAAAGAGGTATCCCCCCCAAACATGCGATTGCCCTGCTGACGCTTAGGATACTGTACCAACAGGCGACGCTGAGAGCGCTCCATAAACACGATGGATAGGATCGCTCCGACGGCAACCCCTAAAATGGCCACCCCACCCACAGGCGACATTTGTCCCGTCTGCATATAGGTCAGAAGCTGCCCGATTCCCATCGGCAGGTTCGCCACAATGCCGGCGAAAATCAGAAGGGAAACGCCATTACCAACACCCCGGCTGGTAATCTGCTCGCCCAACCACATCAGGAAAAGCGTACCGCCGGTCAGGGTGACGACCGTTGAAATGATGAAGAATGGGCCGGGACTGATCACCACGGGAGGCTGACTCGCCTGCAACCCGGCGGCGATGGCGAAGGATTGAACGAGGGCCAGAACAACCGTCAAATAACGGGTGTACTGATTCATGGTTTTGCGCCCCGCCTCGCCGCCTTCTTTGCGCAGTTTTTCCCAGGGCGGATAGACTGTGCCCAGCAGCTGAACAATGATCGAGGCTGAGATATAGGGGCTGACGTTTAGGGAAAATACCGCCATGCGCTGCACGGCACCGCCGGAGAACATGTTGAACATGCCCAGAATGCCCTTGGACTGGCTCTCAAATGCCTTGGCAAAGGCAAGCGTGTCGATCCCCGGAATGGGCAGATAGGTGCCGAGCCGGTAGACCACCAGGGCCAACAAGGTGAAGTAAATCCGATTATGAAGCTCCGTCGCCTTTTGAAAGGAGCCGAAGTTCATATTGGCGGCGAGCTGTTCGGCGGCCGAAGCCATTTAGAACCTCACGGATTGATCGGGTCGTACATAAGGGGTCTGCAGCCGTCTGTCATCTGGCTGACACACCCAATGATCCGAATGCACCAAGATTCAGGACGACCCCAGAGCGTGTTTCGGCGAGTTGGAACCGGTTATCGGATCGAAACACGCTCTA
>NMUI01000228.1 GCA_002221445.1 Phenylobacterium zucineum | reverse complement strand
TTATCGGAACGCACTCTAGGTCCCATGGGTAGCTTCTTTTACGCCAAGATGAACCTTCACCTTGCCCATTATATATGGCCAACCATTCCGTACTACAATCTGCCCGAGACCGATCGACTGCTGACAAGAGCTGGCCGTCATCAGTACGAAACCAAAGGCTTCCTGGACGGCCTCCGCCTTCTATCCCGCTCCTGAAGCTGAAATCGGGAATATTTGTCACCTCAAATTTCGCTGAAATAAGGCCAGGACTCTTTCCCAGTGCCGTTCCGCCGACAGCTTGTGGTAGGCGGGCCTTTGCGGGAAGGCAAAGCCGTGGTGGACGCCGGGATAGATTTCGACCTCGGCCTTAATCCCGTCGGCTTTTAGCGATTGATCCAGGGCCGTCACCATCTCCGCCGGTGCCCAAACATCAATCTCAGCGCAGGCGAAATAAAGCTCCCCCCGGCCTTTCGCGCCATCACGTGGGGACTATTGGGCTGATCGGTTACCAGATAGGTGCCGTAGATTGACGCCGCCGCTTTGATTTTTCCGGGTGACGCGCAGCGGCGTTGATGACGAACTGTCCGCTCATGCAATAGCCAACCGCACCAACCTGGGCGGTGGAGGCGGCCGGATCGGCCTCAGCAAAGGCCAGCAGGGCGTCGGTATCATCCATGACCATGTCTATGGTCAGGCCATTCATCAGCTCGAACATCTTCTTGCGGCTGGGATGGTTGGGATCGGGATTGATCGGCCCCAACTCCATCTCGCCGGCCCGGTAGTAGAGGTTGGGGAGCATGACGTAATAGCCGCTGGTGGCGAACCGTCGGGCCATGTCGCGCAATTCCTCGCGGATAGCGGGTGCATCCATGTAAAAAATCACCAGGGGATGAGGCCCACCACGATCGGGATGCACAATGAAAGTAGTTGTGGCACCTGCCCCCGTTGGCACATCAAGTTGACGTTCGATCATGACGTTTTTCCTAATAATTGACACGGGCGCTAATAGCCCCATCGACCACCATATTGATGCCTGTGGTAAAGGCCGAGCGCGGGCTGGAGAGGAAAACAGCAGCCGAAGCAATTTCTGCCGGTGTTGCCATACGGCCCGTGGGATTACGCTTCAGAGTGGCTTCGAAAAGGCGGGCATTCCCATCTTGACCTGTCCCCAAACCCCACCTTCGAAGAAGACCGTTCCCGGCGAAATCACATTGCAGCGAATATGTTTAGCAGCATTTTCCCTAGCCACACCCTTAGCGAAGTGGATTTGAGCCGCCTTGATGGCACCATAGGCTGATGGATTGGCCGCCTCGGCCGCCGAAATAGACGAAATAATGATCAGGCAGCATCACCTTTGTCCGCACCGGCTTTCTCGAGAAAAGGCTTGGCGGCCTCCAGAACATGGACCGCGCCCAACATGTCGATCTCGAACATGGCACGCCAGTCGGACTCCTTTGATCCCTGAACCAGGGCGCTGGCATTGGAGACCACCACATCTATGCCGCCGAGGGTTTCACCGGCGGCGGCGACGAAGGCCTTGAGCGCCGCACCATCAGCAATGTCCACCACCTCGCCAAAGGCTGACACGCCCTTGGCCTTCAGGGCTCCTACCGTGGCCGCCACCTCATCAGCCTTTCGCGCGCAGATGGCGACATTGGCCCCTTCATCTGCGAACAGATCAGCAATAGCTCGACCGATGCCGCGGGTGGCACCGGTGACGATGACCGTCTTACCCTTCAGACCGAGGTCCATTTTTCAACTCCCTTATATTTTCGATTTCTGTCTTGTAGCCTGAGGTCATGCCGGGGCTAAAGGATTGATCGTGACATTTTCCGCCCCACCCCGCATGAGGCCCTGATGCTTGATACCTTCGACGATAGGCTGGACGGACCTTTCGGCCAGGTTGGACCTGAAAAGCTGCAACAAGCCCTAGGCCCCCTGCTCCCGCCGGGCGGACTTTTGACCTCAGTTGAAGGCATGACCCCCTATGAAACGGATGGTCTAGCAGCCTATCGCCGTCTACCCGCCGCCGTTGCCCTGCCGGAGACCGTGGCGCAGGTGCAAGCCGTTCTAAAGGCCTGCTCAGAGCTTGGCGTTCCCGTGGTGGCGCGGGGGGCGGGGACAGGCCTTTCCGGCGGGGCCCTGCCCTTTCCGGGATGCGTGCTTTTAAGCTTATCCAAGTTCAACAAAATCCTGGAAATCAATCCCCAGGCACGAACGGCGCGGGTCCAGCCGGGTGTTCGAAACCTTGCCATCTCAGAGGCGGTCGCCCATCTCGGCTTATTCTATGCCCCGGACCCCTCCTCCCAGCTGGCCTGCTCCATCGGCGGTAATGTGGCCGAGAACGCGGGCGGCGTGCATTGCCTAAAATACGGCCTCACCGTGCAAAATATCCTGCAGCTGGAGGTGGTCACCATTGACGGCGACCTCCTGCATCTGGGCTCCGAGGCCTTAGACGCCCCCGGCTATGACCTAATGGCGCTGATGACCGGTTCAGAAGGTCTGCTGGGCGTTGTGACGGAGGTCTTGGTCAAGCTCACCCCCCTGCCTGAGGTGGCGCGGGTAATCCTGGCCGCCTTCGATAATGTTGCGATTGCCGCAGGTGCCGTTGCAAAGATCATGGCAGACGGGATCGTACCGGCGGGTTTCGAAATGATGGATGGCCCCGCCTTGCGCGCTGCCGAAGATTTTGCGCAAGCAGGTTATCCCAAGTCCGCAGCGGCCATTTTGCTATGCGAACTGGACGGCCAAAGGGACGATGTTGCTGAAGAGGTCAATCGGGTCTCCGACCTCCTGACCCAGGCCGGTGCCTTTGAAGTCCGGGTCGCCAAAGATGACGCGGAACGCAAACGGTTTTGGGCGGGTCGAAAAGGTGCCTTCCCGGCCATGGGGCGTCTCGCCCCAGACTATTACTGCATAGACGGTACCATTCCGCGACGGGCCTTACCCGAAGTGCTGACCAAGATTGGTCGGTTGGCTGAGGCCTACGGGTTGGGTGTCGCCAATGTGTTTCATGCGGGCGATGGAAATCTCCACCCGCTGATCCTCTACAATTCAGAGTTGGAAGGAGACTCTGAGCGGGCCGAAGCCCTCGGTGGGGCCATTCTGGAACTCTGCGTTGAGGTCGGAGGCACGATTACCGGTGAGCACGGTGTGGGCCGTGAAAAAATCAACCAGATGTGCAGTCAGTTCACCAAGGCAGAGAATAACGCTTTCCATGCCCTTAAGGCGGCCTTCGATCCGAACGGCCTGCTCAATCCCGGCAAGACCATCCCCACCCTGGCCCGGTGCGCGGAGTATGGGGCCCTGCATGTTCACAAGGGCACCCTGCCCCATCCTCACCTGGAGCGCTTCTAGGTGGATCAGACACAGGCCCTGACGGAGGCTGTTCAGGCGGCGGCGAAAACCCATCGCCCCCTGCGATTGGTCGGCGGCGGTACCCATGACTTTTATGGGCGGGTCGTTGAGGCCATGCCCCTACCCCTCGCCGGGCATAAGGGCGTTATCGATTATGATCCAAGTGAACTGGTGCTTACCGCTCGGGCAGGAACCCTCCTGACCGACATCGAAGCTATATTGGCGGAAAACCAGCAAATGCTGGCCTTCGAGCCTCCGAAATTTGGCCCATCGGCCACCCTTGGCGGGGCGGTGGCCACCGGCCTGTCAGGGCCACGCCGACCGTTTGCCGGGGCTCTGAGGGACTATGTTCTGGGTGCCCGTCTCCTAGATGGCCGAGGGGAAAGCCTGCATTTCGGTGGCACTGTGTTCAAGAATGTGGCTGGCTTTGATGCCTTTCGCCTGATGGCCGGGGCCCAGGGTAGTCTGGGCCTGATCCTAGATGTGTCCCTGCGGGTCACCCCTCGACCCCGGGCAGATCTAGCCTTGGCCTTCGATCTGGACTCCGAAACGGCGAGATTGAAGGTGCTTGAACTCATGCGCCGCCCCTTGCCCCTTTCGGGGGCTTTCCACGATGGGGAGCGGCTGCATCTTCGGCTCTCTGGCGGCGATGCTGCTGTTTCCGGCACCGCCCGGGAACTCGGTGGCACAGAGGAATCCCTGACCATCTGGTCTGACATCGCCGATCTTACCCACCCCGCGCTGTCGGGGGATCAACCCCTTTGGCGCATTGCGATTAATCCGACCCGCCCCATCCCCGCTGATTGGGGTCCGATCTGGGACTGGGCAGGCGGGGTTCGCTGGGTCAGACCGCCGATTGGAGCCCCAAATCTATGGGGTGCCGCTGCGGCTCTGAATGGGCACGCCACCTTGATCCGCGGTGGGCGTGATCAGATATTTCAACCCATGGCACCGGCGGTGTTCAAACTGCATCAGCGTCTAAAGGCCGCCCTGGACCCCTACGGAATCTTCAATCCCGGCCGCCTCTACGAAGGACTTTGACATGCGCACCGCCATAGAAGGTCCACTCGCAAATACCCAGACCGGAGCTGTCGCGGCCCAGGCTTTACGCGCCTGCGTCCATTGCGGCATGTGCAATGCCGTCTGCCCCACCTATCAGCTGGCGGGCGATGAACTAGAAGGGCCCCGGGGGCGCATCTATCTGATGAAACAGGTCCTGGAAGGTGCAAAGCCCACGCGCCTGACCCTTGATCATCTGGACTCCTGTCTGTCCTGCCGATCCTGCGAGACCACCTGCCTTCTGGGGTTGAGTATCACAAGCTGCTGGATGTGGGTCGTGAAGCGGTCGCCAGGGCCGTCCCCCGCCCCTTGGGGGAGCGGCTGGTGCGGGAGGGCCTACGTCGGTTGATCCTTTCGCCCGGGGTGTTTTCTATATTGATGGGTTTTGGAAGATGGTTCCGCCCCCTTTTCCCCAAGGCGCTTCAAGACAAGATCCCGACAAAGATTGTCCCGGGAACATGGCCGCCGGGTCAACACCTCAGAACCATGTTGCTGCTCAAGGGGTGCGTGCAATCTGCCACGGCAGCCCACTTCAACGCCACGACCGCGCGGGTCTTCCACAAGATCGGTATTGGTCTGATCGAAGTGCCTAAGGCCGATTGCTGCGGTGCCGTCAGTTTCCATCTTGATGCGATAGAGGCCGCCCGGGGCCAGGCTCGCGCCAACCTCGACGCTTGGTCGCCCCAACTGGACAAGGGCGCGGAGGTCCTGATCGTCAATTCCAGCGGATGCGCCGCTTTTATCAAGGACTATCCCGACCTGCTGCGGGATGACCCCATCTATCTGCCGCTCGCTAAGCGGGTTTCAGCTCTGATGAAAGACCCTGTGGAAGTGCTTGAGATCGCAGATCTGCCTGGAACCCACAGCCCTGCCGAACCCAGTATCGCCGTTCATGAGCCCTGCACCCTGCAACACGGGTTGAAACTCACAGGACGGATCACAAATCTCCTCAGCCGCTTGGGTTACATCCCACAGCCGATTGTCGACAATCATCTCTGTTGTGGATCGGCCGGAGCCTATGTCCTCCTGCACCCAAAGACCGCGACGACCCTCAAGGTCAATAAGTTGACGGCTCTGAATGCCGGGGCACCAACGGCCGTTTATACCGCCAATATCGGCTGCTGGATGCACCTTTCAGGGGGCGACGGCGCGCCGGTCCGGCATTGGCTGGAAGCGGTGGAAGCGGTACTTGTCGACCCTCGCGCCACGTCAGACCCCGTTGGCGGCATAGGGGTTCGGACCCACCCGGTTGGAATACAGCGATGAAGTTCAGAAATAGGCTCGTATTCCGCCGATTGTCCGAGGTTCAAAACAACATCATCTCGTAGCGAATTTTGGGTCTGCCCTGTTATCCAGAGTCAAAGGATTTAGACGGAAAACGTCACACCATAGCGTTCACGCAGCAGGTTTTTCTGCACCTTGCCCATGGCGTTGCGGGGCAGGTCTTCAACGAAGAAGATCCGCTTTGGCACCTTGAAAGCCGCCAACTGAGTGCGACAGGCTGCAATCATAGTGGTCTCATCGCCTGATCCGATAACCACCGCGCAGACAGCCTCGCCAAAATCCGGATGAGGCAGACCTATCACGGCGGACTCGGTCACACCCTCCAGCTCGTCGAGGATCAGCTCAATCTCTTTGGGATAAACATTAAAGCCCCCCGATATGATCAGATCCTTCGCCCGACCTGAAATCCAGACCCGACCGTCCGGATCCCGTCGCCCCACATCGCCGGTGACGAAATAGCCATCCGCCGTAAACTCCTCAACAGTCTTTTCCGGCATACGCCAATAGGCGGAGAAGACGCTCGGTCCCTTGATTTCGATAACGCCAGTATCTCCGCCGCCACCGATCCGCAGGTCTAAACCCGGCAGGGGAAAGCCGACGCTGCCGGCGAGCCGTGAACCGTCAAGGGGATTGGTGGTGATGATGACGGCCTCGCTCATACCGTAGCGTTCCAGGATTGTATGACCCGTTCGCGCCTGGAAATCGGCAAATGCCGATGGCAGAAGGGGGGCTGATCCACAGACGAACAAGCGCATATGGGCCACGCTTTCCCGCGTGAACTCGGGATTTGCCAAGAGGCGGGTATAGAAGGTCGGTACCCCCATCATCACCGTAGCACCTGCAAGCCCTTTCAGGACCTCAGTATCGTCAAATTTCGGCATCCAGATCATGGGTATGCCGGACAGAAAGGCACAATGCAGGGCGACAAACAGTCCATGAACATGGAAAATCGGCAGGGCATGCAGCAGAACATCGGTTTCGCTGAACCCCCAGGCTTGGTGGAGGGCAAGAGCATTTGACGCCAGATTGCCGTGAGTCAGCATGGCCCCTTTTGAACGGCCTGTGGTACCGCTGGTATAGATGATGGCCGCGAGGTCCGTCCCGGCGCGCGGAACTGGGTCAGTCAGGGGTTTACGGCCCGCCGCGCCGGCCAGATAAGCCTGGGCATTCTGGATAAAAACCCGCGGCTCCGCATCTCCCAGGAAATATGCAACCTCGCTGGCGGTATATGCGTTATTCAAGGGCAGGAAGACTGCCCCAATCATCAAGGTCGCCAGATAAATGATGACTGCCTCAGGTGACTTCTCAACTTGCAGGGCCACCCGGTCACCAGGTACCACACCTTCAGAGATCAACCGTCCCGCGACGATTTGAGCCTCAGACCGTATACGGCCATAGGTGACGACCTCACCATTGATCAATTGAAAGCAGGGCCGAGCCGGATCGTCTGGAAACCGCGAAGATAAGAGCTCGTAGAGATTGTCTGACATGGTGGGTGTCCGTGGGAAGGTTAGCGGTTGCCCGGTAACATGATCAATCTGGACCGCATAGATCGACCAGGATCGACCGAATCAGACGGGGAAATGTCAGGCAAAAACCCCGCCCCTCAAGGGTATAGAAAAGGCCCAGCCTTGCCTTCTAAATTTCAAATGGCAGTTCATCGGCATTGACGGGCTGATTTTCTATTTCGCGGAAGACAGGGACTACCTCGGGTTCCGGATCTAATTTCGAGGGCGCACGGTGAAAGCACCCTGCCCTTTTCAAAACAAAGCCCTTGCCCTTAACGCTCACCGACCCAACACTGCGGTCAGTGTTCGCGTCTTTGCCGATAGATAGGAGCGCCCCGCCGTGGAAATCGCCCAACTCCTGACCATCAACTTTGGACTCGTCATTGCCTTCTTCCTGGGGTGCTGGCTGATCAACCTTGTCATCAAGGATCCCAGCTTTATCGACAGCCTCTGGGCCCTTGGCATGGTGGTTGTCGCCGTCGCAACCTATCTTGCCACGGGCGGGCGGGGGCCTCACGCAACCCTGCTCACAGGGCTATGCGCGATCTGGGGCCTGAGACTGGGCCTCTATCTGCTCTGGCGCTGGCGCAAGAATGGACCTGATCGACGCTATGTGACCATAATGGGCAAGGCTCAGTCCGAGCGGGGTTGGGGTTACGCCAAGGCCAGTTTGATTCTGGTATTCGCCCTCCAGGCCCCCTCCAGTTCATCGTCTGCTTGCCTGTTCAGCTGGGACAGGTCAGCCACACAGCCCAACTTGGCCAGCTGGCGACCGCAGGTTTGTCTCTGGCGCTTATCGGCATTGTGTTTGAGACCATCGGGGATTGGCAATTAGCGAAGTTCAAGGGTGATCCTGCCAATGAAGGAAAGATTCTGGATACTGGCCTTTGGCGCTACACTCGTCACCCCAACTATTTTGGTGACGCCTGCGTCTGGTGGGGCCTTTACCTCATCGCCGCCGAAACTGGCCCAATCGGCATGGCGAGCCTGCCCGGACCGATCCTCATCACCCTTTTGCTCACAAAATTCAGCGGTGTCCCCACCACCGAAGGGCGGATGCGTCGCAAACGTCCGGACTATATGGACTATGTGGCACGGACATCCAGGTTTATCCCCATGCCGCCAAAGCGCCTTTAGAGCGGCTTCGATATGTGGGAGCTGGTTATAGAAACTACTGTAACCTTTTGAATAAGAGCCTTTTTATCCCTTTAGGCAACTTCACCTGAAGGGAAGGACCTCTTGGGTGGTGATCACCGGCGGAAGTGGGCGAATGGACGTGGCGACCGTCCCGATAGGTCGTTCCGATTGGTCGCTGGTGGTTGGTAAACTATCAAAAGCCAGACTTGACCCTCCGGGCACGCAGCCGATTGGGCGGCGGATCCAGCGCAAAATCACCGACCTTACCCACCCGGGCATTGCAAGCTGGGCAGCGAACCTCCTGGTCGAAGGGGGCATCTGACGGTAGGTCAAAACCTTGCCCACAAGGCTTGCATTTCCAGTGAAAGACCTGCGGCGGCAGCGGTGCCGGCTTTGGCGGTTTTGGCGGTCGGGATGGACGCAAGGTGCGCAGAGGGGTAAGGGGCTCAGGACCCAGTGGCCGGGTTAGCACAATGCCGGGTTTGAGGCTCAAGGTCTTGCGGGGGCGAACCTCATCACTCATGGCTTGGCACCCAGACCGCCCAGGGCATCAACCAAAGGGAAAAGGCGCGTCCAGGCCGAGGATCTCGGATCTATAAGTTCAAAATGTCCAGCCCCTTCGATGGTCAGGACTTGGACCGGATCGCCGGACTTCATCGCCGTTGACCCATATTTCTCACCAAACGAGGACGGGACAATTGGGTCTAACGCCCCGGACACAACCAATTGCCCTCGACTCATGGGTAAGAGGTGCGGCGGTGACGTATCTAAGTAGGCTGAAGGTCCCCGAACACCAAATCCAGTCAATCGATTAATGGTATCAGGTCCGCCGCAGGCGTCCGGCCCATGGTCCTTATAGGCTTCCAGATCATTGATCCCTGCGAGGGTAACAACCGCCGACGGAACGAACGGTGCTTTGCCAAAAAGCGGACTGGTTGCAGGAAGATTGGCACGACCTGCAGCCCATGCAGCAAGATGCCCGCCGGCTGAATGGCCCATGAAGATAACGCGTTTAAGATCAATGTTCCGAGACTTGGCTAAGCGCCTGACAAGATCGATTCCTTTTCCGACATCCTGAAATGATCCCGGATAGCCCGCACCATCATGCCCTAATCGCCGATATTCCAAGTTCCAAACCGCCCAGCCGTGGGCCGCCAGAGTTTCGCTTAAGGGAGATTGCAACTCCAACCCAGGAAGATCAGCCCTCCAGCAGCCGCCGTGAATCATAATCACAAGCGGATGGGGACCCCTCGAGATCGGCATCCACAACTCGCCGAACTGTTGGGGACTTGGCCCATAGGCGATCCTCTGTTTCGGTGCGCCGTGCGGCAGGGCCAAAATATCGTGATAGGTCAGCAAGGGCTGGGCTTGGGCCACGCAATTAGAACCAGCCACGGCCAGAGCCAGAGTGATCAAGAGGGTTTTGAGGTTCATCGACAGAACTCCGTCGCAGTTTCACGACGCCGACCGATCAGGAGCCGCACGCGATGGTACCACCTCTCGGGCTCGAACCGAGGACCTCTAGATCCACAATCTAGCGCTCTAACCAACTGAGCTA
>NMUI01000023.1 GCA_002221445.1 Phenylobacterium zucineum | reverse complement strand
GGAACCGGTTATCGGATCGAATGATTGGCGCTCAGCTGGGTCTCTTGCCGAAAGGTTAGTCCCTATGGATCGGATCAATCCAGGCGACACCCTCGGGCTTTTCCGCAGGTTCTATGTCGAGATTGACCACCACGGCGTCATTATCGCTTTGGACCAGAACACAGCTTAAGGGTTCGGTGTCCGAGGCATTGATTTCCTGGTGCGGCACAAAGGGCGGCACATAGATAAAGTCGCCGGGTCCGGCTTCGGCGGTAAATTCGAGATTTTCACCCCAGCGTATTCGCGCCCGACCTGACACCACATAGATGACACTCTCCAGCGGCCCATGATGGTGGGCACCTGTCTTGGCGTGGGGATGAATATGCACAGTCCCGGCCCAGAGCTTCTGAGCCCCGACCCGGGCAAGGTTCACCGCCGCGGCACGATCCATCCCGGGGGTCTGGGGGGTGTTGGAGTCTAACTGATCCCCAGGCACAACCCGGACACCGCTGTGCTTACAGCCGTCGTCAGGGATCGCCTTATGAAGGTCCGTCATGGTCTCACCTTATCCATCGGCACGACAAGTCTGAACTGCCGCGCTTTTGATCTATCAGGCCATGGTTTCACAACCGACCTGATCTATATTTTATATATCTCTTTACCTAAACATAAGATGCTCGGCGCTTGTGAGCGTTTCCTCTGACACCGATGCCTATGCCGAGAATCAGGATTCTCAGATTGAGCCTAATCCAGGTCCCTTAAGCTATTTGAACGCAGATCAAAGGGATGGAACAACCGCGGCCGGCAAACCGAGCCTGACCGTTGATCAGGCGGCGGCCGAGTTGAATGGTGGAACACCGGGCTGGAACCCGGTGATGGGCGTTGGATATACCGTCACCTATGCCTATCGTGCGAGTGAGCCAACCACTTATCCTTCCGATATTTCAGGTTTTTCACGATTTTCAGCGGCCCAGATCAACCAGACTGAACTGGCGTTGAAGGCCTGGGCTGACGTGGCGAATATCCACTTCACGCGAGTCGGAGCAGGGACCGGTGTGGACCTAGCCTATTCAGACAATGCGTCCATGCTATTTGGCAATTATGCGTCGGGGGAAGCAGGATCAGCGGCCTTTGGCTATTATCCGGGTAATTTAGATTTCTCGGCAAATTCCGGTGACCTTTGGGTTAATAGCACCCTCTCTTACAATCAGTCACCCACCGTCGGCAGTTATGGCGGCATGGTGTTGATTCATGAACTTGGGCATACCATCGGCCTGGGTCACCCCAGCGATTACAACGCCAATCCTGCCACACCACCGACCTATGCCGCTGATGCGTCGTATTACGAGGACAGTCGGCAATATACGGTGATGAGTTATTTCGCTGGATCGAATACCGGGGCGAATCTCCCTGGCTATTCGGCCGCCCCCCTACTCGACGATATTGCCGCGATCCAGCAGATTTACGGCGCGAACATGACCACCCGGACCGGTGATACGGTCTATGGCTTCCATTCCAACGCAGACCGGCCCTGGTTCATTTTGACCACCAATGCATCACCGGCGCAATTTGCCGTTTGGGACGCCGGCGGCAATGATACCTTCGACTTCTCCGGATACCTAAGCAGTCAGGTGATCGACCTGCGGCCCGGCTTCTTCTCAGACGTCGGGGGTTATGCGGGCAATGTCGTCATCGCCATGGGGACGGCCATCGAAAATGCCATCGGCGGTTATGGTGCCGACAATATAACCGGTAATGACCTCGATAACGCCTTGAACGGCATGTCGGGTGACGACACCATCCATGGCGGGGCCGGTAATGACACCATCTCCGGCGGCGACGGTGCCGGCTATTTGCGCGGCGATGCCGGCAATGATGTCATCCAGGGGGGCTTCGGCTTTGATGACATCAACGGGAATATGGGGGCCGACACCTGCAATGGCGGGGATGGCAATGACTGGGTTGTCGGCGGTAGGGACAATGATCTTCTGTCCGGCGATAATGGGGACGACATTGTCTACGGCAATATGGGCGACGATACCTGCCTGGGAGGGACGGGCGCTGACCTGATCCGTGGCGGCCAGGGTAATGACAGTATTTCAGGTGGTACCGGCAATGACTGGCTGTCGGGCGACCGTGGCGACGACACCCTTATGGGCGGGGTTGGGGCAGATACCTTCCACAGTTTCGGCGATGCTGGCATTGACCGCATCTTGGACTTCAGCCGCAGCGCGGGCGATGCGATCGTCCTGGACGCCGGAACCACCTATGTGGTGGCACAAGTGGGCAGCGACACCGTCATCAGCCTGGGCGGCGGCGGGCAGATCGTGCTGGTCGGGGTTCAGGCAAGTAGCCTTACCGGCACCTGGCTGTCTTTCATGTCGTAAACGCCGACCCGCGCCAATCCGACGGCACGGCCCCAATCTTCAGAAAAAATGGCGCGCCCGGAACGATTCGAACGTCCGACCCTCAGATTCGTAGTCTGATGCTCTATCCAGCTGAGCTACGGGCGCGCATGGCCTTACGGCGAGGGCGCGGAACCTAGTCGGGCCGGGGGCAAAGCGCAACCCCTGCCGCCTACAAATCCCGCCAGCAGCGGATCGAGGTGCCGGGCCAGGGGGTCGCCTCATAGACTCCCCGCGCCACAGCCCTTGCCAGAACATCAGCGGCCAAAGCCCCCAGGCGGGTTACGGTGAAGTCGCCACCCCGCAGGGGTTGACGGCCCGTAGACAGGGCGAAGACCACATCGCCATCGAAGGGGGCGTGTATGGGGCGGATCGCGCGGGTTAAGCCGTCCTGCGCCATTATGGCCAAACGCTTGGCCTGAGCCGGAGTCAGGGCTACATCGGTGGCGACACAGGCAATGGTGGTGTTCATCCTGTCGCCGGGATTGACCTTGGCCTGACCCCAATCGTCGGGCGCAGCTTTGAGATCGCACCCGCCCAGACCGCCGAACTCATCTCCCATTTCGTAGGGTGCCGCCCAGAAACTGCGACTGCCAGGGGCGACCACGGCTCCATAACTGTTGACGCAGGCCAGGGCCCCGACGGTCATGCCGTCCAGCGTCACCACCGAGGCAGTGCCAGTCCCGCCCTTCAAGCTACCGGCCATGGCCCCATATCCGGCCCCCGCCGTACCCAGGGTGATCTCCAGGCCTGCCGCCAGCAGGGCCTCGCGTCCCAACCGACGATAGGGCGGCTCTTCGCCCCAGGTCTTGTCGCCACCATTGGCGAGATCATAGAGAATGGCCCCGGGAACGACCGGGGATAGCGGCACCCCGGCCCGGCCCGTAAGACCATAACCGCGCCCCTGCGCACCCAATCGACCGACAACGCCGTCGCCCGCCGCCAAACCATAGACAGACCCTCCGGAAAGAAGGACGGCATCAATGGCCTCCACCAGATTTTCAGGGGCCAGGGCATCGGTTTCCCGGGTGCCGGGGGCTCCACCGCGCACATCCACGGCGGCTACGGCCCGGTCGTCGGGCAGGATAACCGTGACCCCTGTGCGGACTGCCGCATCATGAGCCTGGCCCACCTTTAGACCCGGTACATCCGTAAGGCTGTTGCGTGACCCGGTGGCGGGCAACAACGGTCGAGTCTTAGGCGATTGGGTCATGGAGGAGGAAGAACACGCCGGGAGGATTGTTGTCCACGCATCCGGCGTTATGGTGGCCGTCAAATTTCAATTTTCAGCGTGGTTTTCCGTGTCGATGTCCCGTTCCCTGAAACTCGCCCTCTTCACCGCTCTGGCCGTCAGCACCCTTCACGGACCCGCTGAAGCCAAGGCCGGGTCACACCATGCTACGTCTTTGGCAGCACACCTTCCGACCAAGGGCATGGTGGCGGCGGCCAACCCCTTGGCGGTTGAAGCTGGGCTTAACGTCCTGCGACGCGGGGGATCAGCGGTGGATGCCGCTGTGGCGGTGCAGGCAGCCCTGGGTCTGGTGGAGCCGCAAAGTTCCGGCCTCGGGGGTGGGGCCTTCATGACCTATTACGATGCCAAGACCCGCAAGGTCTTAGCCTTTAACGGTCGGGAAAAGGCCCCCATGGGGGCGAGCCCCGACATGTTCATGGGGCCGGATGGCAAGCCCCTGCCCTTCGTCACCGCAGTGGTCAGCGGACGGGCCACCGGGGTTCCCGGGGCCATTGCCATGCTGCACATGGCCCAGGGCAAGTATGGCAAACTCCCCTGGTCGACCCTATTTGTCGATGCAGAGCGCCTGGCCGATCAGGCTTTATCGTCAGCCCCCGCCTGGCCATGATGGCCGGCAGCCCCTTCCCCCAGGCCAGTCAGCCGGATGCAGTGGCCTATTTCACCAAGCCGGACGGCAAGAAAATCCAGGCTGGCGATCTACTCCGAAATCCAGCCTATGCCGCCACGGTTCGTAAGATCGCCGCTGAAGGACCCAAGGCCCTGCTGGAAGGCTCAATCGCCCAAGACATCGTCAAACGCACCACCGAAGGCAACCTGCCCGGGACCATGACGCTTGAGGATCTAAAGGCCTATCAACCCAAGATGACCGAGGCCCTTTGCCGACCCTACCGGATCTATGTGGTCTGCACCCCGCCCGCCCCCTCCGGCGGGCCAGCGGTTCTGGAGGGCCTTGGCCTGCTGGAAAATACCGATATTGCCAAGTATGGCCCTGACAAGGTCCAGGGCTGGTATCTGTTCTCCCAGGCCAGCCGGTTGATGTATGCTGACCGCGACCGTTATTTCGGTGATCCAGATTTTGTGGATGTGCCGGTGGCGGGTCTGCTGGACCCGGCCTATCTCAAGGCGCGGGCAGCCCTGATCAATCCTGACCATGCTGGAGCCCCACCAACCGCCGGAAATCCCAAGGGGGCAGGCCTTCGGGGGACCGACCACACCAAAGAGCCGGGCGGTACCACGCACTTCGTCATCGTCGATGCCGACGGAAATACCGTCTCCATGACCACCACGGTGGAAAGCATTTTTGGTACGGGCCGCATGGTGGACGGCTTCTTCCTGAACAATCAGCTGACCGATTTTTCCTTCTCGCCCACGGAAAAGGACGGTGTCGCAGCGGCCAATGCGGTGGCCCCGGGCAAACGCCCGCGCTCCTCCATGGCCCCGGCCATTGTTCTCGACCGCAAGGGTCGGCTCTACGCGGCGGTCGGGTCGCCGGGAGGCAATTCCATCCTGGCCTATAACCTCAAGACCCTGGTGGGGGTGCTGGATTGGAAGCTTCCCATTCAGGATGCCATCGCCCTGCCCAACCTATTGGCGCGCGGCGAGCCCTACTGGTCTGAGACCGACAAATATGCCCCTGGTGTCGTAGCGGGCTTGGCGGCTAAGGGGGTAAACCTCACCTCCGGCGGTGGGGCTGAAGGCTCGGGTCTGCATGGCGTGCTGATGACAGAGAAAGGCTTAACGGGAGGTGCCGACCCCCGCCGGGAGGGCGTGGCCAAGGTTCCTTAAACCTTTAAGCCCTCTCCCTTCAGATGGAACCGTCTGAAGGAAGATGTCTCTAATTCAAAACGTTAGAACATGATTTGATCCGATCGCCGGTTCCCACTTATCGGATCATAGCCTGGGCTTTGCGCGCCGCCGTCTGGGCTTGTCCAGGGGCGGTGCCTGACCGGGAAGACGCAGTTCGAAGGTTGTGCCGGTCGGGCCGGTCGCGGCCAGACTGAGATCGCCGCCATGAGCCTGGGCCAGCTCCCGGGCGATGGCCAGGCCAAGACCCGCGCCACCGGGGCGACTGGATCCGGCAAACGGCTGAAACAACCGTTCCTGCGCACGCTCCGGAATGCCGGGTCCGTTGTCGCGGATCGTCAGAACCGCCAGGGCGGGCTCCTGAACCAGGGACACCTGCACCTCCCCCTGGTTCCCCGGAGCCTGCTGCTCCAGGGCCTGACGGGCATTGCGCATGAGATTGGCCAAAATCCGGTGCAGTTGGTCAGGATCGGCCAGGATTTGGGCGGTGGGCTCCACCTCGGCTTTCAGATGGACAGAGCCGCCGAGACGAGCCTCCTCTGCTGCCGCCTCCAGGGCTGACAATAGGGGGGTTGGGCGAATGTCGGGGGCCGCTTCCTGGGTCTTGCCATAGGTCAGGACGTCGGTGGCCAGCTTGACCGCCCGGTTCAGCGCCCGCTCCAGACGGGGCATGGCCTGGGCGACTGTGGGATCGCGGACCGATGCCAGACGCTCAGAAGCCAACTGGGCACTGGTCAGCATGTTACGCAGATCATGATTGATCTTCGCCACCGCCTCACCAAGGGCGGCCAAGCGGGCGCGGGAGCTTAAGGCGGCACGCAGATCGGCCTGCATCAGATCCAGTTCCACCTCGGCGCGACCCACCTCATCCCGGCGGCCAGAGGGCTCAATATGGGCCGCCGGGTCATCGGGATCGGCTCGGAACCGTTCCATGGACAGGGTGATGCGCTGCATGGGGCGGACGAGGAAATAGTTTAGGGCTATGAAAACCAGCAGTCCGGCAAGGCCCGCCACCGCCGCCGTGGTCAGGACAAGGCTAAGGAGGTTTCGCAAGAGCGCCTTTCGGAGGTCGGCGTCTGGGGCAACCACTTCGATAAAATCGGCCTGACGAAATCGGGGTTCGGCAATCACACGCACCGTCCGGCCAGGACCTCCGGTCAGGGTCTGAAACGGGGCCACCAGCCAGGACATGGGGGCCTGATGGCGCAGATCCACCAAATAAGGGGCTTCAGCCCGTCGGGGGCCCTGTAAGACCAAGCGTCGCATACCATCGGACTGGATGGCCACCGTTTCCACCCCGGCCCCAGTCAGCAGCTGTGTGGAAAGCTGCTCGCTGACCACCCGGTCTGGGGCCACTTCCGTCGCCAAGGAGGCCAGTTCTGCGGCACGGACACGGTCCAACAGCCACTGCTCCTCCCGCGCGGCCAGGGCCGGGGGCAGGATCATGGCCCCCGCCAGGATGATAAACAGCGCGGTGAGAATCAGCAGACGTGCCGATAGGCCGCCGGGCCAGAAGAATCGGCGTCCGGACGTCCACTGCGTTACCGCAGGCTTGGGAGCGTCAGCCATGACGGCTTCCGTAAGCCATCAGGCTCTCATCGGCAACGTCAGGCGGACGGGGTTCCAGGCCACTAACCGACGCCGACGGCTTGAGCCACCGTGGTGAACCCATCGGCTTTCAGCCTTGCGGTCAAGTCCCGGGCTATGCGCGTCACCAATCCGGGGCCATGGAAGACCAGGGCGGAATACAGTTGGATGGCGCTCGCTCCCGCGCGGATGCGAGCATAGGCCTGTGCCCCCGACCCTATGCCTCCAACTCCGATTAGGACCAGACGACCGGCGGCGGCCGAATGGAATTCCTTAAGCTTCTGCTGGGCAAGTTCGGTCAGCGGTGCCCCGGACAACCCGCCGCTTTCCCCCGCATGAACCGACCGCAGATCCGGGCGGGACAAGGTTGTGTTTGAGACAATCAATCCTGCTAGACCCCAGGTGACCGAGGTTTCGACCACAGCCTCAATCTCATCGGAGTCCAAGTCGGGGGCCACCTTCAAAAAGATCGGACTGCGGCCTTCGGCGGGCAGGCGTTCGCGCTTTTCAGCAAGACGTCCGAGCAGCTCTTCCAGGGCCGTGCGAGTCTGCAAACCCCGCAGACCGGGGGTATTCGGGGACGAGATATTGACCGTGAAATAGTCAGCCAGACCCCACAGGCGCTCAAGGCCCGTCACATAGTCAGCTATGCGATCCTCCGAATCCTTATTGGCCCCGATATTGGCCCCCACTATGCCGGACCCGCGACGGGTAAGACGGGCGGCGAAGGCGTCGAGACCTTGATTGTTAAATCCCATGCGGTTGATCACCGCCTGATCAGGGGTCAGACGGAAAAGGCGGGGCCGGGGATTGCCCGTTTGGGCTAGGGGCGTGACCGTGCCGCATTCCACAAAGCCAAAGCCTGCCCTTAGCATGGGTGCAAAAACCTCAGCATTCTTATCAAACCCCGGCGCGAGACCGATACAATTGGGCAGGCTGATCCCCGCTATCTCCGTCGCCAGCATCGGATTGTCAGCCACCGTCCGGGGGCCTAGGCCAAGGGCCAGACCGGCGAGGGTGACCCGGTGGGCATCCTCAGGATCAAGGCCATGCAGGCTCCGGGCAATCAGATCATGGACCTGCATCACTTAAGATCTCCGAGGTCTGGAACCCCGCCGTCGCCCAAGGGGGCATCGCGCGCGTCAAGGACATGGTCACAGTCTAGGGGGCCATAGAGGTGGGGAAACAGGTCACCGCCCCGGGACGGCTCCCATCTCAGGGCGGCACCAAGATCATCGGCCTCGACCCCTAAAACGATGAGGTCGGGTAGGTCTTTGAAATAACGCCGGGCTGTTTCCGGGGCCTGAACGGCGGTAGAAAAGTGAATATAGCCATCGACGACATCGACAGCAGACCCCTCGAACCGGCCCTTGGCCTGGGCTTCATCCCACTCCGCACGGGGTAGAATTTTGTAGATCAAGGTCATGGGTTAATGCCGATCCCTGGGATAGAACAGGCCATCATAGGCGGGACGGCCATGGTCATCGAATAGGAAGACGGCCGCCCCGGCCGTCGGCAGGCCTGTGCGGATACGACTGATCGCCGACGACGGTGCTCCACCTTCGATCAGCAGACGGGTCGCCAGATCCTGAAGCCCCGGATTATGACCAATGATCATTAGGGTTCCGCAGGTTGGGCCCCTTAGCGCAATGACGCTGCGCAGGAAGCCGGGTTCTGCCAGATAGAGTTCCTTTTCAAAGCGGGGTTCGAGACCGGGAAAGCTGGATGATACGCCGGCCCAGGTTTCCCGCACGCGCACGGCCGCTGAGGCCAGGACAAGGTCCGGCGTGAACCCCAGCTCAGACAGGGTCATCCCGGCCCCTTCCGATTCTCGACGCCCCAAATCGGTCAGACAGCGGTCGAAGTCGTCGCCGCTTTCCGCGTCCCGTTCCGCGTCGCCATGACGCAAGAGGATCAGCCTGTTCATAATCGCTCCGTCAGCCCGAACTCTACATAGCCGGGGTTATCGCCGACGCGAAGCGGTTGACAGACAAAGGGCTTGGCGCTCCAAGCGGACACCATGCCCAAATCCCTGCCCATCCTGCCTGAAGTCGAGACCCGCGGGGGAATTTGGCGTTTTCCCGTTGATCAACCCCTGCGCCTGGAATCTGGTGCCGCCCTTGCCCCCTTGGAAATGGCGTATCAGACCTATGGTGTCCTGAATGAAGCTAGGTCCAATGCGGTTCTGGTCTGCCACGCCCTGACCGGAGACCAACATCTGGCCTCGACTCATCCGGTGACCGGCAAGCCGGGTTGGTGGATGAGGGTGGTGGGGCCGGGCCTGCCCCTGGACCCTGACCGTTATTTCATTATCTGCGCCAATGTCCTGGGCGGTTGTATGGGCTCGTCTGGTCCGGCCTCTACAAACCCGGAAACGGGCGAGGTCTATGGTCTGTCCTTTCCGATGATCACCATTGGCGACATGGCGCGCGCCCAGGCCATGTTGGTGGAGGCCATGGGTATTGAGACCCTGTTCGCCGTGGTCGGAGCCTCTATGGGTGGAATGCAGGTTCTGCAATGGGCGGCCGATTTTCCAGAGCGGATCTTTTCGGCGGTCTGTATCGGGGCCGCACCCCGACATTCAGCCCAAAACATCGCCTTCCACGAAGTCGGGCGTCAGGCGATTATGGCCGACCCGGACTGGCGGGGCGGAGCCTATGTCAAGGCCGGGGTCCGTCCGGAGAAGGGCCTGGCGGTGGCGCGCATGGCTGCCCACATTACCTATCTGTCGGAGACGGCACTCCAGCGGAAATTTGGGCGGGAATTGCAGAGTGACGGCCTAAGCTGGGGCTTCAATGCCGACTTTCAGGTAGAGAGCTATCTGCGCCACCAGGGGGCCAGTTTCGTCGACCGGTTTGATGCCAATTCCTACCTCTATATCACCCGGGCCCTGGACTATTTTGATCTGGCCTCACAGCATGACGGGGTATTGGCCAAGGCCTTTCAGCGGGCGCGAGACGTGCGGTTCTGCGTCTTATCCTTCTCATCAGACTGGCTCTACGCCACATCGGAGAGCCGTGACATTGTCCGGGCGCTGAACGCGGCGGGATGCCGCGCCAGCTTTGCGGAAATTCGGACCGACAAGGGCCATGACGCCATCTTCCTGGAAGAGCCCGCCCTCGACTCGGCCTTGCGCGGGTTCCTGGCTTCTGCGGCCGAGAAGCGGGGCCTCAAATGAGCCTGATCCGCGAAGACTTCCGGGAAATTATCCGCTTGGTGGCCCATGGCAGCCGGGTGCTGGACGTGGGCTGCGGCGAAGGTGAATTGCTGGAAATGCTCACCCGGGAAAAGCAGATCGATGGTCAGGGCCTGGAAATCTCCAGCGAGGGGGTTTCGGCCTGCCTGGCTAGGGGGCTGGCTGTGGTTCAAGGCGACGGCGACCGGGACCTGGACCACTTCCCGTCCCAGGCCTTCGACTATGCCATATTATCCAAGACCCTGCAGCAAATGCGCGATCCCCGCCATGTGCTGTCGGAACTCTTAAGGATCGCCGATGAGGCTGTGGTCTCAGTGCCGAATTTCGGTCACTGGCGCGTACGGTGGGCCCTGCTGGCCCGGGGGCGGATGCCGGAAACTTCGGCCCTACCCGATCCCTGGTGGGCAACCGCCAACATCCACCTGTGTACCCTGCATGACTTCATCGCCCTGTGCGATGATCTGGACATTCGTATTGAGGCCTGTGCCGCCCTGTCTGAGGGACAGCCCGCCCGTCCGATCAATCCCAAGCGGGCCATTGAAAACTGGCGAGCTGAAACCGCCCTATTCCTATTGAGCCGTCGATCGCCGAAATCGGCCTAGAGTTTGTTCCGATAAGTGGGAACCGGTTATCGGATCGAAACGCACTCTAACATCTTGAATTAGAGCCTGTTTTATCCCCCTAGACGTTTCCGTCTAAAGGGAACAGGCTCTAGGCCTTCGGGTGCGCTGACCATTGGGCCAGGACAACGCCGC
>NMUI01000022.1 GCA_002221445.1 Phenylobacterium zucineum | reverse complement strand
GTCGACGTTGTGAACGGCCTCGGTGCCGGCGACGCCTTCGGCGGGGCGCTCTGCCACGGCCTGCTTTCGGGATGGGGCCTCGAACAGATCCTGCGTTTCGCAAACGTGGCCGGTGCAATCGTCGCCAGCCGCCTCGAATGTTCCACAGCAATGCCATCGGTTGATGAGGTCGAGGCGATTCTGAAGGGAATCAAATAATGGTTCAGCTCGACTTCGATTCACTTCGCAGAGTGAGGGCCGAGAATCCTGGCCGTCTCGCCGAGATTTATGCGAACCGTAAGCGCCGACCAATCATCCACGGTGATGGCAAGTTGTTTATCGTCGCAGCCGACCACCCAGCTCGTGGCGCACTTGGCGTGCGCAAAGACGAGATGGCGATGGCTGACCGATACGACCTGCTGACCAGACTCGCCACCGCGCTCGAGCGTCCTGGCGTAGACGGCGTTCTCGGTACCCCAGACATCATCGACGACCTAGCCCTGCTTGGCTGCCTCGACAACAAGATCGTCGTCGGCTCGATGAACCGTGGTGGACTTCGCGGCGCGAGCTTCGAAATGGATGACCGCTACACCGCATACGACGTCGCATCCTTGGTGCGCGACGGCCTCGACTTCGGCAAGAACCTCATTCGCATCAACCTCAAAGACGATGGCACCGCGAACACCCTAGAGTCGACCGCGCTGGCTGTCGACGAGGCTGTCGAGGCCCGCTTGCCGATCATGCTCGAGCCATTCATGAGCGAGTGGGTCAACGGCTCGATTAAGAATGACCTCAGCACCGATGCTGTCATCAAGTCGATCGCCATCGCCGCCGGTCTCGGCAACTCGAGCGCCTACTCGTGGATGAAGCTCCCGGTAGTTGCCGACATGGAACGCGTGATGGCCTCGACCACTCTGCCGACCCTGCTTCTAGGCGGCGACCCGGCCGAAGGCGAAGAAGAGAAGCTATTCGCCGACTGGGCCAACGCCCTCGCGCTTCCCGGCGTGCGTGGTCTCGTCGTCGGTCGCAGCCTCCTCTACCCGGCAACCGGCGATGTCGTTGGCGCAATCGATGCCGCCGCCGCACTCGTGCATCCAAGCAAATAGATTTCATCAACAACAAACAAGAGACGAGACGCAAATGAGCAACCTACCCGTAGTTCCACACTGGATCGATGGCGCCGAGAGCCCAAGCAAGTCGGGCCGCACCGC
>NMUI01000227.1 GCA_002221445.1 Phenylobacterium zucineum | reverse complement strand
CGTCTAAAGGGAACAGGCTCTATGATCGGTAGAGGTCCACACACGGCGACGGGAAACCCCATGCGATACCAAATTTCCGGAACGGTCATGCAGACGGTGGAGATTGATCTTTCGCCGGGGGAAACGGTTTACAGCCAGACCCATGCCATGGCCTGGATGAATGATGGTGTGGACATGCACACCAATACCGGCGGTGGTTTATTCGCAGGCTTAAAGCGCAGCCTGACCGGCGGCAGTTTTTTGTCACGGATTTTTCTGGAACCCGGCCCGGTGCCCATGTTGCTTTTGCCCCGCGGTTTCCGGGGTCCATTCTGGCGCGCCGGTTGGCACCCGGTGAAGCACTGATCTGCCGGAAGGAGACGTTTCTCTGCGCCGAGAAGTCCGTGACCCTTGAACTAGCCTGGCAGCAAAGGATCGGTTCAGGTTTTTCGGTGGGGCGGGCTTTATCCTGCAAAAAGTGACCGGGCCGGGCACAGTCTTCCTCGATCTCTCGGGCGAGGTTGTCCATAAAACCCTGGCCCCCGGCGAACGGCTTCTGGTTCACGCTGGACATGTGGGGGTTCATACACCCGGCGTGAGTTTTGACATCCAGATGGTGCCAGGCTTCCGCAATATCCTGTTCGGAGGCGAAGGCCTGTTCCTGGCTAGTCTTACAGGCCCCGGCGAAGTGTTCCTGCAATCCATGCCGATTATGAATCTGGCGGAAGCCCTGGCCCACTACCTACCTAACGGAGATCGGGAAGGCGGGTCTGGGGGTGCCGGTGCCGCCGCCGTGGGTGCCGGCGTGCTGGGAGCCATTCTAGGTGGCGTCCTGGGCGAAGACTGACCAGGCAACAACGCGACCCAGATTTTTATTGCGCAATCGCCCTGTCAACCGCCCCGTAATCCTGGTCTTTCACCATCACAAAGATGCAGGTCCCGCCGGACGATTCGGCCCATTTGCGACCAACCAATTCCTTTTCGGCAGTGTCGTCATTTCCCGCCAAATGGCCGCCCTTGTATTCCACCGCCAAATAGCGACCATCCGTCAATTGCGCGACATAGTCGGGATAGAACCAGTCGGACGCCGTGGCGAGGCGGAAGGATTGCGGGCGGCGCTCAAGATTCCTAACCCATCGTTTCACATCACCGTTCAATTCAATCGCAAGGGCGCACTGTTCCTCTTCGGCGTTCATCTCGCCGATCTGGCTTGGGGTGAGATGCTTGGCGAAGGTATGGCGCCCCGTATAGCGATGGCGACCATCGACCCAATAGGTTTCGGCGCTGAAGGCGGTGACATGATCGCTTGAGGTCTGGAATGGCAGGGCATTGCCAAACAGGCAGGCCTGGAAGGCCTCGGTCTGTCGCTCATCCCGGAAACGGTTGACCAGCCGCGCCAGGGCGTCGACCAAACGGAACCTCAGGCGGGAGAGCTGGTCCAGCGATTGCCCGCCCTTGGCCTGTAGGACGTCCAGTGCGGCGCGGATAAAGCCTTGGGCAGACGCCTGCGTCACATCGGGTCGGGTCGTCGGCGCGAGGCGGCGATCCAGCCACCTAACCAATTGCGGATAGCTCCAGCCCCGGTCGGTCAGGGCGAGGGATAGCTGGTCATGTAGGTCCTGCACGTATTGGATACCCACTCGACCGGCGGCGGTCACATCAAGGTGCGCCTCATCCACCCGTTCGGCGGGGGGCGAGAATACATTCAGGATTTCGGAAGCGTCGCAGGCTTCCAGCTTCCAAGGCAGGTCTAGGAAATGTTCCCGACCAAACAATTCCAACCGCTCGCCGCGTTGAACGCAAAGCGACGGCACCGCAAACCCCACCGGATCAGAGGTCACGATCACTGGCGCGAGCGCACGGGCGACCAAGCCGTCCAGGGCCGTAGAAACCGCCGCCGGAATGCTCAGGCGCATGGACGCCACATCCCTTGGGTCGATGGGGCCAGACGTCTCAAACCGCCGGGTTTCGAGATTGAGGGTCACTCGCCCGCCGGTGGTGGCCGCGACCGTGGCGCGGATGGGCTCCAGGTCGAGCCCCTCAGGCAGGGCATCGGAAATATAGGCGGCAGCCACGTCTTCCAGCCCCGGCAAGGACGCGGCGGCGCGGACCATTTCCTGAGCTTCGATCTTCTCAAAGCCATTGGCCACGAGGCCCTCTGCCAGGGCGCCGGCTGTCGCCTGAAAGGATTGGGTCGCGGAAAAAGCATAGGCTTGATTGAGGTCGGGGTCCTGTTTGCGGCGGGCTTTGGGCAGACGCATGATCCGGCCCAAGATCTGTTGAACCGCCGTCGCCCCATGTTGTTCGGCGACCGAGCAAAGGATATAGGCGTTGGGGCAGTCCCAGCCTTCCCGCAATGCCTGCACGGTAATGATATAGCGCACGGTGGTTTCAGGGGCGGCGAGGTCAAGCCCGTCCAGTTCCCATTGCGCGCCGGTGGCGATGGCGATCTGGTCGGCCGGAACCAGGAAGTCCTCCAGCAGGGCAGCCTTCAGGACCTCCACGGTGATATTCGCACTGGTCCTGGAATTGGGCTGCGCCTGAAGCAGCATGACCGGGCGGATAAACTCGCCGGTGGCGGCCTCTTCGGCGCGGGCCTTGTCGGTCAGGGTTTCCAGCCAGGTCCGCGCGTCACGGACGGTTTCCTTCCAGTCCGCTCGGCCCCGCAGAATGATCGGCAGCTTGATCATGTCCGCCGCCTTCAGCTCCGCCGCCGACACGTGGTGCAGGACATTGGAATCCGCTGCCGGCGTCGCGGTCAGCTCCAGGATCATGGAGGGCGACAGGCGCGCCAGGGTGGCGAAGGACAAGGGCGTTCGGGCATTGTGCGCCTCATCGACGATCACCATCGGGCGACGCAGTTTCAGCACATTGCAGAGGGACGGTATGGGTGCCCCGCCATCCGCCCGTTCCAGCAAACGGACCTGAGCCTCGGACAGACCGCTGAAATGGTCCATCAATTCACCATTGGCGTCATAGACCTTGCGGCCCTCCGTCTCGGTCACACGGAAGGCCTGAAGGGTGGCGACGATCACCACCGCGCCGCCGTCATAGTCCGGGCGTTTGGCGTAGAGCGCCTCGCCCACATCCATGATCCGCACGTTCTCGCCGAATCGCTCGGTCAGGGCGAGACGATAGGGATGTGTGCGGTTCCTTAAGGTTTCGAGGGTCTGTTCGCGGATGGCGTTGGACGGGACCAGCCACAGGGCGACAGGGGCGTCCGCCTTCAGATAGGCGTCAGCCGCCAGTCCCACCGCATGGGCAGCCAGAAGGGTCTTGCCGCCACCGGTCGGCAGGCGAAGGCAGGCATAGGGAACCCCCGGCAGGTCGGCCACAGGCCGGTAGGCCCGGCGGGTGGCGCGATAAAAGGCGGTGTCGGCATCGCCGCTGTCGGCGGTTTCGCTCAGCCAGCGGCGCACCGCGTCCAGGGCGTCCCGCTGATAGGCCTTGAGGGCAAAGGTCGCGTCCATTAACTGGCCTGCAACTGATAGGGAACCTGTTTGAAGACCACCCCATCGGCCGCCAGCCGATCAGGCGGCACGGTGCAACCCTCGCCATAGACCACACGGGGCCCATCATGGGCGGGCAAGGCCTCCAGGATGCCCAGGGTCAGGACGTTTCCAGCGGCGGCGTCCGCCACTCCAATGGAGCCGGGGGCGAAAAGCAGGTGGACAGCCCGGCCCTGAAATTCCCCGAGCAACGAGGTTTCGCCGGTAGCCTTGGCCGGAATTGGACTGCCGGTGTCAGAAAAGAACACAAAGGCCGCAAGGTCGCCATAGGTTACGCCCTCATTGACGCCGCCCCATTCGTCGAAGAGCGGCTTGCCGAGGGTGCAGAAACGGAAGCCGCCGCCGCCGGTCCAATTGACCGAATTGGAAATCCCGCCCGATTCCCCCTGGCTCACTTGTTTCAGGCGGGGCGCACAGTGGGTCTTTGCATGATCACCCATTTCGACGCCAACGTAGTGACGGCCCATTTTATGCGCCACTGCGGCCGTTGTTCCCGACCCCAAAAAGGAATCGAGGATTATGTCACCAGGGTTACTGGCGATATGAATAATCCTTTTGAGAAGACGTTCTGGCTTGGGTGTAGCAAATGAAATGCCACCGACATTAAGTGCATTTACTTCCTGTTTTGCCTCCCCCGTGTGTCCGACTTCTTCGTGTGGTAACCACGACCACGGGACCAGTCCTTCGACTTCGGAAAGATACCGAATTACACGAGGAACACCAGTTCCATCTCGGCCAAACCAGATTCGGCCTTCCGATTTTAGCCTCCAGTAATCTGGCTCAAGTGCTGCCCAGTGCCGACCCTCCGGTGGATAATGTATTCGACCATCGGGTCCCTCAATAGGGTACATCATATTGGCTCGATACTCAGCACCCGTGAATGATATTGATTGCCAAGGCCCCTTCGGGTCGTCATTCGGATTTGTGTAAGCCCTTCTTATTCTATCATCAGGGTCAACAAGATTGCGAGATAATTTGAATTTTTCAACATCATATGCATATACAAGGATATGCTCGTGCACATCTCCAATTGCTGCATTGTTATCGCGCGAATATCTCTTCTGCCATGTCAGATTTGCAACAAACCTGCGCGGACCGAATACTTCATCACATACAATTTTTAGGGAATGCGCTTCATTGTCATCTATGCTGATCCATATTGACCCGTCTTGGCGTAAAAATTCTTTGAGGATCCGAAGCCTTGGATACATCATGCAAAGCCACTTATCGTGGCGCGACAGGTCTTCCGCTTCGCGACCGACCACAGAACCCAGCCAAGCCTTGATCTCCGGCGAGTTCACATTGTCATTGTAAACCCAGCCCTCATTTCCGGTATTGTAAGGCGGATCGATATAGATGCACTTCACCTTGCCCGCGTAATAGGGCAGCAGGGCTTTCAGGGCCTCCAGGTTGTCGCCCTGGACCAGTAGGTTCCCGGCTTCAGGGTCGCCGAAGGAAAGCTCAGAGTCACAATGCAGGAGCCGCGTCGGCACGTCCCGATGATGGTTCACCACCGCCGACTTGCCGATCCAATCCAATGTCGGCACGGACCTTTTCCTCCTATCGAAAACGCAATGCAACGCCGCGTCTGAGTGGCCTGAATCGCCCTCAGTGAGATGGCGAATAGAGCAAGATCAGCCGCCCTTGTCCTGCCCAAACATCGACGGCCATTCTACCGATACGGTCGGCACAGCGGATGTATCTGGATACCGGCCTGCGCCGGTATGACCAGGGGCGGGAAAACCTATTTGCCACAGATCAAGGCGGTAGGCGTTGAGTCCGCGATCTTCCCTTCCACTGGTGCCCCAGGCCGGACTCGAACCAGCACGCCTCTCGGCAATAGATTTTGAGTCTAATCGTATTTTATTTAAACATCTGTATTTTATGGTTATTTTTGGATTTTAAAATCTTGCTGTGCTAATTTGTGTGCTAATTAAAAGCCACTTTTTGGGACGGTTGAGATTGGCCGAGACCGATCGGCGCAGTCAGAGTAGAAGGACGCGACGCCACCAACGAATTCGGCGTCCATTTCGATAAAAGCGATCACGCTTTCATCGAAGCATGCCGTTAGCACAGTAAATGATTCGTTAGCACACTAGCTGATGCGTTAGCCGCCTCCGAATAAATCGAGCTGCTGAGTAGCGGCATGGGCTGCCTTCCAGCCCGCGCCTTTGGCTTTGGCGTCAAGCCACGCTCTGACAAAAGCTTCCGGTCCGCCGTAAGCGGCCACCTCGTCGGGGTGGAGGAAATGCGACCGATAGCCGGTCTCGGTGATCGGCAACGGCGCGCGCGGCGGCTCGATGGTGGTGATGTCAAAATGCGCAACGGAAAGATGGGAGGCACTGCCGAGCCAGTTGGGCTGGTAGTCCACCTGAACGCGGTAGCCCTGCCACTCGATCACGAACTCCATGGTCGTTAGGTTTCTGTCCATGGCTGGCCTCAATATTCTGAGGCCAGCATGAGGGTGAGGACGCGACTGGTCGCTTGTGCACACTCGGGTATGTCAGAGCCCCACGAGAGGGTGGGATCGTAATAGTCGATCTTCCAAAACAGGTGCTCACCAGCGAGTTCGAACGACCCGAAATCGTGCTCGCCGTAAGGATCATTACCCGAGGTGAAATTGTCGAAAGACTGAACCTGCAAGAACGCATTGGCGACGAATTCAGCGCCCTTGTCGGCTACGCCGCGTGTGAGCATCCATTGACCGGAGGCAAGACCGCGTTGACGGAACGCATCGTTGAGGTCGCGGATGCGGCTGGTGGTGAAGCATTGGGAGGTCATTGCTGACCTCCACGGGCTTCGGTGCGCTCGGTGATGGCGCGCATGAGGATGCGGCCTTGAAGTGGAACGGCGTCACAGGTGAGCGAGAAGCCCATACCGTCCTTGTTTGGCCACGCCGCCCCGATGGGGGTCCAGGAGGCGTTTTCGCCGTCGCCGACGACACGGTAGAGGCGATGGGTGGGTTTGCGTCCAGCCGGTTGAGGTTGAGAGTGTTTAGCCATGATCTGTCTCCTTCATTTCCACCGCGGGACCATCCCGCGGCTTCATGGGGAGCCAAGGCAGCAGGCTATGAGCTGGCGATCACACCCCGTGCGTCAGCACGCCCGTAGGGAGCGGAGCTGCACGGAGCCGAAGGTGGAGGAAGCGAGCTGGGTTGAACGTCAGCGGGCCTGATGCAGAACGCTCACCCAAACGAAGCAGCGTATGGCACCACGCGCGATGGAGGTCTGATCAAGAAACTGGAATCACTGTTTCCGCCCAACGCCCGACGCCACGGTCCTTAGGGATGTGTGGCTCGATCTCGGCGGACGATAGGACTTTGAGAACTTTCGAAGGCACCGACCAGACGTGGAAGAAGTATCGCTCGCCAAAGCGGGATGCAGTTTCCCACTCGTTTCGTGTCAGGATCATACGGGGTGGAGTTTGGCTTGAGGACTTGACCTCAATGAGCCGGGAGACGGGCTCGACTTGCCCCGCATCGTAGGACTGGATGTCGAAACCCGCGCCATTGTTTTCGATGGCTACCCACTTCGGGCGAAGCTCAATGCCGAGTGCGTTTAGGCGCTCCCGTTCGTAGTCCATCGACCAGCGTTCAGCCTCGCGACCCTGCTCCGTCAGGTCAGCATTTTCGGCCGCGCGCCTAAGGTTCGCGAGCTCGTCCCACCACTCGCATATCTCAGCCTCAGGCGGATCCTGCAGTAGTGTGGCCGCACGAAAGCATTGGATTTCATCAGGCGTCAGCGCAGCGAGAACGCGCTCTCTGCCGTAGGGGAAAAGTCGGAGCCACCAAGGCTCAGCGTGGTTGATCCAGGCCGTGAGCGTGGCGCGAAAAAAGCCGGCGGGAGCATCGGGCGCCGGCAGATCAAGAGCGTTGTGAAAGGCGACTGCACCGCTGAAATTCACCGCGCTCATATCGGCGTCAGACCGCCGTAGACTTTCAATGATCTCTGCGAGCGTAGCGTCGGGATGTGCAAGCCCGTAAGCGCGAACGGCGTAGAGTGCAGACAAGGCGCTCATGCTGAGCTGTAGTGCAGACGTTGAAGCGCTCGTCGTCACTCCGCGCTCTCTTCGTCGTAAGCGACCTTGCCCTCAAGCTCCTCGATAAGGTCCCGCACGTCGTCGGGATCGATGTCCCAGGCGATGGGGTCGTCGGCGTTTTCCTCGTCTAGGGCAATGTCGTTGAGGTCCGGATCATCCAGCATTTGCTGAAGGGCTCGAAGCTTTTGGGCAAGCCGTCTACTGACTGAATGATCGATGCATCCAAGGCCACTCGGAGCGAGTGTCTGATAAATCCAAATGTTGGTCTCAACGCCCTCCGCCAGGCCAAGGCGGTGGATTCGGTCGATAGATTGAAGGTAGTGGGTCGAGACGTAGCTTCGGTCCAGATAGATCGCATCGTGCGCAGCATGATGAAGACTGATGCCTTCGCCCGCCGCCGCCGGATTTGCTATCATGACCTTGCAGTTTTTATCCTCGTGGAAGCGGCGGATACGTCCCTCACGCGTCAGCGGGTCGGTCGGTTCGCCAGATGGAACCGCACCGTAAAGACTTACGGGATTGAGGTCGGCAAGCAGCGTTTCCATCTGCTGGATGGTGTCGGTGAAGATTGTCCAGATGACGGACTTGCGACCCTCAGCGGCAAGCGCGCGAGCCTTTTCAGCCACCGCGCGCATCTTGGTGGAAGGTCCCTCCGCTATGACCTTATCAAGTATGCCTGAATTGACCTCCAGCGCGTCGTCCATGATCGAACGCAGGACAAGGGTAGGGTTCGCCGAAAGCTGTAGCAGACGCATGATAGACCGCCGCGCCGCTGGAATATCCACACGAGTTTCGAAGCGCAGCAGGCTCGCTTGGCGGAGAAATTCGCTTTTTACTATCCCGTAGAGAGCCATCTGACCCTCGGCCATCGACACGTGCTCGAAGTGTCTAAGCGGACGCGGTAATTTCAGGTCTTGCTTCGTGGTGCGGACATACAGGTTCGCGAGCACGTCCCTGGGTGCCTCACCTCGGATAATCTGCCCGCCAAGGCCGGCACCCGGCCAAAGAAAGTCGAGTTGCGATTGAATGTCTGTCGGCCCTTGAGGCATGGGCGTGCCGCTAAGAATGTCACGGCGAATCGGAAGGTCGGCGACCCCGAGCAAGAAGGCACCTCGCATCGAATTCAGACCGGCCTTCATCCGATGAGACTCGTCGAGGACAAGGTGCACCGGATGGGTCGCGAGATACTCTGAGATGATGGTAGGGACCTGGATGAGCAGGTCGTAGTTGATGACAAAACGTGTTTTCCCGCTCTCAAGCTCGCGTCGAATTTGGTCGGCGGTTCCCGATAACACCTGGAAGGGTTGAGCATTGAAGTTCGGCGCGGCCGGATCCATGCACTCCGCCACGACTTCACGCCAAGCTGGGAAAGATGCCTTTGGCCCTACGACAAACAGGTGTTCTCCCGGCTTACGCGTGACGATATCCAGAGCGAGCGTGACTGTTGTTTTGCCTGCGCCGGGAACGGAGAAATTCGCGCCATTGCTAAGAGAAACGAGGCGCTGAAGGTCGCGGAGTTGGAAGTCCCTGAGCTTTCGCTTTGTGAAGCCAGCTGCGGCGAGCTTCGCTTCAATCTCATCTGTCGATAAAAGCGTCGGCGCTGCAGTCTTTGCTGCCCGCACCTGCTGGTATTGCTGCGTAAAACGGGTGATCCGTTCGCGCGCTTCGTCGTTGCCAACGCGGAAGCGAAAGTCGAGCGACTTCTGTAGCCGGCTGTATTCCCGAATGATCGAAAGCACGCCCGGCCAGTCAATGCGGACGGTGTCTGAGCTCAGCGCGTAGTTTGCACCGGAGGCGGTGGCCGACTGTCGTATGCGGTTCCAGATCGGAGTGGTGGCGGGGGTTTCGAGGACAATGCGGCCCTCGACGCGATCGGCGTCATAGAAGATCGCGATGGAGACTGGCCCAGCCATTAGCTTTCCTGGCTCTTCCCAGGCTTATTTGCTTTGCCGGCTTTGATCTCTGCGACCTTGGCGATCAACTCGGTCGCTCGATGGACGACGTTCTCAAGCTGCTTGGTGATGCCGTCGAAGGTCTTCGGATCTGCACCGCTCAGATCGATTTCAGCCAGCCGCGTGTTCGCGTCACGCGCAGCAAGCAGTGCAGCGTTGCCAAGCTTGGTCGCCCTGCCGGCGTCCATAATCGTCTGGCAAACGGCACGAAGTTGGTCGAATACGTCGTCGCGGCGTGTTTCGTCGTCGAGGACGTCGATCACCGTGGTGAATTTGTCGTCGGCGGGTTCGTCGCCCAGATCGATTTCAAACTCCTCCGTCGCCGGTTCTTCAACTCCATCCTCTGCTGGATCATCGATATTGAGCTCGATGCGGTCGACAAGCTGCGTGAGGACCTCTTCAGCCTTTTCGCCCACGATCTTGTTGTAGTCGTATAACCGCCCGCCAAGGCTAGAGCGATTGTCGTACATGACCCAAGCTAGGCGAAGATTTGCGTCCCGCAAGGAGCCGGACTTATTCTTCATTCGCCCCACGAGGTCGCCAAAAAACTGCTGTCCACCCTCAACGAGGCTGTAGTCGGCGGGTCGCTTTTTCCATTCAGTTAGATAGATGCGAGCGTACTGGAGCGCCGCGACGACCTTCTTGATATCCCCTGGGCGCTTGCGCATCAGGCGAGCAACTGCATCTTCCGACTTCTTGGTCTCCAGCTTCTTCTCAACCTTCAGGGCTTCGGAAATCCAGCTGTAGGACAGCTTCGTTTCCGGTCGCATCTGAAGACGCACTTCGATGTCATCGACTTCTTCCGCTCCGAGGGGAGGAAGCACGGCGCAGCGCACGGTTTCAAAACTGGGAAAATCCGCCTGGCGATTCGCGTAGAGTGCCCTCATCGCCATAAGCCGACGATTGCCATTCACCACGACGCCCGACGGGGTGATCATGATTGGGTCGGTTTGCGTGTCCCGTTCCAGCTCGTCGAAGATCGACGCGATTGATTCTGGCCCTTCGTTAGAAATGCGACGCAGCAAGCGTTGCTGAACAGCTTGGACGGTGTCGTTCTCTTCCCCCGCGCTGAAATAGTCGTCAGGCAGCTCCTTGTCGGCAATGTAAGATGCCTGATCGGCTTGGGTTCGCCCGTTCGCCATACGAAAGAGCGGCATATTGAGCGGGATGCGCACAACCTTCAGGGTTGTCGCGGCGCCATCGTAGACATCGTGGCTCGTTGTCGTTTCCGTTGCAGAACTGAGCTGCGCGTCGATGTAGGCCTTCCGCTCGTGCTGAGGCACGACCTCGATCTTGTATTCCTTGTCCATCGAGCCCCCTGACGATTCTATTCGAACGCAACTACCAACAACGGCATCGTAACAATACGATCGAACATTTGGAGTTCACCCCAAACGCGATCTACTTGTGAGACGTTAGATCCAATGATTGCCGCAGCATCCTTGGTCGGAACAGCGAGTGCAGCTGCTTCGATTTTCTTTTGCGTCCACAGGTATTGCAGCTTCAGAAGGTCATACATCGCACGACTGATGTTGCCCGTTTGAATCTGGAAGGCCAGGTCGTGGCTCATGCCTGTGACGGTCAAATCGAACCGCGGATCGATCCTCACGTTGTACGACCACCCAGCGTTAGTTAGCTCATCGCGAAGGTGGTTACGGATTTGTCCCGTGCAGCCAGGCTCGATTGCGATGTTTGGCGCTTCAAAGAGGTCGGTCAGCCAATCCGAAAGCTCCCGACGCTCCCACTCGGCATCACCGTTATGAAGTGAGTAGGCACCGGCAAATTTCATTGTTCATCCCGCAGCGGTGGCTGATAGACGGGCTTGTTCATCGGCCGGGTCCTCAGGCTTCCATCGAGCAGCATCTCGATGCGCTCCTGCGCAATGTCCACGTAGTCGCGGACGATATCGCAGCCGTAGGCGTGCCGACCGTTTTTCAGTGCCGCCACTGCGGACGAGCCGACGCCTAGATAGGGGTCGAGCACATTGTCACCCTTGTTGGTCAGCCCGAGCACGAGACGCTCCACGAGCCCGACCGGGAATTGGCAAGGGTGATCAAGTTTCTCCACATGATTGGATTTCACGTTGGGGATGTCCCACACGTCTGTTGGATTTTTCCCGAGCGGATTGCTGGAAACCTTGCCCTTGTTCGGCCCCTTGAAATGCTTCTTCTCGGGGTACTTGGAGGGGATGCGAATGGGGTCGAGATTGAACGTGTAGTCGTCGCCTTTGGTGAACCACAGGATCGTTTCGTGACGCCCTGAAAATCGCTTTTGGCAATGAAGGCCATGCCCGAATGTCCAGACAATCCGGTTTCGGAGCTTCAGTCCAAGGTCTTTGAATTTTTGGTAGAGCAGGATGTCGAGTGGGAAAATCTCACCGTCATCGACGTGGTTGCCCACCTGCCAACAGATTGACCCTTCCGGGTGTAGCAAGCGAACCGCTTCGGCGATGGCCAAGCTTTGTTGCTCAATGTAGATTTCGTTGCTGGTGCGTTTCTCGTAGTCTTTTCCAATGTTATAGGGCGGCGAGGTGACGATGAGCTTCATCGACTCCTTCTTCAGCGACCGCATGAAATCCAAATTATCCCGGCACTCTATCTGCGCAGTCAGGGGTTTCCTGAAATTTAGGACGTTTCTAGACTGAGATGTTGCGATAGAGCTTTTCATTTTGCCGTTCGTTTTCTCATCAATACTTTCTGCGGCAGAATATTACAAGGATTCTTCATCGAGATCCAGCCACACTGACGTTTAACTCCCAACCCGATCGGCCCTTAGTAGTCTCAGCGAGAGTTGCCCGCCGCGGTAACCACTGTCCAGTCGAATCGCTAGCGTTGGCGCGGGAACATAACACGAACACGTGGTGGGAGCGGAGGTGTGTTTGGGAGGTTCAAAGGTCCCTGTTGGCCAGAAACTCCGCCGCCTTCGATGCAGCACTAGCCGCTGCAAAGATCGCCCGATTGTCTGCCTTAAGGACCTCCAGCCAAGAGGCAAGGTATTGCGCATGGTCGAGTCTCGGTTCCAGCGTAATGCCAAGGTCGGCGCAGAGGAAGGCTGCGCCAAGCTCCGCGACCAGCTCTTCCATGGCGTAGGCGTCATCGCCAAAGCGCTTGCCTAGGGTGCGGTTGCAACGGTGCTCCGGGGCCGTCCAGTGGGTCAGCTCATGCAGCAGGGTCGAGTAGTAGGCCTCCTGCGGCGAGCTGGTGGCCGTGCCGGTGAAGGCCACCTTAGCCGGAAGCTGGATGCTGTCGGTGGATGGGCGGTAGTAGGCCCGATCACCACCGTGGGCGATGGTCGCCCCGGTCGCTGCCACGAATGCTTCGGCAGCGTCAATCGGCTCGATCTCGGGGCGGTCGCTAGCGGGCTCTTGGATGAACCCTTCCACCTGCTCAGCGGCGAAGACAGGCGTGGCGCGGGCGAACAGTCGGGTCTCGGTCGTGGAGTCGGCCCCCTCCTCGTCGCGGGCGTATTCGAGTTCCTTGTAGAAGACGACGTAGGAGGATTTCTCACCCTTGCGGACCTGCGCGCCTGCTTCGGACCATTGGCGGTAGGTGCCCCAGATACCAGCGGTGTAGCCGCAAGCTTCCGACGCCGCCCATAGGGCCACCACATTCACGCCGCGATAGGCCTTTTTGGATGCGATATTGGTGGGGCGGGTGATATTGCCGCCTCGGCTCCAGGGGAGCTGAAAGTCGCCTGCGCCCTGTTCGATGGCGGTGATAATCTGGTTGGTGATGTGCTGATGAATGTCGAACCGATCTTTCGTCATGGCCTTGCCCCAGTGTTGGGAGGCCGCGTGATTGCGACCTCATGGGGCGGCTCTGGCCGGACGGAGTAGGCTTGGGCTCAAACGTCCTTGGCCGGTGGGCCGGGGCGGAGCTGCACAATCGAAACGCAAGTGGAGTGCGGAAGCGAGCCGCGTTGAGGCTAAGCCGCGTTCGGCCATAAAGCCCCATGAAGTGAGGTCGCCTTTATGCGCCATACCGGGGCAAGGATGACCATGACGATCTCGGTGACGATCATCTTCTTCATCACCACCATCACCATCGTGCTTCGGATGCTCAGGACGACGGGTCGTCACAAAGCGCGAGGCAGGCTCTCGCCCGCTTCACCAACCGGCTGACCAGGCGTTCAATGACGTGAGACGTAAGGCCTGCTTCGGCGGCCTGGGCGGCGGCCTCGCTCGCAGCGTCCGGTAACCGCTGCGCCAAGTCCTTGAAGCGCGCCAGCACCGCCTCGGGAGAAAGCTTGGCGTCTTTTGCCATGCGCTCGATATGCCGTCTGCGAATATCGAGGAGCCCGTATTCCCCACCGACCTTCATAGACAGTTTGACCTTGTGCAGGTCGTAGTCGTCATAGGGCAGGATGCTGGCGATGTCATAGAGGGGCGCGAGGCGGATACGAGCCGAAGCGCCGATCAAGAGCGAGTAGTTCTTGGCATGGGCGTCGGGACCGGCGATCAGGAAGTCGAACAGCACCGCATCGACGAACCGCCCGACATCCTCATCCCGCGCACTGGAATAGAGCCGAATAAGGTTCGCCACCTCGGCGACGCCTGGGCCGCCCTCGTTCTGGTATTTGCGGGTCGGCGGCAGTCCGAGCGCCTGACAGACATCCTCCTGGTGCACACGCACGATGTCCTTCCCGCTGAAGATCCGGTCGTAGCGTTCGACGGCGATGGCCACTTCGCCCCGCGCCTGCAACACCTCGGTCGAGGCGGTCGGCATACCGAGCTTGCGGGCGATGCGTAGGCAGAGATGTTCGTTCTCGGCATGCCCATCAAAGGCACCGGTCGGCGGCTTCAGAATATGGGTGGTGGCGATCCGTCCGCGCGGAATGCCCCACTTGCCCTGAACATGCAGGACGGCGGTTTTGGGCTGAGCGCCCGCGAGGCTGAACTGGCCAACATCACGCGGCATGCGCCAGGCGGCGTGATCCTCGCGCAGTGCCTTCAGGCGAGCCGCCAGATCGGCCTCATCAAGCCAGTCGATCCCGTCTTCCGCCCCGCTTTGGATGGCAGCGAGCCTATCGGGGCGGACGAACTGCACCGCCCCAGCGCAGTCTTCCCCGACATGTTCGATGAGGGCGAAGACGTTGCGAGCGGACACCTGAAACTTCCGCGCCCACCGCTCCAGCACCATTTCATTGTCAGGGAGCAGCCCCCAGAGAAAGGCCGCGACGACATCGGGGCCGTGCTCACGGGCAGCGAGCGGCATTGAAAGTGACAGAGGGTAGCCGCTCGTCGACTCACGCCATGCTTCGGCGTAGGTGAAGGTGAGCCGACCGCGTGCGTGGCGGGTGACGCGCCCCACCTCTTCTCCGGCCATGAGTGCGATCAGCTCGCTGGTCATGGCCGATCCTCGGCGGAAGCGGCGATGATCGCGTCCAGATCGATGACAGACTTGGGTGTCTCGTCGGTCTTGGGCATGCCCGTCATCAGGGGCATATCGAGGGCGTCCAGCACGCGAAAGATCAGCGCTAGCTCCGCCCCTCGCTTTCCACGTTCGACCGCCACCAGCCACTGACGTCCGACGCCCGCGCTTGCGGCAAGCGCGGTTTGGCTGAGGCCAATCGCCTTGCGTCGGTCTTTGATG
>NMUI01000226.1 GCA_002221445.1 Phenylobacterium zucineum | reverse complement strand
GTTGTCACTGACCGCGCGAGTCGCCTTGCCGATGCGGGTGCGGGTTAGGAACAGGGCGACGCCGGCTAGGGCGACGGCGCTGATACCCATGCCGATTAGCGAGGTGTTGGTGGTGGTGATTGGGCCCATCCACGAAACTGGTTCGGTCGTGCTGCCAAGGTCTTTGGTGTCACCGCCGAAGAAGATGAGAATCAGGTAGCGGAACACGATCGAGAAGCCGATCGAGACGATCATCATTTGGTTTAGGCCCAGGCGGCGCTTGCGCAGTGGGCGCCAGATGGCGGCATCTTGCAGGTAGGCAGAGGCGCCGACACCAAGGATGGCGACGCCGCCGGCAATCAGGATCGGCCAGTGGAGAATCTGTGTCATGAACCAGGTGAGCATGGCGCCGAGTGAGACCATGTCACCGTGGGCGAAGTTGCTAAAGCCGGTGGTTCCAAAGATTAGCGAGATGCCGATGGATGCGAGAGCGAGTAGAAGGCCCATGTTGAGGCCGTTAAACAGGCGGTCGGCCAGCTGAGCCCAGATCGGGACCGAGGTGTCGGCGACCTTACCGATCGGAAAGATCACACCTTGGTCGCTGGTTGCCGTGAGGTCGACAACCTGCATGGCCTGGTCGGCTGGGTCAACGCCGACGCCGCTTGGCAGGGTCGACTTATCGATCGAGACCGTGTACTTGGCTGGGTTCGCAACGGTCAACATGAAGTAGCCGTTTTCGTCAGACAAAACACAGTCGGTGACGCCGTTGCCGGTTAGGTTCACCTGCACGCCCTTGAGCGGGGTCTCGCCGTTGTTGAGCAGCGTGCCCTCGACGATGTAGGGGAGGGTTGGGTCGGCTGGCTTGCAGTCTGCGGCCTGGGCCGGAGATGCTGCTAGACCGCCAAGGAGAGTTGCCATCAGGGTGCCGAGAAGAACCAGCATCCCTGTTATTGGCCGAAGTCTGGTCAAATGCCGAACCTCCACGTAGGGGCACGGGCTCTTGCACCCGCGCAGTCAAACTTTAGGTTACTTGAAAATGCCAAGCGCCTATTGCTTTAGGCCAAGATTATTGGCACCTCTCGGGCGGTAGAATTGCCCCACCGCATTCCTCTCGATTTAGGGCTCTAATGACACAATCTGATCCTTTTGCCTTTGTTGGACTCACCTATGACGACGTGCTTCTGCTGCCGGGTGAATCGAACGTGGTGCCGAGCCAGGTTCTTACCAAGACTCGC
>NMUI01000225.1 GCA_002221445.1 Phenylobacterium zucineum | reverse complement strand
AAAGTTCGCAGATGCATTTTCCCATCATGGCCGGTTTGGCAGGATGATAGGGCGCTAACCACTCGCCATTCACGCTCGTAGCCCCAATCAAGAAATTTACAGAAGAACAGGTTGTCCTGTGTGCAGGGGTCATGGGTTAACCCAATTAGATCTTCTACATATCGAACGGGCTTGACCGCGTTAAGGCTGCCCGTTTCGTCACCAGGAAACTCCTGGTCTAGGTCGTCAAAACGTAGGACATAACCTTGAGCTTGCGCGCCGTAGTGAGCCCACATTGGAAGTGAGTCGAACCGTTCGGTAAGCGACAAAACGCCGACGCGGGAGCGAATTAGATTTATCGTTTGAAGAACCTGACGCTCCATGAAATCGAGGTCGTCATAGACCGGTAGGTGTAGCGTTTCATTAGCTAGTTCCACAGAAGCTGGGCGGGAGAGAATTCGGGTCTCTGGAGACAGAAGCCGCAAGGTAGCCTCCTGACATCCCAGCCAATCGAATTGCTCCCCGCTATATCCAATTTCCCTCATCGAAGCGAGTGAATGGCGAACTGCGTCCCGGTTCATAACTGGTGCGAGTTCTGACGGATCGTTCAGCTTTTCAATCTTGGTAAATTTGAGTAAACCTGATACAATGTTTTTGACTGCTTCACTGCTGCCAACAAATTTGTATAGCGTTTTCATACCGCCTTCCCAAGGAGAATCCTTTGTCGGCAGCTAGAACGACTTACCGACATGATAGTTGGTCGACAAAGTAATAGCTGAAACTAAATTTGACGAGCAATACTACGATCGCTAGGATGGATCAAGATAAAGCAGTTATGGTAACATTCTATGAAATAGACTTATTACATTGCTGATTGATGATTCAAAATAAACAACAATATTTAACCTACCATCACCCTAACATCAACGCAACTAGAATATTCCCCCCTGAACCCAAACCTCCAGATGATCCCGCCGCTCGATCCGGCGGCTCGCCCTCAGGGTCACAAGGTCCGCGAGGCCTGTCTCTTCCAGCAGGCTGGACATAACCGCCTGGTCCGCAGGCACCGCCCCGTCGAAGAGTCCTGGATCTTCTGCAGCAGGTAGATGCGGTAGGGCATGACGGCCACGGTGATCTCGTGGCCGCGCCAGTTAAAGCTGGTCATGCCGATGCCGCGGTCCTGTTTGCGGGGCAGGCCGTTAGTTCCGGCTTGGAGGTTGGGGTGGTTGGCGATCCAGGCATTGGTGAAGGCGACATAGGCGCGGACCTCGGGCAGATAGTCCTCGGCGACGAAGGCCAGTAGGCTTTCAGGGTACCGGGAACCCTGTCGCCGCCGAAGAGGTCGGGGGCGACCTCGCCATACTCTCCGGCGTCCTGGTCGGCGGCGTTCATCCGCTCGGTCCAGCGCCAGACCCTAAAGGCGGTCTGCTTCATGATCTGGGCGGGGTAGGGATCGCGGGCCAGGTGGGCGTAGAGGGGGGCGATGAGGCCATAGTCCCCGAGGGTCGGGCGACCGCCGAGCAGGTAGGGCGAGGCCGCCAGGTGGGCGTCAAACAGGGCGATGATTTCCGAGCCGTCCTGAACCAGGGCGCCGTCATCGGCCTCGAGAATGGGGATGATCCATCGGCCGGTCTGGGGGACGATCTGCGCCCGGAAGCGGGCCTCGCCGGCGGCCCGGTTCTCGAAGGGTATGCCCTGCTTGATCAGATAGGACCGCGCCTTGCCGGTATAGAGCGACCCTGGCGTGCCGTAGAGTTTGTAGACCATGGATTTTCCCGACCCGACCCTTTGCGCCACCTATCGACGGATTGCCGTGGCGGCTAAATAGGCGGGCAGGGAAATCTGACGTCGGTCAGGCGGCGGTAGGCACCCAGTTGCCGTGGAAGCCGGGGGGAATTCGGTGGGGGATGTGGATCTCTGCCTGAGGTGGACCCTCGAAATCGTCGGCGTTCAGGATGACCAGGGCGGAGGTTTCAGCCTGGAGGTCTATGACATAGCCCATGAGCCAGCCCTCATCCTCGGCCTTGGCACCAGACCTCGGAATGAAGACGAATTCGCCGGGCAGGTGGCCGTCCCCGAAGTCGTGAACCTGGCGCGTTCCAGCCTCCAGGTCATGTTTGTAGAGCCGGCCCTGACCCGGTGCCGCGGCGTCGAACCCCTTGGGAAGGGCCATGGTGTAGGCATAGCGGTAGGGCTTACCCATCAAGGTTTCGTTGGGGCGGGGAAATTCCTGACCGTCCGGGTCGATTACCCGGCGGGCAACCGACTGGGCCTGAGGATCAATCGTCCAACGCTCGAAGGGCACGGTGTTGGAATCCGGGCCGCCTGTGGTGTCGGCGAACATGGTGTCGTGAGCACAAACATCGAGGATGACCTTGCCGTCCTCGGTCTCAAAGCCGTTGCAGGGATGGAAGACATAGCAGGGTGCCACATCGCACCAGATGATCTGATCGGCGGTTCCGGTCTTGGGCAGCAGACCAACCCGAGCTCGATGGTCGGGGTTCCAACGATAGGGGAAGGTGTGCCCGGCCAGCAGGGTCTTCATGGAGAAGGTCACCGGCAGGTCGAGAATGATCACATAGGATTTGGTGATCATGCAGTCGTGGATGGACGGACCATTGCGCACCGGTATGGGCAGTTCCCGGGTCACTTGGCCTTGGGCGTTCACAACCACATGCCTGATGGTGTCGAGTTCAGACCCCTCATAGCAAATGGCGTGCATATCGCCTGTGTCGGGGTCCAGGTGCGGGTGGGCGGAGAAGCTGCCCTTCAGGGTTCCACCAAAGGGATCATGGGCCAGGGTTTCGAGGTCTTCACCCAGTCGCACCGGATAGCCACCGGCTTCCACCAGGGCCCAGCTTGTCCCGGCGTGGCCTAAGACATTGGTGTTGACGGTGTCGAAGGTACCATGGCGCGGGCCGGGCGCGTCCGGTTCTCCGAGCGCTCTGGAAACCTTGCGCGACCGAATCCAGCGATTGCGGTACCAGAGGGCTTGGCCATCCTTCAGGCGCACCCCATGGACCATGCCGTCTCCGGTAAACCAGTGGTAAGCCGCCGGAACGGGTGGAGTCACCGGATTGGGCCCGATGCGCAGATAGCGACCGTCCAGGTCCCGGGGGATGGATCCGGTGACCTTCAGGCTATCTAGGGTCAGTTCGGCTTCCATCGGCTTGTGGACGCCTTCGAGATAGGGGTTGGAGGCGGAGCCTGCGGCGAGGCGGGCGCGATTGAAGTCAGCGACCACGCCCAGGCCCTTAGCGACCGTGGCACGGATGGCGGTTTCGATGGGACTCGACATGGCAGACCTGCGCTTGAGTGGGGTCGATAAAATGTTTACAGTGACAACATGGCATCAGATGGTAACACTGTCAACATCGGAAATGGCAAGCGTCCGTATCATCATGGGGACTTGCGCGCCGCCCTGCTGACGGCGGGGCTTGACCTGCTGGAAACCCAGTCGGCGGACGGATTGAGCCTGCGCGAAGTTGCCCGACGGGCAGGGGTCAGCCCGACGGCGGTCTATCGCCACTTTCCCAAAAACAGAGTCTGCTCTACGCGCTTTGCGCCCATGCGGCTGATGGCCTTTACGCGGCACAGGACGCCGCCATGAGGGCAGCCGGGGCGGGGCCGCCGGCTTTGCCGCTACGGGTCAGGCCTATGTGCGGTACGCCTTGGCCAACCCGGCTCTCTTTCGTTTAT